>JAFWYP010000064.1 GCA_017517665.1 Clostridia bacterium | reverse complement strand
CGTCACGACAGATATGTTGCCGAAGTTACAAGTATGGATTTGCCGCTTGACTGGGAAAATTCCTTTGCAGGCGATGACCGTGCGGCAGGTGTGCATACCGAAAGCATTTCCGATGCGTTGATTCTATCTCTCAATAACCTTGGCAAGATTGATATTGAATATATTTCGCAGATTACGGGCGAAACCTGCAAAACGGTTATTGAAACTCTGAAAGGCTCGATTTACCAGAATCCCGAAACGTGGGGTAAGTGCTTCTACAAAGGCTGGGAAACCGCCGATGAATACCTGACGGGCAACCTCAAGAGAAAATGGAAAGCCGCTCAGAAAGCGACTAAAGAGTTTAACGGATATTTTGACGCAAACGTTGAAGCGATTGAAAAGGTTATCCCTCCATCGGTTGCGTGCGAGGATATTTATGTTACTCTCGGCTCGCCATGGATTCCGCCCGACGTTATTGACGATTTTATTGATGAGCTTTTCTGCCCCTGTAAGGATATTTATTCAGGCTGGAACGATTACACAACGACAAAACACGATGAAATTACAGGCACGTGGGAAGTAGGCTTCAAAAGCAGATTCAACGGCACAAGAATGGCAACAAAAGCAAACTCAACCTACGGCACAAGCAGAATAAATGCTCTGCACATAATTGAAAGAACTCTTAATTTAAGGCAAATCAGGGTTACGGATTCCGTTGAAAGTCCGACTTCTTCAACGGGCGAGAAAAGAGTTGTCAACAACGCTGAAACCGCACTTGCCATCGAAAAGCAGAAAAAACTGATAAAGGAATTTCAGAAATGGATATGGAAGGATGAAAAACGCAAGGAAAGACTCGAGCGGATTTACGAAGAAAAGTTTGCATGCGTTCGTAAGAGAATCTTTGACGGTTCTTTTCTTGAATTTCCGACTATGTCCGATGAAATAAAGCTTTATCCTTATCAGAAAAACGCAGTTGCAAGAATTCTCTTTACGCCAAACACTTTGCTTGCGCACGACGTTGGTGCGGGCAAAACTTATGTTATGATTGCGGCAGGCATGGAAATGCGCCGCATGGGTATTTCAAAGAAGAATCTTTACGTTGTGCCCAATAACCTCGTGGGTCAGTGGTCGGATATATTCCTCAGAATGTATCCTCAGGCAAAGATCCTCTGCGTTGAACCGAAAAACTTTAAGCCCGATAAGCGTGATGAGGTTATGGAGAAAATCAGAGATAACGATTATGATGCCGTGATAATGGCTTACAGCTGCTTTGAGCTTATCGGAATTTCAAGGGAATTCCACGAAAGCCAGCTGCAGGAATTGCTTGATTCCGTTTCGGAAAAGCTTTGTAACAGCCTTAAGAACACATCACGCCTTCAGGAAAAACGCCGCAAGCTCCGCGAAGCCTGCAATGAACTGAAAAGAGCTTTGCATGTTGCAACCGATGAAGTTTATTTTGATGAGCTCGGAATTAATACGCTCTTTGTTGATGAAGCACATAATTTCAAAAACCTGCCGATTGAAACAAAGATTGCCCACGTTCTCGGTCTTTCAAAGGGAGGTTCAAAGAAATGCGCCGAAATGCTCGAAAAGGTGCAATGCGTTCAAAAACAGAACAACGGCAGAGGCGTTGTTTTCGCAACGGGTACGCCCATAACAAATTCCGTGACCGACGTTTACGTTATGCAGAAATACCTGCAGAGCGGTGAATTGGCTCTTCTTGATTTGCAGAGTTTTGACAGCTGGGTCGGTATGTTTGCCGAAAAAGAGGACAGCTTTGAGATTGACGTTGACACAAGTGAATACCGAATGGCAACGAGACTTTCGAAATTCCATAATCTGCCCGAGCTTACAAATCTGCTGGCTTCAGTTGCAGACTTTCATTCAATGGATGGTGCGGAGGGCATACCCGAATTTGACGGCTATACAGATGCACTTATTCCCAAAACAAAAGGATTTCAGGCTTATCTTGACCAGATTTCCGACAGAGTTGAAGACGTGAGGAATCATATGGTGCCGAGAACAGATGATAATATGCTCAAAATCACCGTTGACGGCAGAAAGGCAGCTCTTGATCTGCGCCTTGCCGAGCCGAATGCGGCATTCACTTATGATTCAAAGGTTTACCGCTGCGCCGAAAACGTTTTTGATATCTATATGAAAACATATCTTCAGAAAAGTGCACAGCTCATTTTCTGCGATGTTTCAACGCCGAAAGGTACATTTAATATATATGACGAACTTTCACGTCTGCTCATCTCAATGGGAATCCCCGAAGAAACGATTGCTTATGTTCACGATGCGCAGACAGAGAAAAAGCGAAGCGAGCTTTTCAGAAAGGTCAGAAACGGCGAAATTCGCATTCTTCTCGGTTCAACGTTCAAGCTCGGTCTCGGCGTCAACGTTCAGGACAGGCTGATTGCCCTTCATCATATCGACGTGCCGTGGCGACCTGCGGATATGGTGCAACGAGAGGGCAGAATTCTGCGCCAGGGAAATATGAATCCCAAGGTACAGATTTTCAGATACATAACAGAGGGCAGCTTTGATGCCTATTCGTGGCAGCTGCTCGAAACAAAGCAGAGATTCATCAGCCAACTTCTTTCGGGTTCACTCACACAGAGAAGCGGTTCGGATATTGACGGTACGGTGCTTGACTATGCCGAAGTCAAGGTTCTTGCAGTTGGCAATCCGCTTATCAAAAAGAGGGTTGAAACCGCAAATGAGCTTGAAAAATATATGGCTCTGCAAAGAGGTCTTGTTTCAAACCGTGAAGCACTTGAAAACGAGCTTAGTTTGATTCCTGCACAGCTTGCAGATAATAAAAGAATAACCTCTGAATGCGTTGCGGACAGAGATTTCTACTGCGCAAACAAGCGAGAATATGACAAGGCTCAAAGGCAGGCAATCCGTAAGCAAATCTTTGATGCCGTTCAGAATAACAATATGATTCCTGCCGAAAAAGAGCTTCTCGAATATCAGGGCTTCAAGGTTATTCTGCCTGCTAATATGCTCAAAGAAAAACCGTTTGTGATTCTCAAAAAAACGGGCAGGCATTATATTAATCTCGGCGATACGGAGGTCGGAACGATAATCCGAATCGATAACTATCTTGAGGGTCTTACGGAATATATCGGAAAGCTTGCCGATGCTGCAGAAAAGCTCCGTGAAAAAGAAATCGGAATAAAAGCCGAGCTTGCAAAAGACGAAAGCTATACCGATAAAATTGAAGAACTGAAAAAACAGCTCAAAAATATTGATAAAAAACTGGGGGTCAAAGAATGAACGAAGTGAAAATGTCAAGCGTGCCGAGCTTAACGGTGCAGAAAACGATAGATATTCTTTCAAAATCATATTGCGGCGTTATCAATGCAGGCCTGCCGATAAAAACTTTGCCGTCGGTTATGCTGTGGGGACCTCCGGGTGTCGGCAAATCGCAGCTTGTCCGTCAGCTTGCAAAGGATATTGAAGCAAAAACGGGCAGAAAATCCGTTGTGACCGACGTCAGATTATTGCTTTTCAATCCCATTGACCTGCGAGGTATTCCCACCGCAAATGCAGACAAAACCCTTGCAATATGGCTCAGGCCGCAGATTTTCCAGATGGATGAGGATGATTCAACCGTTAACATCCTTTTCCTTGACGAAATTTCTGCCGCACCGCAATCCGTTCAGGCGGCGGCTTATCAGATAACGCTTGACAGAGTTGTGGGCGAGCATAAGCTGCCCGATAACTGCATTGTTATCGCCGCAGGTAACAGAGTGACGGATAAATCCGTTGCGTTCAAAATGCCTAAAGCTCTTGCAAACCGCCTTTGCCACATTGAAGTTGAGGGCAACTTCAATTCGTGGAAACAATGGGCAATCAGAAACGCAATCAATCCCAAGGTTATCGGTTTTCTTTCGTTCAAGCAGAATATGCTTATGGGCTTTGACGGCGGCAAGGATGACCTCGCATTCCCGACTCCCCGTTCGTGGGAAATGGTCAGCAATCTGCTGAATTCCGTTGATGATAATGTTGAGATTATGTACCCGATGGTTGCAGGTCTTGTCGGCACGGGCACGGCAATCGAATTCAGAACGTGGTGCAAGGTATGGAACTCCTTGCCCTCAATTGAAGATGTTTTTGACGGAAAAATGCCGATTGTTCCGAATTCAACCGATGCACTTTATGCTCTTGTTTCGGCAATGGCAGTCTATGCCCAAAGCCACAAAGACGAAATGCAGAGAATCGCAAATTCAATTGTTTATGCCGAAAAGCTGCCTGCGGATTTCTCCGCGGTTCTTCTCAAAGATTATATGTATATAGAAGACGGCTACAAATCAAAGCTTATGCAGATTCCCGAATTTGCAAGGTGGCTGCAGATGAAAGGAAGGCTGCTCAATGGAACTGTCTGAACAGAAAATCCGTGAATATTCAATGAGACTAATGAAGTCAAGGCTTCGTCTGCTTTGCACAAACGGTTTTTACGGACTTCTTCTGATGCATATGGTGCTGACTATCGACGAAGAATGCGAAACCGCCGCAACAGACGGTGTGAGGATATATTTCGGCCCCGATTTTCTCGAAAATCTTACTGATTCGCAGATTGATATTGTTATGATGCACGAAATTCTTCACATTGCTTTGCAGCATTGCTCACGCTACGGTGATTTTGAGCCTGAAAGATTCAACATTGCCTGCGATATAGTTGTCAACTCTATCATTCTCGAATCAATGGGCGGTAACAGAAAAAACATTCATCTCGGCAAATACGGAGAGCTTATGCACGAAACACCCGACGGCAAAGAGGGCGCAAAATTCACTGCCGAAGAGGTTTATGCCATGCTGCCTGCGATGAAAGGTAAGAAGTCAAAGAAAATGCCCGGCAGTCTGGCAGGTAACGGAGGCGGTTTCGGCGGCAAGAATGGCGGGAACGGCGGTTCCGACAATTCCGACAGTAACGGCAACGGTGTTTTTGATGACCACGAAAAATGGAAAAACACTGCCGATGATAACACTTTGCGTGAAGAATGGCAAAAGAGGATTCTTGATGCGGCAGAGGCTGTCAGTATCCGTGATCCGTCAGATCAAAGAGGTCTGATACCTGCCTTTGCAAAAAGATTGATTGAAGAACTCAGAAAGCCGCAGACAGATTGGCGTTCAATCCTCAACGAGTTTGTGCAGGAAGAAATCTGTGATTATTCGTTCAGTCCGCCCGACAGAAGATTCGGCGATTCCGATTTCTTTCTGCCCGATTTCAACGAAAAAGACGAAACCGTTAAAAACATCCTCTTTATGATTGATACGTCGGGTTCGATGTCCGACGATATGATAACCGCCGCTTATTCCGAAGTCAAAGGCGCAATCGACCAGTTCAACGGCAAGCTTGAAGGTCTTCTCGGATTTTTCGATGCCGCAGTAATACCGCCAACTCCGTTTTCGGATGAGGACGAATTTATGGTTATTAAACCGAAAGGCGGCGGAGGAACTGATTTTGAGGTCATATTCAAATATGTTGATGATCATATGACCGACGAACCGCCTGCAAGCATAATAATCCTGACCGACGGTTATGCTCCGTTTCCCGATGAAGAAAAATCAAACGGAATTCCCGTTTTGTGGCTTCTGAACAATAAAGATGTCGAGCCCCCGTGGGGTAAAATTGCAAGAATTGAGGTGTGAAAAATGCTTTGTCCGTTAAACCGTGTTCTCATAACAGACGGCAAACTGCTTTATAACTGTTGTGAATTCAAAGAATTAAGAGGCAACGAAATAAAAACCGAGCATCCCGAAATCGCTGTTGTGGGTGTTATAGGAGAACAAAAAGAAGTCGAAATTCCGACCCGTTTCTGCGGCAAAAAAGTTAAGCTTATCCACAGCCTGAATGTCTATAAAAAATGTGAACTGTTTCCCGAAATAACGGGCGATTTTGAATTCATTCCGTCAACGGTAAGACAAGATATCGGTTTTTATTACCCCTGCGAAAGGTTGATTCCCGAGCCCGAATACCTCATAAACACTCACAGAACAACAGCTGAAAGAGTGACGTTTGACGGAATTGCATTTGATAAAAGCACCTTCTGCGGAAACAGAAGGCTAAAGAGCATCACTTTCGGCACGGGAAAAATCCAACCCGAAAGCTTTATGAACTGCGAAAACCTCGAAAAGGTTGAACTCAACGAAAAAGTCAGGGTTGTCGGCAAAAAGGCTTTCAGCGGATGCAAAAACCTTGAATATATCATTCTTCCGAAAAATGTCCGTGAAATCGCATCGGATGCCTTCTCTCTTACTCCGATTCGCTTTATTGCGATTCCTCCGTCGGTAGAAGCGATTATGCCCTATACTTTTGAAAAGTGTAAAAAGCTTGAAATGATATTTATTCCGCCGTCGGTTATCAGCATTTCAAAATCAGCTTTTTATGATGCCAACCCGAATATGATTATCGCAGGCAAAAGCGGTTCGTTTGCTGAGATGTATGCGAACAAACACAAAATCAAATTTTTATCCTATGATAATCTTTCAATAGAAGACGTGAACTCTGCTTTCGGTATTTACAAATCCGCAGAAAAATAATATTATAAAAACATATCACACAAGAGGTATTTATTATGGCAGTAACATTGGAAGATAAACTTGTTATCGGCGTATCATCGAGAGCGCTTTTTGACCTTGAAGAAGAAAACAGAATATTTGAAGAACAAGGTCTGGAGGCGTATTCAAAATATCAGACCGAGCATGAGAATGATATCCTCAGACCCGGCACAGCGTTTCCGCTTGTCAAGGCATTGCAGAAGCTAAACGCCGACGGCAGATACCTGACCGAGATTATTATTATGTCCAAAAACAGCTCCGACACAAGCCTGCGTATTTTCAATTCCATTGAGCATTACGGGCTTGATATCAGCCGCGCGGCTTTGGTTGGCGGTGCATCGATTTCGCCATATCTCGGTGCATTCAAAACGGATTTGTTCCTTTCTGCAAATGAAAACGATGTTCAGGAAGCAATCAACGCAAACATCGCATCGGGGATCATCTGTGACAACTCAAATCTGCCGATTAACCCCGATGATGAGATACCCCAAATCCGAATTGCATTCGACGGCGATGCGGTTATTTTCTCCGATGAATCCGAGAGGATTTTTCAGGCGGAAGGACTTGAAGCGTTTGCAAAGCACGAGCAGAAAAACGCACAGAATCCGCTTCCCGAAGGTCCGTTTGCAAAGCTTCTCAAAACGCTTTCCCTCATCCAGCAGCAGTTTCCGAAGGACGAATCGCCCATACGCACAGCACTTGTTACCGCAAGAAATGCTCCCGCACACGAAAGAGTTATCCGTACTCTGCGTGCGTGGAATGTTCGTATTGACGAGGTGTTTTTCCTTGGCGGAGTTAAGAAAAGCGAAGTTCTCAAAGCATTCAATGCCAACATATTCTTTGACGATCAGGCAACCCACACCGACCCCGCATCAAAGCT
>JAFWYP010000063.1 GCA_017517665.1 Clostridia bacterium | reverse complement strand
TTCGAATCTCTCCTTGACAAGATTGAAGAGGCAAGCAAGGCTGTTACCGATATCGCAGTTGAGCTTGAAATGTTCGACGAAGAAAGAGTAACAAAGTTCTGGGAAGATGATATTGAAGCCCTCAAAGCAAAGATTGATGAACTCCTTGCAGACGAGAATATGGGCGAGGCAGAAAAAGCAAAGCTCAATGAATACAAGGCTCAGGCTGAAAAGCTCATCAAAATAATCAACACTCCCAAAGAATATTTCTCACTCCGTTTCTTCTATGTCATTTGGGATTGCCTCACTTGGAAATACAACGGTATTCTCTGGCTTTTCTCAAAAATTTTCAGTTGCTGAATTTAACAAAGTAACAACCCAATAACACCAAAGCCGACGGATTAAAACCCCGTCGGCTTTTCTACAACCATCTGATAAAATTATATTTTCGTTTGAAGCAGGTAACAATTTTGAGTTGCCTGCTTTTAAATTTCCGCCTATTGACAACAAAGTGAAAATGATATAGAATTATGTCGAACATTTGTTTGTCTTGAAATTTAAAATATTTTTTGTGAAAGAAAAAGGAGAAAAATTATTGTCGAATAAAAATCTGAAAAACAAATCCATTGACGAACTTCGTGAAATGAAAGCGAAGGGCGAAGCTGAACTGAAAGTGTTACATAACAAAAGCAAATATTATGAGTCACAGATAAATTTACTGACACGGAAAGAACGTACTCACAGACTTTGCACCCGTGGAGCAATGCTTGAAAAATTTCTCGGTTGTCCCAACGAACTGACCGACGAGCAGGTTGAAGAAATTCTTAAAATTGCATTTCATCCCGAAGCAGTCGGCAGAGCGATTGAACAATTCAGAGAGAGCAACGAAAACACCACTTTGTAAAAGTGCGCAATTATACACCGTTGCGGTGAAATTGCGGTTTTTTGCAAAAACACTCGGAACACAGTTCCGCTGATTTCATCAGACAAGGGTTTCACCCCTGCGACTTCGTCTACCCCAAATTGAAAGGAGCGTGATAAAAATATCCTGTACCCATTTTCAGATTTCAATACAAAAACGTAGTGAAAATAAATCCGCTGTTGCCGGAGCTGCTTATCAGAGTGGTTCAAAACTTTTTTCTGAATATGATAACCGAACCAAAAATTATTTGCGAAAGCAAAACGAAGTTATCCATTCCGAAATTCTTCTTCCTCAGAACGCACCGCAAGAATATCTCAACAGAGAAACTTTATGGAACTCCGCAGAGAAAGTTGAAACACAATGGAACTCTCAGCTTGCCCGAAAAATTATCATCGCACTTCCGATAGAAATTCCAACCGACCAGTATGCAGAACTTGTCAGAAGTTATTGCCGTGAGCAATTTGTTTCAAAAGGAATGTGCTGCGATTTCGCCGTTCACGATAAAGGTGACGGCAATCCGCACACACATATTATGCTGACGATGAGAGCGATTGATGAAAACGGAAAGTGGCTTCCGAAGTGCAGAAAGGTTTACGAACTTGATGAACACGGCAACCGTATCGGTGAACACCGTGAAGATATTGTTGATTGGAACAAAAGAGAAAATGCAGAAATCTGGCGGCACGCATGGGAAGAAAAAGTCAACGAATATCTTGAGAAAAACAACCGACCCGAAAGAATTGATATGCGTTCTTATGAACGTCAGGGAATAGATTTAGTGCCAACAGTTCATCTCGGACCCGCCGCATCGGAAATGGAAAACAGAGGTGAAGTTACGTTTCTCGGCACTCTGAATCGGGACATCGTTAAATTCAACTCTGTGAGAAAACATTTGCGAAAAGCACTTGCTGAATTGATAGAATGGATTGAAGAAATCAAAAAAATTCTTTCCGAATTCAAAGAAGAAAAAGAGCCGACTATCGCAGATATTCTCATCGACTATCTGAACTCACGGCAAGAAGCACATAACGGAAAAAGCAGATACTATTACAATAAAGATTTAGCGGTTGATTTGAAGCAAGTTTCAAAAACACTCGCTTTTCTTCAGCGACATAACATCACTACCGCAGATTCTTTATGGAAAATGATTGAAGAAGTTTCTGCGGTTCAAAGCCGTATCGACAACGCAGACGAAAGAATAAAAGAACTCAAAAAAGGAATTAAATTCCTCGGTGATTATACAAAATACAAATCCGTTGCAGACGAATACGGCAAAAAGAAATTCGGCAAAGATAAATTCAAAACCGAACACAGCAAAGAGTTAAATTCATTCTACCGGGCAAAGCGATGGGCTGATGAAAACTCGAACGCAACAACCAAATCTCTGAAAGCGGAACTCGAAAAACTGCAAAAACAAAAAGACGCCGAAGTCACTTTCATTGAAAACAACTACGGCAGCCTTGAAGAACTCAAACGAGCAAAATATATCATTTCAAAAGTTCTTGCAAATGTTAAATATCAGGAACAAGAACAGTCCCGTGAAATTATTAAACCTACCAAAATCCATAATCAAAATATTGAATAAAGGAGTAATAAATTTATGAAAAATGAAAATATCCGTTTTGACGATAACGGCAATATCGTCGCAAAAAATCCGTTACCGAATGAGTTACCCAATATATCGGTAACATTTCATTCGGGCAAAACCACTTATGTATTTGCCGCAGAATTTGACGGTGAAAAAAGTTTTACGAAAAAACTTCTCGATAATCTGGAAAAAGAGGTGAAAAATTAATCAATGTATGATATATTGAAATCAAGCAATCCTGTATTGGCAGACTGTCCGCCTGAACAGGAGGAAAATATGAAAAGACAGTCTGACAAAATTACCGCCTTGTATGAGCGTCTTTCAAGAGATGACGAGCTTCAAGGTGACAGCAACTCGATTGTAAACCAAGACGGAATTTGTCAAGGGGTTTTTCTGCAAAAGTTACAAATTGTTCAATAATAGCCCTCGCTCCGTAATGGAACGAGGGCCGAACTTAAAATTATCATACAAGTGCCGTGACAATCAGTATAATACCAATTACCACAT
>JAFWYP010000062.1 GCA_017517665.1 Clostridia bacterium | reverse complement strand
TTCTTAGTTGTAAACCAATTGGGATCAAAAAGTGTTTTGGGAGAGCCGAGACCGATACAGCCGAGAAGAAGCTCTTCAAACTCATAGTTTGTAAGTCTGTATTCTTTACCGGAACCGATATTATAGAATCTTCTCCAGAATTCTTCGGGAATATCATCGCCGCAGACATTTACCATAAGACGGCCTGAGTCTTCAACTGTTGCCCATTCAAGAACACCGTTGATAACAACATGGTACATAATGGGTTCCATATTCTTAACGATTTCGGGATAAAGAATACCTGACTGACGGAGTGATACCCAATGCTTAAGACCTGATTCGGCAAAAACCTGTTCAGCAAGAACCTTTGAAGTTGCATAATGGTCATAGACGCTGATTTTGATGGGGTCGCCTGTACGTGCCCAGTGGATGGGGTCATCTCTTTCGCCCGTTTCGGCAACAGTACCGATATAAACAACCTTAACAGCATCGGGATCAGGCTGTGCCTTAACAGCCTTAACGATATTCTTTGCAGCGCCAACATTGGTCTTGATTGTGTTGATGGGATAATAGTCAGCAGAGGGGGAAACCATGCCGCCGACATGAAGAACATAATCTGCACCTGTTACGCATTCAAGAACACTTTCGTACTTCTTGAGGTCGCCCCATACGACTTTAACGCAGGGATCGTTCATATAAGGAGCAAACTGCTTTCTGTTCTTTTCGCTGTCACGAAGGAGAACAACGATGTTGAACTGGTTCTTCTTTGCATAGAACTGCTTGAAGCTTTCCCAACCCATTGTGCCCGAAGCACCGGTAAGGAAGACTGTCTTTTTCTGTGCCATTTTCCATTCCTCCAAGAATAAAAATTTTTACAAAAATCATACAAAGATATATTAACATAATAAAAGACATAAATCAACATCATTTTTAATGATTTATGTTCAAGTTTTGTTAAATTCCGAAAGTTTCTTTGAATATTTTTTCAACTGTATACATCTGAGCAATCTCTTTTTTGTTTGCATCGGTAAATAGGGAGGCATCTTTTACTCTGCAATTGTAACCGATATCAACACCGCAAAGGCCCAAATGATATTTTGCATTGACAGGATACATCTGGCATTCGGCAAGAGAAGCAAAAGCAATGAATGCCTGAACCTGCTCAGCTTTTTCAGGTTCGGTCTTATAATTCTTACACAGCCATGAATAAAGTTCTGGATGGAAATTACCCATTACGCCGGAGAAACCGGCACAACCCGCACGGAGAGATTCAAGAAGAGTTGCTGAATTCGCATTATAAATTTTAAGTCCGAGACCTTCAACAGCTTTAAGCTTTGCTTCAATTTCAGCAATGCGGCAACAAGTATCTTTAAGGAATTTCAGTCTTCCGTCAAGTGCACACTGTCTTAATGTTTCGGGAGCCATAAGACGCTTATAGGGATAAGGGCATTCATAAATGCCGAGACCGATTTCAGGAATTGAAGAAACCATTTTCTCATAATTTCTGAGGAATACAGAATCATCTTCATCCTGCTTTGCAAAACGGTTTGCAATAAATACATATGCATCAATACCTTCATTTATAAAAGCGTTTGCTTCATAAATCTGAGTATCAAGGTCATCTGCTGTATGGCCGGATGCAACTACACTCATATCCGCAGGTTTATTTTTCATAATAAAGCGAAGAAGTTCAAGTCTTTCCTCAAAAGAAAGAAAGAAAATTTCGCTTGACTGACAGATTGCAAAAACACCGTCAACACCGTTTTGGGAATAAAAATCAAGAATACCGAGAACGCCGTTATAATCAATTTTGTTATCATCCGTAAAAGGAGTTATCATTGTGGGATACACACCGTCAGAAATAGTTTTAATCATCTTAATAACCTCTCAAATAAAATAAGCGGCATAAATACTGCCGCTTTAAGTTTAATATCCGTTTAATTGTTTGTCAATGCTATTGCAATAATTTTTTTCTTATAAATTCAAGAATAACTTTTTCACGGCGGGAAATCTGAACCTGAGACATTCCGAGAATATCAGCCGTTTTCTGTTGTGTCAAGCCTTTCTTATATCTCAATTCAATAATATTTTTATCTCTTTCCTCAAGAGAATCAACAACCTGACGCAAGGCAATAAAATCGGAAATTTCATTTTCGGGTGAATCTACAGGGATATCAAACTGTGATTCGCCTTCTTCTCCGGAAGTCAACGATAAAGCAGGCAAGGAAGCATTAAGAAGCATTGCCGTTTCAGCAACATCAATTCCGATTATCTCCGAAATCTCACTCACTGTTGGTTCTCTTCCGAGTTCAACGGCAATTTCGTCTTTTTTCTTCATGATTATTCTTGATTTATCTTTTATTGCTCTCCCGACTTTAACTGTTCCTCCGTCACGGAAAACGCGTTTCATTTCACCGAGAATAACTGGAACAGCGTATGTCGAAAACGAAAAGCCCCGGGATTCGTCAAAGTTATCCGCAGCCTTAATCAAGCCCACACAGCCTGCCTGAAACAAATCATCATATTCAACTCCCCTGCCCTTAAATCTTTTTACACAGGAATGAACAAGACCGAGATTTTTTTCAACTATACTGTTTCGGTTTTTTATTTCAGTCATCACCGCAGTTTCGACCTTTCAGGAACTTTTCAAGCGTTACGGTTGTTCCTTTCCCGATTTTTGAAGTTACGTGAATTTTATCACAGAAACTTTCCATAACGGCAAATCCGAGACCTGCACGTTCACCTCCGAGTGTTGTGAACAATGGCTCCAGAGCCTTTTTAACATCTTCGATACCCAAACCTCTGTCTTTAATTTTAACTTTAAAAAGTCCGTTTTCATAAATACCTGCCCATATGTAAATTTTTCCCACGGAATCGGGGTATCCATGAACAATAGAGTTTGTAACCGCCTCGCTGACAGCTGTTTTTATATCGGATATATCTTCTATATTCGGGTCAAGCTGAGCTGCAAAAGCGGCAACGGTCGCTCTTGCAAAACCCTCATTGACAGAACGGCTCTCTATCTGTAATTTCATTTCATTCAATGCTTTCATTTCATTTACCCTTTCATTTTAAGTTTCATAAGTTTTTCAAGACCTGCAAGCTTCATCATCATATATAATCTGTTTGAAAGATTAATAACTTCTATGCTACCGCCATAGCTTTCAACAATTCTGTATCTTCCGAGAACAAAACCGATTCCTGAGCTGTCCATAAATGTCACTTCACCGAAATCGAGCGTAACAGTCGGAGAAAGACTCTTCTGAATTGCTTCATCCGATTCTATTCTCAACACCGAAGCGTTATGATGGTCTATTTCTCCAATCAATGATATTGTTAATCTGACAGGCGTTGATGTTATATTAATCGCCATTTTTCCACTCCTTTGCAAATAAAAAATCCCTTATCCCAAAGGATAAAGGATTTAATATAAAAATTTTGTTGAATTGTTGAAGCTGTTAAAAATTAAGAAGATTGTCCCTTATGTCTCCTGCAAGATAAAACGAACCGCATACAATAAGAACATCATCATCCTGCATAATGTTTCGTGCTGCGACAATTGCTTTAGACGGATTGGGCACATCATGGCAGTTTTTACAAAAAGCGGATGCACTCATCATAAGTTCACCGCTTGGCAAAGCACGGAGCATATCAACTCTTGTAGCAATAAAGACATCGGCAAGCGGTGCAACAACAGAAAGATACGACATATAATCTTTATCGGACATCATTGAAGCAACCATTATAATTCTTTTACCGTCAAGATGCTTTTTAATAAAATCGGAGAGAACCTTTGCACAGCCTTCATTATGTCCTCCGTCAAGGATAATAACGGGATGTTTTTTTATTAGTTCCATTCTTGCAGGCATGACAGACATTGCAATTCCTTCCGAGATTGCTTTGTGGGATATAATAATTCCAAGTCTTGAAAGCGAGCGTACAGCTTCAATTGCCGTGCAGGCATTATAAATCATATGCTCACCTGCAAGAGGAAGCAAAAATTCAATGCCGTCATATTCGGCAACCGTTCCTTCGAGTTTTTCTTCAATAATTTTTAATTTACTAACATCGGGAATTCTTAAATCATTGAATTTGTCCTTGCACGTCTTTTCAACGATCGGAAAAACTTTTTCATCCTGAAACGGATAAAGGACTGTTTCTGCACCGAATTTGATTATTCCGCATTTCTCATGAGCAATTTCTTCTATTGTATCGCCGAGAATTGCCGTATGGTCAAGAGAAATGCTTGTTATGACGGTTGCATAAGGTGCTTCGATAACATTTGTTGAATCAAGTCTGCCTCCAAGACCCACTTCAAGCACAACAAAGTCGCATTTCTTCATTTCAAAATATATAAATGAAGCGGCAGTAAGAGCCTCAAATTCCGTCGGATTAATTCCCGTTTCATTCAAAACATCAATTGCGGTTTTAACCTTTTCAACGCACTCCGCAAGGTCATATTTATCAATCATGTTGCCGTTATACTGAATTCTCTCTCTGAAATCGGTTACATAAGGAGAAATAAAAAGTCCCGTATTATATCCGCTTTTACGCAGAACATTTGAAATCATTGTTGAGGTTGAACCTTTACCGTTTGTGCCGGCAACATGAATAACCTTTAGTTTCTTCTGCGGATTTCCGAGAAGATTGCAGAGCGCACGGATTCTCTCAAGTCCGGGATTTATACCGAATTTTTCAAGAGAATGGATATATTCGATTGCCTCGTTACAATTCATACTATCACCTGAATCAAAACCCCGAAGAAAAAAACTTCGGGGTCAAATAAATATTAACCTAACTTTGCAATACTTTCTTTAAGCATTGCAATTTTTTCTGCATATTTTGCAGCTTGTTCACGCTGTGCGGCAACAACATTTGCAGGTGCTTTGGCTACAAAGTTTTCATTTGAAAGCTTGCCGTTTACAAAGTCAAGGTCCTTCTGAACGGCAGCAAGCTCTTTATTAAGTCTTGCCTTTTCCGCTTCAAAATCAACAAGTTCACCCATGGGAATATAAATCTTTGCATCCTGAGTAACAATGCAAACAGCGCCGTCAAGTTCAAATGCGTCTGCAATTTCAACTTCGGATGCACTTGCAAGCTTCTGCATGAATACGCCGCCCTGTTCAAATGTTGCCTTATAAGCCGTTGCAATGTAAACCTTTGCCTTCTTTGAGGGGGGAACATTCATCTCTGCTCTGCGGTTACGGATAGCGCGAACGGCAGTCATGATTCTCTCCATTTCAGCTTCTTCGGCTGAATATGAAAGAGCATCGTCAAATTCGGGCCATGCGGAAATCATGATTGATTCGCCTTCATGTGGAATTGTCTGCCAGATTTCTTCAGTAATGAAAGGCATAAAGGGATGGAGAAGCTTGAGAATCTTATCCATAACAAAAACAAGAACCTGCTTTGCGCTCTGTGCTTCATCTCCGCCCTTCTGAAGACGGATTTTTGCAATTTCAATATACCAATCGCAGAATACATCCCAGATAAAATCATAAAGCTTTGCAATTGCAATACCGAGTTCAAATTTTTCAAGGTTATCGGTAACATCTTTTGCAAGTCTGTTTACAAGACTGATTATCCACTTATCTTCAAGTGCAAGTTCGGCGGGAAGTTCACAGGGAATTTTGTCATCGCCGATATTCATAAGAATGAATCTTGATGCATTCCAGAGTTTATTGGCAAAGTTACGGCTTGCGCTTACCTTTTCGTCGGAGAAACGCATATCATTTCCGGGGCTGTTACCTGTTGCAAGAGTGAGTCTGAGTGCATCGGCACCGAACTGATCAATTATTTCAAGAGGATCAATACCGTTACCGAGTGACTTAGACATCTTTCTGCCGAGTGCATCTCTTACAAGGCCATGGATAAGAACTGTATCAAAAGGCACCTGACCTGTATATTCAAGAGCAGAGAAAATCATACGGCTTACCCAGAAACCGATGATATCGTAGCCTGTAACAAGTGTACTTGTGGGATAATAATGCTTGAGGTCAGATGTTTCGTCGGGCCAGCCGAGAGTTGAGAACGGCCAAAGCGCTGACGAGAACCACGTATCGAGAGTATCGCCGTCCTGAGCAATATTTTTGCTTGAGCAATGAGGACAAGCATCAACATCAGTTTTGGAAACAATAGTTGCACCGCAATCTGCACAGTACCATGCAGGAATTCTGTGACCCCACCAGAGCTGACGTGAGATACACCAGTCACGTGTGCCTCTCATCCAGTTCATATAGTTCTTCGTAAATCTTTCGGGAACAAAAACAGTTTCGCCTTGTTCAACAGCTTCAATTGCAGGCTTTGCAAGAGGTTCCATGCGTACGAACCACTGCTTTGAAACCATGGGTTCGATGTTGGTGCTGCAACGGTAGCAAGTGCCAACCTCATGCTTGATGGGTTCGATATACTTGATATATCCTCCTTCTTCAAGGTCAGCAAGAATAGCTTTTCTTGCTTCTGAAGTTGTCATGCCTGCATACTTTCCGCAGTCAAGAACTTCGGGCTCATCAGCAGTTGCCTTGCCGCTTGCAACAAGTTCATCATAAACAGCCTTGTCTTTTGCACCTGTCATATATCCGTCATAGGTAAATGTTCTTACCATGGGAAGATTGTGACGCTTACCAACCTCAAAGTCATTGGGGTCGTGTGCAGGTGTAATTTTTACAACACCTGTTCCCTTTGTCATATCGGCGTGTTCATCGCATACGATGGGAATTTCTTTGTTGAGAAGAGGAAGAATAACATGACATCCGTGAAGATGTGCATATCTTTCATCTTCCGCATTGATAGCAACAGCTGTATCACCGAGCATAGTTTCGGGTCTTGTTGTTGCAAGTTCAAGCTGTTCGCCGGTTTCTTTTACTGTGTAAAGAAGATGCCAGAAATTACCGTCCTGCTCATCATATTCAACTTCTGCATCGGAAATTGAGGTGTTGCAGTAGGGGCACCAGTTAACCATTCTGTTGCCTCTGTAAATGAGGTCTTTTTCATAAAGTCTTACGAAAACTTCTCTTACGGCTCTGCTGCAGCCTTCGTCAAGAGTAAAGCGTTCTCTGTCCCAGTCACAGGAAGAACCCATTTTCTTGAGCTGCTCAATAATACGACCGCCGTACTTTTCTTTCCAGTCCCATGCACGAACAAGGAAGCCTTCTCTTCCGAGGTCGTCCTTGGTGAGTCCTTCTTTAGCCATTGTTTCAACGATTTTTGCTTCGGTAGCAATTGAAGCATGGTCTGTACCGGGAAGCCAGAGTGCGTCATAGCCCTGCATTCTTCTCCAGCGGATGAGAATATCCTGAAGAGTGTTGTCAAGTGCATGACCCATATGAAGCTGACCCGTGATATTGGGAGGAGGAATAACTATTGTATAAGGTTTTTTGTCATTTTCTGTTTTGGCATGGAAATACTTTCCTTTGAGCCAGAAGTCATAAATACGATCCTCAACGTTTTTTGGATCATACTGCTTGGCAAGTTCTTTTGCCATTTCAAATCATCCTTTCTCATTTTGTGAGACAAATAAAAAAACCCGCCTCACAGATAATAATCAATGAGACGAGTATAATTTCTACCCGCGGTACCACTCAAATTGCGCATAACGCGCCTCTCTTCGGGCTCTGACAAGCCCTTTACATTAACGCAGCTTCACGGAAGGGTTCTACTTGCAAAAGCTTTCTTCCCTTCGGCTCGGGGGCTACAATCAACATACGCTGTTCATCGGCTCACACCAACCGCCGACTCTCTGAGAACGCTCTTTATGCCGTCCTCCCCGTCAAAACCTTTATTATTAAATTTGAATTATATTAACATATATCAGTTTAATTGTCAATATAATTTTTATGCAGTTATACCGTAAAACTTAAGCAATGTGGGATTAATTATAGTGTCGGTATATTCAAAGCAAGTGCTGTGACCGCCTCCGATAACCATAAGCTCCTGTGCACCTTCAATTGAACGGGTAATCTTCTTTGAATGCCAGCGTTGAATCATGTCGTGTTCACCGTAAATATTCAGAACAGGAACTTTGATTTCTGCTATATCTTTGAATGTAAGACTCGGCTGACCGACCATCATTCCCTTTATATCTCTGCGGATTTTTGTTTCTTCATCGCCCTTAATCCACGCTTCAATGCAAAGAACAATATACTGATAAGTAATCTGAATCTGGTCAAAAGTATTTGTTCCCCAGGTGTTGATATTTGAACCCATAACAACAAGCGATTTTACTCTGTCCTGATGTGCAAGAGTGAAAACAAATCCGAGATTTCCGCCGTCGCTGAAACCGAAGATATGAGTTTTTTCAATGTTCAGATAATCAAGAAGCTTTACCAAATCTTCTGCCATTGTTTCAAAATTCATTGTACCGTCAACCCAGCCGGAATTACCCGTACCTCTGGGAGAAACGGTTATAACCTTGAAATGTTTTGACATTTCAGGAAGAATGCTGTCATCAAAACAATGCATATCACCGCCATTGGGAGGGAGAAGCAAAAGAGGTTCGGCGTTCATATTACCGTAAATGCCGTATTCCATTTTTATATCGCCGCAATCAACAAAGCCGTATTCTTTCATTTCAACATCTCCCGCATACGCCAAAGGCATTAAACTGAACACAAAAGACAAAACAAGAATCACCGCTGTTACTTTGCCGACAAGTTTCATAAAACCATCTCCTTTTTTAACATTATAACACATATTAAAATTCATGCAAGGTGAAAAAATGAAAAACAAATACAATATTGTCAGACACACTATAATCATGACTGCAGTTAACCTTATCATGCGTTCGGTAAGTGTAAGCTTTAACGCATATCTTACAAACAAAATAGGTTCAGACGGAATCGGACTGTTTCAGCTTGTCATGAGCGTATATTCCCTTGCGATTACTTTTTCGAGTGCAGGTATAAGACTTGCAACAACAAGATTAACCGTAGAAATAAATACAAACAACAAATATGACATTAACAAATCACTCGGTTTATGCTTATCATATGCGGCATTTACAGGTTCGCTGACAGGACTGATTTTACTCATTTTTTCTGATTATATATCAATATCATGGATAGGAAACAGCAAAACATCAATCCCTTTGAAAATTCTTTCATTCAGTCTGCCATTTGTTTCGATGTCATCAGCATTCGGAGGATATTTTACCGCAATCGAAAAAATACCGCAGTTTTCATTTATCCAGATGCTTGAACAAGTTTTTAAAATTTTACTGACCGTCTTTCTTCTGAATAAAACCGCAAACAGTTCACCCGCATACTCCGCTGCAGCAATTGTTTCGGGAATGACGGTCGCAGAAATTTTTTCGTTCTCTTTATCAAGAATTTTAAAAATATTTTCCGCAGAAACAAAAACCAACAAAGACACTGTTCCGCTTTCAAATTTTCTTCGTATTTCTTTGCCTGATGCAGCCGGTGCGTGTGCAAGAAACATTCTGCTTACAGCCGAACATCTGATGATTCCCAAAGGGTTTGAAAAATCGGGAACAGACAGTAAATCCGCACTCTCTGCTTACGGAAACATTCATGCAATGGCAATGCCTCTCCTTCTCTATCCGAGTGCTGTAATATCATCTTTTTCAACTCTTCTTATTCCCGAAACGGCAAAAAGAAAAGAACTCGGTGATACGCAGGGAATAAGTTTGTCGGCATCAAGAACTATAAAAAGAACTTTTATCTTTTCACTTGTCAGTTCAATGTTCTGTTTTATATTTGCACCGTTTTTGTCATATGCAATTTACAAAACAAACGAAGCGGTGAAGTATATAAGAATACTCTCGCCGCTTGTTCCCGTAATGTATCTTGACACGGTTACGGACGGACTGCTTAAAGGTCTTGACCAGCAGGTTTATTCCATGCGATACAACATCATAGATTCACTATTATGCGTTATCATGGTTTATTATTTGCTGCCAAAATATTCTGTCAAAGGTTATATTTTTATTCTGTATGCAAGCGAAATTATCAATTTCTTTTTGAGCTTCAACAGACTGATTTCCGTTTGTGATATCAGAGTTTTTCAAGCACTTTCAAAAGATAATTCCATGTTCTCCGGGTTGAAGAAATACTCAGCTTTTCGCAGGGAGTATGAATATCGAAAATATCAGGACCGAAAGAAACGCAGTCAAGCCCTTTGATTTTGCCGCAGAAAAGACCGCATTCGAGTCCTGCATGAATAGCGGTAACAGTCATTTCTTTTCCGTAAATATCTTTATAAACATCAGCCATCAAATCACGAAGCACGGAATCCTTTTTAAATTCCCATGCGGGATATGCGCTGTAAAACATGATTGATGCGGAATGATTATCTGCTGTATTTTTCAGCCTTGCAGTGAGTTTTTCTCTTTCAGAATCCACTCCGCTTCTTACGGAAAAACTGCAGTGAAAACAACCCTCGGAACGCTTCATAATACCGAGATTGAGTGAAGTTTCAACCAGACCTTCTATTTCTTTGCTCATTGCAATAACACCGCTCGGAAGGTCATTCAAAAGTGAAACAACAGATTTTGTTGAGTTATCACTCATGCAATTTAAATCGCTTTCGATTTTATGAATTGTTATTTCTGTATCAGGGTCAGTATCTTTTATGCTTACTTTTATTTCATCGGATATTAATTTGATTATGTTTTCAACATTTTCATTCGCAGCAATAACACAGCGAGAATAACGGGTTATTGCATTATCTGCCGTTCCTCCGCCGATATCAACGATATTGAAAGAAATTATTTCGGATAATTTTCCGAGAAGTTCACCGATAACTTTATTTGCATTTCTGTAGCCGTTATGAATTTCGGCACCTGAGTGTCCGCCGTGTAATCCCGAAACTATAATCTCATAGGCGGGTTTTGTATTTTCAACATATTCAACCGATAAAGCGACATCTGCCCTTACACCGCCTGCACAGCTGACCCACAGAGTACCTTCCGCTTCGGAATCAAGATTAATCATGCGTTTACCGTTCAGAACGGAGCAGTCAATACCGTTTGCACCCGTCATACCGACCTCTTCATCGGATGTGAATACGATTTCAAGCGGAGGATGGGATATATCATCGCTGTCAAGAAGTGCAAGCCCCATCGCAACGGCAATTCCGTCATCACCGCCGAGTGTTGTTCCTTTTGCAGAAACAAAATCACCGTCAACGCAAAGTTCAAGACCGTCGGTTTCAAAATTGATATTACATTCATCATTCTTTTCCCAGACCATATCAAGATGACCCTGAATGATAACCGGCTCGGTGCTTTCGTTTTTTACTGAATCTTTAAAAATAATGATATTACCGAAATCATCACAGATATATTTCAGGTTTCTCTGCATTGCAAAATCGGCACAATAACCCCTTATTTTTTCGGTATTCCCCGACCCTCTCGGAATTGCGGAAATCGCTTCAAAATATTCAAAAACTTTTTCAGGTTTGAGTCCTTTAAGAATTTGCAAATCAATCACCTCTGATAATTTTTATGCATTCGGGTGCATTAATGACAGTCTTTTTATCTTTATGTAAAATAACTTCAATCATTCCGTATTCGGTCGGAAAACTGATTTTTGCGTATTCAAGACCGTAAAGCTTCGGAGTGATTTTCAGTTTTTTCATTCCAGGTTCAAGAATTTCAAGTCCCGTCATCGCCATTGGCATCTGATATGCGGGAGTACCTCCCCATGCATGGGAATGGTCAAAGGAATAGCTTTCTTCGGGTGCAATCCAGCCTTCTGCGAGACCTTTATCACATTCTTCCACAACGGGAATCCATCTTTCAAGAAGCTTCATTCCGTATTTATCAAACATATCATATTTGCGTATTGCATTGAGCAGATAATGCATGAAATAAGGCTGAATATCCTGAAGTGCATCATCAAAAACAATTCTTTCAAGAATATTTTTTGCAAGTTCTGCATCCGCAAGACCGAAAAGAGATGCAAGAATATTGGGATATTTTGATAAATATTTCTTGTTCACGTTTGCCGGATGATAATGTTTTCCACCGCCGCAAGGCGTGCCGAGACCGTCAAAATACAGCTGTTTTTCTTCATCGAAAAAGATTGCATTAAACTCTGACCTGAAATTCTCCGCTTTAATATTGATTTCTTCGGAAATATCATTCTTTCCGAGAAACGAATAAATTTCAGATGCATTTAAAAGTGCATTATAATAGAAAGCATTGAGAACTGTCTGTCCGAGTGCCTTGGGCGGATGATGCATGGAAAAGCCGTCAATAACAGTCCAGTCAACAAACATGAAATCAGGCGGATTTTCAATTATTTCACCGCCGTCTTTATATGTTTCAAATCTCTTAAGAAGCTTTGCAAGAGCATTTTCACAATAAATCAAAACTTCTTTTCTGCCCGTTATCATATAAACATCGCGAAGCATCTGAACCCATATAAGACTGTAGGTTGTGTGGAACATAACGCCATCATTCATCACAAGCCAATCAGCGGTTCTCATCAAATCAAACTCTGCAAGTCGCATATCACCGAAGCAGAACATTGTCATAAGGCTTTCAATATTATAATCGCCCGTGCAGGCAAGAAGCTCCTGATGCTTTGTGCTGTCAAGATGTATGGACTGACGGCAGATTTTAAGAGTATGTTTACAAACATCATAAACTTTATCAAGTCCTGCATTACTTGTTTCAAATGTGCCTTCGTTTTCAATCGGATACCAAGGGGCAATCAGTGACAATGTTACAGATGCTTCCGTATCATCCGTGTTTTCAACGATAAGGGTCACCATGCCTGCGCTGTGCATTCTGAAAGAATAATATTCACCGCCGGGATAATCAAAAATAATTTTTTCTTCCGTTTCTGCCTGACCTTTTAGCTCACACATTTTCAGGGTGACATTGCTCATACAGTAACCGCTTACAACAGGATAAACGCCGTAGATTTTATCAAGTTCAAACTCAAAGGTTTCTGTTTTGCCTGCATCCACACAAACTTTCTTTTCAAGTACCTTGTTAAATATTCTCGGCGGAATATGAGAATCTTCCAAATTCCAGATGTCATCAATTTCAGAAGCATTAAAAAAAGGAGGAGGTAAAATATTTCTGTTAATTATATCATAAAGACCTGAATCATAACTGCAGAATCCATTATATGAAAAATCAACATCTGCAATCCAGTCTGAATCAGTTTCAATTTGTTCTGTTGTGCCGTCCTCAAAACAAACAATTCCTGAAAGATAAAAACCGCCGTGACCCCTTGAATAATCGCAGCACATTTCAGGCTGAAGCCTTACCTTTGCAAATATTTCAAGTTTATCGGTTTCGTTAAATTCAAATTCATAAACATCCGCATAGTGCTTCGGTGCTTTACCTGTACAAAGGAAATCTCCTCCGGGCAATGCAGGTCCGATACCTTTAAATTCATTGTTAATGAATAAAATATATTCATTATCGGCACTTATTCGGATTTTTGCAGACTTTATCTGCTTACCGAAACCAAAAGTTTTTGAGAAATCGGCAACACCATACTTATTAATTTCTTTATTGTCACAATCGTAAAGAGTATTGAATAAATTATTCTGATATTCGGGATAATATTTTTCATCAAGCCATATCCATGACATAAAATCACGTCCTTTTAAATAAACCCGAACTCGTAAGAATTCGGGTTTGAATTTAAATATTAATCGTTTACAATGCCTTCAAGGAAGTTTGTTTCGGTTACATAACCTTCAGCATTGATTCTGAATGTTTTGATTTCAAACGGATTGAAATCTGAATAGAACCCAGCTTCTGCAATATCACAAACAATTGCCGCTTTAACGTACTTACCGTCTGTTTCGCAGAAACGCATAACAACATCACCTGAGCCGTCTTCGCAGAATTTGAATGCATCAAGACGGACATTATCTTTGTTGGCCTTAACAAAGCTCTTGTTCTGAGGAAGGTCACCCTTATGATATCCTACGGGAATTGCAACAGGTTTAGAGTTAATCAAAGCGGAAATTCTCTGAACACCGCTGTTTTCAGCTTCGCCCTTATGAGGATAAATCGCATATTCAAAGCGGTGAAGTCCTTCGTCTGTATAGCTGAAATCGGCTGCAGGTCTGTCTGAATAATGATCCGCAAAAATGCAGTTGCGAAGCATTGTGAGCTTCAGAGTATTATTCGGGCAATCATAGCTGTATTTAGCGTCACTGATGAGTGCTACACCCTTGCGGTTTCCATTTCCGGCGGTGATATCGCCCCATGTAAGTGCAGGTTCTTCTTCGCCGTTGCAGGGACGTTTGATGTATCCTGCAGGAATTTCATAGGTTGAAACAGGATTTTCACCGTCAACGGTTACAGGCATTTTGAGAATTGTGAGAGGCTCCTGCCAGAGAATTCTGCACTTGACACGAAGATGCTTGCTTTCAGAGTCAAGAATAAAATCCTGATTGAGATACGAACCGTTATAGATATGCTTCACACGCATAACAGCTCTTGCGGCACCGCACTCAACAACTTCCATTGACTTAAGTTCCATCTTTGCAATTTCTTTATCAAACTTGAAGATATTATGCGCCCATGTATCGGGTTCGGAATTGTCAATTACGGTAGGAATGCAGAATTCGCCGCCGACATATTCTGTTGAATCTTCTTTGGAAACAAGGTTCTTGATACCGCCTGTTTTATCATCAAAAACAACTTTAAGATATTTATTTTCAATGGTAAGTTCCTCTGCGGAAACATCGCTCTTATTATCACTGAGGTCTTCGCAATATTCCGAATCTTCGTGCCACAGCCAGTAGGTTGCATATCCCATTGCAGGAACCTTTGCACGGAATACGGTATCTTTATGAGAATCATTTGAACGGGATGAACGGACATTCTGGAATATAACGTCCTTACCGTCTGCATTTTCAACCTTTCTTGAAGGATGATATGTTCTCACATTTGTTTCAACATCAAATGAATTGGGATTGAAAACAATAACGGGTCTGGGGAATTTGAGATTTCTGCAATGATGGCGTGCGTTTGTTGCAACAGCATCCGTTACTCCGTCAAGCCATGTATTAACCATACCTGCAATTTTAAGCATCGCTTTATTTTCTTCATTTGCGGCAATCTTCATTGCATAGCCCATAGAGTCACGCACATCGTCATATGCTTCCATAATCGAACAGCCGCAGAAAATATCATGGAACTGATTGAAACAAACTTCCTGCCATGCCTTGCCGAATTCTTCGGTTGCCTTGGGAAGATTGGTTATCTTGCCGCAAACGGTATTCCATTTTTCGGCATTTGCAAGCCAGTATTCGGCTTTTCTGTTGAGCTGCTTTACCATTGAGGTTGCAGAATAGCAGCCGCTTGCGTGATGCTGAAGTTCATCGTTCCAAACAGGAAGATTAAGTTCCTTATCAGCACACATTTCAGCAAAATATTCATCGGGGGAAGAATATTCAAGCTCCTCATATCCGTTTTCTTTAAGCTCGAGAAGATAATCAAGGTCGCCCTTTGTGGGTCCGCCGCCGTGATTGCCGACACCGAAGAAGAACATCATACCGTGACCCGTATTCTCAACTCTTTCACGGAGATTTTGAAGTTCATGGTCAATACCGTTCTTACCGTTTACACAATAACATTCCGGAATTCTGTAAGTCAGAACTCTTGAGCCGTCGGGGCTGTCCCACCAAAAAAGATTTTCAGGAATTTCGGGGTTTTCATGCATACCCGGACGCATCATAACATAGCAACGCATACCTCCCTTGTTAAGAAGCTGTGGCATCATTGCGTTATGTCCGAACGAGTCTACATTATAACCCGTTTTACAGATTTCTCCGAATTTTTCATAGTAATAAAGCTGACTGTAAAGTGCCTGACGTGCAAAGCTTTCAGCAGAAGGCATATTACAGTCGGGTTGAACCCACCAACCGTTGACGGGCACCCATCTGCCCTTTTTAACAAGCTTTCTGATTTCTTCAAATAGTTCGGGATCAATTTCTTCAACCCATTTATAATAAGAAGCTGAAGAACAGGTAAAAACAAGTCCTTTATATTCTTTAAGGCGGTCAACTGCACTTCTGAAAGTCTGAAGCACCTCGCCGCAACCCTCCTGCCATCTCCAGAGCCAGATAGGATCAAGGTGGGCATTGCTTACGATATGTAATTTATTATTCATTGTCGCACCTCATTATTCAAAGAATCCGTAGAATCTGCCAACCCAGTAAGCAAAAGTATAAACATAGCAGTTTTCAACGCACATTATACCGCCTGAGTCTTCGTTTTTATATTCAACGGGGTCACGGTCATATTTTGCAATAAATGTTTCATCGGGAGGAAGCTGAACGGAAATTTCCTTTTTACCGAGTCTGAGCGTTCTGACAGGAACATCATGTCTGCCTATAAGGCTTACACCTGCCGCAAGACGGCTTGCATTTGTTCTGTAGAACCAGCCCGCAAGCTTATCGAGATCAGGCTTTTCATCCGGGCAGGAAATAAAATAAGGAAGGTCATAACCGGGATTATGTTCTCTTGCCATTGAACTTCTCCATGCTTTGAAGCCTTTTCTGTACTTCTCAAGGAGCTTTTCATCGATTTCAAGAAGGCAGAGACCCCAGAAGGAAAGGGTTGCAAGCATATGATCGCCGTACATAATATCCTCGGGATAATCAAAATTCATCGAAATTGATGCCTGATACAGTCTGTCAAAGTGAGTCTGACAAACATCGGCATATCCGCACTCATTAACAAGATAATTATAGCTTTCAAGCCACTTACCTTTTTCACCCGTTATCTTCATTGTAACAAGATGATACATAAGAAGCTCGGCAGTATTGAGTGCACCGTCAACCCAGCCAAATTCGGTATGGAAATATGGTTCGCTCCACTTTGCCCAGGTTGTGGGTTCACCGGTGAAATCGTGAAGCTCATAACCGTTATCTATAATATGGTTCATAAGTCCTTTGGCGGACATAATAATAAGCTCGTCAAGCTCGGGGTCATCGCAGGCAAGATATTCATGGGCAAAATACATATTAAGGAAATGATGAGTAATTTCATCGCTGCTTGTATCTGCCTTATAAACAATTCCGTCAATTGTGAAGCCGAGATCGGTATAAAGCTTTGCAAGTCTTTCGGGAACAGGTGCACTTGCATCAATTTCATAACCGACAATATTTTTTTCTTTTGAGCTTGTTGTTTCCACAACATAAGCCTTACCGTTGTTGATTCTGAAAAACAGTCCGTCATCGGGCACGGGTTCATCGGGAGTATGATAGCTTCTTGCAACAAATCCGTCGCCTCTGCAGGAAATATGCAGAAGAAGAAGGCAGGCTTCAACAGCTTTTGTGGCAATATACTTTGCCTTTACTGTGTCGGGATGATCAATCCCCTTTTCCTTTTTATAGGTGGCATAGCGCAGAATTTCACCAATTGAAAAACCCGAGGTGAAACTGCCGTCATTATCAGAAGAACCGTAAGGTAGAATTGAATCGAGATTTCTGCCTTCTGTAAGTCGCTTCTGTGCAAACATCCATCTTCGGCTGACATATTTAACGGATTCATCAAGAAGAATGTCCGCTTTTTCTTCCATGCTTATCGAGCGCATTTCAATATAAGCGGCACCTGTTTCGGTAAGCACCCAGACATTATCTCCATCGGGCAAAATCGCCTTGACATTATTATCAAGCAAATCTCTGTCAGCACTGAAATACATAACGATATCTTCTTCTCGCTGAGCATTTTTATCGTATCTAGTAAGACCGTTTGATGCACCGTACCATTCAATATCACCTGTTTTGGCATAGCAGGTATAATCCTTCTTTTTTGAAGGAAGAGGGTACGGGAAATCGGTAAGGTCGGGTTTTTCACTGACAGCTGTCATAAGATTTGCAGGAATCTTCTCATCCCCGAGTTTATAGAAACTGCAAAATCTGCACACATGGTTTTGAAGCTTGTAAGGTAATGACATATCTTCACCCCTAATTTAAAATATACATATTTAATATAACAGAATACAAAACTATATGCAACTAAAATTTTAACTTTTGTTTTTTAAATATTTACATTTTATTTTCATAATGATATAATGATAAAAAAATTCAAAAGGTGCAGTATGCTGAATTTCAAAAAAATCGAAAGAGAAGATTATCCGATATTAAAAGCGTATTTCAACGCTTACCCCACAAGACAGTGCGACAGGTCGGTAGGGACAATTATTATGTGGCACGAGTACTACGGAAATCACTATGCAATAACAGACGGCACGCTTATACTTTTATCAAAGTTCAAGGGTAAAAGCTGCTTTTCTTTCCCAATAGGCAAGAATATTCAGGCAGGGCTTGATGCGATTGATGAATATTGCGAAAAGAACAATCTGCCGTGTGTTATGTGCTCTGTTAACAAAAACGAGCTTCCTGTGCTTTTTAAGCGGTATTGCTACTGTGTTGTCGAAGCTGACCGAGATATGTTTGATTATATCTATGACAAAGAATCGTTAATGAATCTTTCAGGCAAAAAATACAGTACACCGAGAAATCATATTAATAAATTTCTGAAGCTTTATAAGAATTTTTCTTTTGAACCGATAACGAAAGAAATCATCCCCGAAACAATTGAATTTACGAAGAACTTTTCTTTTAATTCCGAAAAAGACGATATTGCACGTTATGAATTGGAACGATGCATTGATGTGCTCGAAAATTATGAAGAATACGGATTGCTCGGCGGAGTACTTAAGGTTGACGGGAAGATTATAGGCTATTCCGTCGGTGAAATAATCGGCGATACTCTTATTTGCCATATTGAAAAGGCGAACATTGAATATCACGGTGCATATCAGATGGTAACTAATCAATTTCTTAAGATGTATGCACAGAGCGACGAAATAAAATTCGTTAACCGTGAGGATGACAGCGGCGATGAGGGATTAAGAAAGGCAAAGCTTTCTTACCGTCCGATTGAGCTGCTTGAAAAAAATACTGTATATTTAAAGAAAGGTTGTTGAAATATGAAACTCGGTATTATCAACGGTTGGGATGAAGGCTGTTTCGAATATGTAAAAAACAAAGGTCTTAATGCAGTTGAATTTTGCGTAAACCACAATTATGATTCAGAAGAATTTCTTTCAAAAGCAAGTAAAATCAAAGGTTACAGCGATAAATACGGCATTCCCGTCGGCTCAATGGGCAGATGGGGCATGACAAGAATTAACGATAACGGCAATGTAATCCCCGAGGCACTCAAAGACGATTTGAACATTATTGAAGCCGCCTCAATTATCGGCTGCCCCGTTTACAATTGCGGAGTAAATTATGTTGACAGCAAGAGCTTTTACGAAAACTGCAACATAGCAATCGACTATCTTGGCAAGCTTATTGAATTCGGAAAAGAAAAAAATGTTAAGATTGCGGTTTATAACTGCCGTTGGGAAAACTTCATTGTTGAACCCAAGGCTTGGGAAGTTGTCCTTTCTGCACTCCCCGACCTCGGCATCAAATACGACATTTCGCATTGTCTTTATGATAACGGCAATTATCTTGCGGAAATGCGTGACTGGGGTGACAGATTCTATCATTTTCACCTCAAAGGCTGCGTTTATTTCGATAACGATGTTTATGACGATGCACCCGCAGGTCTTGACAGCATCAACTGGGGCGCAGCTATGGATATTCTTTATACAAAAAATTATAACGGCATGCTTTCAATCGAACCTCATTCAAAATATTGGCAGGGCAAAAAAGGTCAGTGGGGAATTGATTACACAATCAATTATTTCCGTCCTATGATTATGCCCGAGGATTATGAATACGAAGAAAACCCTTATATGCCTTAAAAGCAATAATCCCCTCTGTAAAACAGAGGGGAAATTTTTATATGATTTTACCGTCTTCACAGTAAACTCTGATTATTCTGGGCATGAATGTGCATATTATTTCATAATTAAAGCTGTCACTCATTTCACCGAGTTTCTCGGCGGTTATAATTTCATCGCCGCTTCTGCCCATGATAACCGCATAATCACCAATATTCACATTCTCAATACCGGTTATATCAACCATTATCTGGTCCATGCAGACCTTACCGATAATCGGTGCCTTTTTACCGTTAACAAGAACATATCCTCTGTTTGAAAATGCTCTGTTGAAGCCGTCGGCATATCCTATACAAACGGTTGCAACGGTTCTTTTTTCAGGGGCGGTATAAGTATGTCCGTATCCGACAGAAACACCTTTTTCGATATCCTTGATATGAATAATGTGGCTGTAAACCTCCATGGCGGGAGTAAGCTTCACTTTGGATTTATCAACCTCATCCGAGGGATAAAGTCCGTAAAGAGCAATGCCGATTCTGACAATATCATAAGAGAAATCAAAATCAATCGTACCCGCACTGTTACACATATGCTTGAGAGGAATAATTACACCTGCGTTTTCAACCATTTCAACAAAACTGTCAAATCTCTTTTTCTGACCCATTGCACAGGTTTTGTCCTCACAATCAGCACAAGCAAAATGACTGAATATTCCTTCGATTTCAACCATGGGAAGTTCGGAAATCCTCTTAATAACCTCAACACTTTCAGGTATATCCGCTAAACCGATACGGCTCATTCCTGTGTCAACTGCGATATGAATAACAACTTTTTTGCTGAGTCTGCAAGCAGTTTCTGAAAGTCTTTTTGCATCCGAAAAGCTGTATACTGTGGGAATAAATCCGTTATTAATAAGCTCTTCAAACTGATAAGGGCTTGTGTAAGTCAGAATAAGAATAGGATTATTTATACCGTTTTCGCGAAGCTCGAGCGCTTCATCAATAACAGCAACAGCAAAAAAATCAGCTCTGTCTGCAAGCGCTTTTGCAACCTTTATCGCACCGTGACCGTATGCGTCAGCTTTAACAACCGCCATCGTTTTGGTTTTTTCAGGCAGACGCTTTTTCAATTCATCGAAGTTATTTTTAATTGCGCCTACATCGACGCAAGCGAAGCTTCTTCGATATCCGAAAGCTTCGTTAATTGTAATCATATCAATTCACCTGCAAAAGAGTTTTTATCTGAAACAGTATCAAACTGTTTTTGAAATTTATCGCGGCAGCCAATAACATTAAGCATTGTTTCACGCATAAGGTCAACAATAAGTCCCGTTATTTTAATACCGAAGCCGTCAATTGCGGGAATATGCTCTCCCCACATATCAATAAGACCGTTTTCAGATGCAGAAATCATCAGTTTTTCCTGCAAATTTGAATCATGCATCAACTCGGGTTTTCCTGTCATATATGCAAGCATACAAATCAAAGAATAACAACCCCAATCAGAAACTGTTGCGGTAATAATATTATCCGCCTTAGTTCTCGCTGTTATTCCGCCCTTTCCGCAGCATACGCAATCAGAGGGAATGGATTTTTCAATACAATCCGCAATAGTTCCCATACCGATTTCATTACCAAGATCGCCTATCGCAATATTGGGAACACCCGATTTGCAGAGTTTTTCAAAAAGCAAATCTGTTTTTGCTTCAAGATTTGTTACATCAATACCGCCTGCATTATGGTATCTGCCGTTTTTGTTTGCAGATGGACATTCAATACTTATCACGGCATCGGGTTTAAACTGCGAGAGAATTTTATCGCATTCTTCTTCGGTTTTATCAGATTCTTTTGTAAAAATATATATTTCGCTGTGAGTTTCAAGATAACTCATAAGCCTTTTTATTGCATAACCTGCTTCATCGGGACAGACAATAACCGTTTTGACATTGAAAATTTTTTCAAGTGCCGACGCAAGCAACGAAGATGAAATCACTCCGTCGGTTTCGGCTTTATTGAACGGAGATAAAACAAATCCCGTTAAAATAAATACAACAGCATCTTTTTTCAAAGTGTTGCATAAAAGCTCAGCCGCATTAAGACATAAGGGTCTGCCCGTAAAATCATAAGCCGCTTTATACAGCAGTTTACAAACGCCGTAACCTTTAGGGTCAAGGTTTGCAAGGTCATCAAGGCTTTTTCCGAGATTTAAAAGCGTTATTTCTTTACGGGTCATATATTTCCCTTTCTAATTTGCAGCAATAAAATAATTAACACCGTTGTAAACATTAAGAATAACAAGAACAATCATCACAAAAGTAAAAACTTTTCTGATTATTTTATCGTCAAACTTGCGGTTGAATCCCGAACCGATTATACCGCCGAGAATTGCGGCAGGAAGAATAAAAATCAGGGTTTTCCATTGATGCGAATATGCTTCAATTCCGGAGCCAGCAAACATTGTAACAAGCTTTGAAAGCTGAGAAAAAAAGATGATTGCAACCGAATAAACAGCCGATTCCTTGACATTCATAGAGAAGAACAATGTTAATACGGCAACATTTATCGGACCGCCGCCTATTCCCAAAAAGGATGCGAGAAATCCGAGAGAAAGTCCAACAAAAAATATCACAATATTGTTTTCTACGCGGAATGACCTACGTTCTTTGGCAACATAAAAGCAAACAGCCGAAAGCAAAGAGGCGAGAATAAACGCCTGAACACAGCGGATTATGTTTGAATCCGTTGTACCCTCAAGCATATCCATGCAAAAACTTCCGAGAAATCCGCCCGCAATCGAACCGAGAGCAATAAGTATAACAATATTCTTCTTAAACTCTGTTTTATCCTTTATCTGCTTGCAGGTTGAAACTATTGACATTGTAAACACAGCAACGCATGACAGAAAATCAACCTGCATTCTTGGTTCAGCGCCTATAAAGTCAAGAACGGGTTTAATTATAACGCCTCCGCCAAGTCCGACAAATGCACCGAGAGTTGTTGCGGCAAGAATAACAGCCGCATAAATCAACTGAAGCATATTTTAAAATCTTGAAACAACATCTGCAAAAGTATCTGCAATCACCTTCTGAGTACCGATACCCATGGAGTTTGTTTCATGGTAATGATTAAGGTCAAACTTATCTCTGTAGCCGTTAAGATAAGGCTGTGTAGGATGAAGAATGAAATCATTAGGAGGTACAACATAGCCTGTCATGTCATTTGAAACACCGAAAACAATCATATCGGGATCTCCTGCGATTTCAGCAAGAGGAGTGGGGTTAACTTCTCCGCCTTCACCTGTGGGCGATGTATCTGCATTTTTATATCCGCCGTAAACGGTTGAAACAAAGCTTTCGCCGGGAAGAAGAAGAATATTCTTACCGCCGATTGACATATAAGTCATTTCTGTCATCATTGCAATGCCCGTATCGCTTTCCTTGCAAGGATATGCGTTGAAGCTCATGACATGGCGCATTGCAAGAAGAGTAAGAACATAGTTGCCTACGGGAAGATAGAAGGGCTGCTGAATGAACTTCATTTCGGGTTTAAGCTCAACATCGTTATCAATCTTGAGAGCCGCATCAGCAAGCATTTTTGCCTGAAGCTTAATGCAGTTAACATTATCATCTTTATCAAGTTCAGCAACATCCATTGCGCCGATTGCACCGATACCGAAAAGAACCTCTGCACCCTTTTCGGCAAGAATCTGCTCACGCATAAAATAGGGATATTCACCGCTGAGCATACGGTTTGAACCGCCGAGCGAGTTGGGATGTCCGCCGAAATTCATAATCCATATATCATTTGAACCGTCAGCAGGTACAAAACGGAATCTTGTTAAAATTTCGTGTCTGTCAAGGAAGCCTCTTCTTGTTTCAAGACCGTTTTCAACCTTGATTTCACCGTAGAAAAGCTTACCGCCTTTTCTGTTTGCATAAGCTTCTTCGGCAACCTTAACAGCTTTTTTCATAAGCATTTCCATATATTCGGGGTCTTTGCCGTCGGAAGGAATGCTTACAAGATTGGGCTTACCCCAATAACCGAGTGTATCTATACCCGAATGGCTGTGAGTACAACTGAAGTTGATGCACTTGCATCCCTTAATTTTATCGGATGCCATAATCATTGAACGGATTTTATTAACTTCAACTCTTGTCATACCGACGATATCGCCGCCAAGCCAAAGGATGCCTTCATCGTTTCCGCAATCAATCCATACAGCACTTACGAACACGGGTGAAAGAACACCCTCCATTTTATGACCCGAGCCGTGACCTGCAATCCAATAGGTTTTTCCGCTGTTAAGGTCGGGCATAATTTCGGTCTTTGCAAAACCCATTTTATAGCCTTTGCCCTTGATTTCAACGGGGTTCACTTTTTCAATTTCGGGTGCAACAGAATTTTTCTGAACTTTTTTTCCGAAGTTTTTTGTTATTGCACATATGCCTTTCATGGCAAGATCCATAATATCCATTTTTTATACCTCTTTCTCTTTAACAAGTCTTTTCAAATCTGTAAATATTCTGAGATTCAATATCAAAATTAGGAATAATAACAGGAGGAATTCCCGCATTAACCGTAAGAGAAGAAATCATTGTTCTCACATAAGGGAAAAGCTCCTTATATGTTTCAACATGAATAACCTCTTTTGGGGACTCGGAATTATATGTGAATATTCCGAGAACAACAGCCTTGATATGAAATTTATCCTTATTCGCCTTATCATTAACTTCAACGGTGAATTCACCTATGCAGGTATTATTCGGCGAATATTTGACATTATATGAATATTTGTTTTCAAACTCAATTCTTGTTCCGTTTTCATGTTTATTCACAAACTCGATTTCGGATGCCTTGAATGTTTTGAAAGTTATGTTTTTCAATCAAAGCACCTCCGCTTTTTCAATAACAATGGGTTCAACGGGCTTTGAAAGTGCACCGTCGCTGCCCATTGTTCTTTCAATTTCGAGGAATGAATCAACAACTTCCATGCCTGAAACGACCAGACCGAAAGCAGCATACTGACCGTCAAGGAAGGTTGCATCGGAATAGCATATAAAGAACTGAGATGAAGCGGAATTGTATGATGTTGCTCGTGCCATTGAAACAACGCCTCTTGTGTGAGAAAGAATATTCTGTTCAAAGCCATTTATCGCAAACTCGCCTTTGATTTTCTTGCTGCTGCCGCCGTTGCCCGTACCTTCGGGACAGCCGCCCTGAGCCATGAAATCTTCAACTACTCTGTGGAATGTGAGTCCGTCATAGAATCCGTCAGAAACAAGGTCAACAAAATTTTCAACAGTCTGCGGTGCATATTCGGGATAGAGCTCGATAACAAAGCTTCCGCCGTTTTCCATTGTAAACTTAACCCGAGGATGCTCGCCTGATGAAAATTTGTTATCTTCGGACTCGGAATTATCATTTTCAAACAAACCGTTATTATTTATATTTCCTGCAGGAACGGTTGTTTTATCGGATGTACCGCTTGTAAATATGGTAACATTATCTGCACAGGAGCATAAAATCAATGCCAACGCCAGAATCAATGCTGATATTTTTAAAATTCTCTTCATAATACACCTCATTATACATTATTTAGTTAATTATATAATTATTTATAAAAAATATCAACCCCCGATTTTGAAAATCGGAGGTTGAATGCTGTATAAATTAATAGTTTTCTTTTCTAACTTCAAAGTAAGCCTGAGGATGTGCACAAACGGGGCAGACCTCGGGAGCTTTCTTGCCCATTACAAGGTGACCGCAGTTACGGCACTCCCACATTGTTTCCTCTGCCTTTTCAAATACCTTCTGCATTTCAACATTGCTGAGAAGTGCACGGTATCTTTCTTCATGGGTCTTTTCGATAGCTGCTACCATGCGGAATTTTTCTGCAAGCTCCGTGAAGCCCTCTTCGTCCGCTTCCTTTGCGAATGTTGCATACATATCTGTCCATTCGTAGTTTTCGCCTTCTGCTGCGTGGAGAAGATTCTGTGCTGTATCACCAAGTGCACCGAGAGCCTTGAACCACATTTTAGCATGTTCCTTTTCGTTGTTTGCGGTTTCAGTAAAGATTGCCGCAATCTGTTCAAAACCTTCCTTCTTAGCTACGGAAGCAAAATAAGTGTATTTGTTTCTTGCTTCTGATTCACCTGAAAAAGCAGCCATAAGATTCTTTTCTGTTTTTGTACCTTTAAGATTCATGTTATTCTCTCCTTTATTATTTACTTCAACCGCTTCAACTCTTTCAAAATCGGAAGCGGGATGTTTGCAAAGCGGGCAGATAAAATCTGCAGGAAGTTCATCACCCTCATAGATATAACCGCAGATTTTACAGCGGTAATAAACCTTTGCGGTTTTCTTTACTTCGGGCTTGGGCTTAATATTTTTATGATAATAATCATAGGTTACGCTCGTTGCATCGGAAAGCACTTCGCAGTCGGTAACATCGGCAAGAAAAAGTGTATGAGTACCGAGATCCGTTGCATTAACAACCTTTGCAGAAATAAAAGCATTTGTTGCCTCGGTAATGTAATAAAGACCGTTATTGCTTCTTTCAACAGCTTTGAAATCGCTGAATTTATCAACATCCTTACCGCTTCTGAATCCGAATGCTTTAAAAATATCAAATGTGGCGGAAGTTGATAGAATGCTCACATTGAATTCACCGCTTGAAAGAATCATATCGTGGGTTTTATTTGCCTTGTTGACAGCAACAGTAATTCTGTTGGGATTTACCGTTACCTGTGAAACGGTGTTGATTATACAGCCGTTATCAAATCCGTTTTCCTTTGCGGTAAGAACATAAAGACCGTAACCGATTTTGAACATTGCATTTGTATTCATTATATCCCTCCTGATATATATTATTGGAAGATATTTCAATATTAAATCAATTTAATCAAACTGTCAATTACTTTTATGCAAAACATTCTGTTATTTTAATATAATCACCGGTTACACGAAATTTATCCTTTGCATTTTCTGGCATGAGAAAATAATCACCTTTTTTGATTTCACGGTTATAGTTTTCGCCGATAACGACACCTTCACCTTCGGTTACAACATAGACTGCTGCTCCCCTGCCGAGCTCAAAATTCCCGCCTTTGACGGTTGCGGTTCTGACCGAAAAACTCTTTGTTATTGTTTCGTCGATAACAGCCTCATATTTTACGCCGTTTTCATCGGATATGGTTTTGGGTGTGAGGGGGGCGGGATATTTTTTATTCATATCAAAGCATTCAAGTGCCTTTTCCCTGTCAAGACCAAGATACATTTCCTTATCGGAAAGCTTATATTCACCGCACCAGCGTTCGGGCTGAATTGTGAAATCCGTGGGTTCCTGAACTTCAAGGAGAAGGCATCCGCTTCCGATTGCATGAACCATTTTTGCAGGAATATAAATTACATCCCCCGCTTTGACATCAATTGAGCAAAGAAGCTTTTCCATTGCATCCGATTTGTTTTCGCTTTCATCAATCGCTGCATTGAAATCTTCCATGGTTACGCCGTCTTTGAATCCGTAGAAAATCTTTGCTCCGGGTCTTGTGGCAAGAATAATCCAGCTTTCTTCCTTGCCGTATTTTGATGAAAAATATTTTTCTGAAAAAACTTTGTCGGGATGAGCCTGAACGGGTAATCTTATTGCGCTGTCAAGTATTTTTGTGAGAATTCCGATATCTTCTCGGTCACCAAGAATTTCAGCTTTATACTTTTCAACAGCATCGTTGAGATACAAATCAATACCTTTTATTTTTGAAACACCTTCATATTCGTCGGTGCTTCCTTCGTTAAGAGCCTTAACACTTGATGCAACCCACTCTTCGGGATAAAAGCCGTCGGTTGAATCATCACCGAAGAAATCGGAAAAAAGCTTTCCGCCCGTATACACTCTGAAAACCCTGTTTTTTTCAAAGAAAATCGGTTCGTTATAAAACATGGTTAAACCTCCTTATATTTTATCATTTTGCAGGCTTGTGAAATATCAGCACTCATTCCGCAGGCAACCGATGCCGCAAGAGCCGCACCAAACGATGCTTCTTCTTCAAAAAGAGGAATTTTAATTTCGCATCCGAACATTTCGGAAACAACTCTTCTCAATGCCGCATTTTTTCTTATTCCGTTTCCTGAACAAACAAGCTTTTCTGCCTTTTTGCCGCCGTTTTTATACATTTGATAAAGCTCATCGGACATACCGTAAAGAACGGAAAGAGCAATATCCGAAGCTGTGAAGTTTTCCTCGGAAATATTATATATTCCGCCTCTTATTGAGGGATAGTTTCTTGTTCCGCAGAATCGGCAATCAGCCGAAAGAGAGGTTTCTGTTTTTTCGGTAAGAATCTTATCAATTGCAGAATACATCGAGGTTACTTCTTTGTCGGAAACGAGACTTGCAATTTCTCTGAAAAGCTTTTCAACCATAGCAAATGCTCTGCCGCCGCAAAGAGCACAGCCTGCCGCAAGATAACGCTTGCCGTCAAAGGGTCTGTTTTCAACACCTTCCGCATTTACAAGTTCATCAGATAGCCACGAAATCTGGGAACCGGTTCCGATATTGATAAGAGCATTATCAGCATCGGAAACAGAACCGATAAAGCTTGCCTGATTATCTCCGAGTGCAACGCAGACCGGAATTCCTTTGTATTCACCTGCCGCTTTGAATTCAGCGGTAACTTCGGGAAGTCGGCAGTTTTCAATTGTAAACTTATTATTAACCAAATCAAAGCATCCGAGAGATGCGGCGTTCGTGATATGAACAAGAGGCTTTTTGTTGCCGCAAAGCTTCATAACCGCATAATCGGCAATCGTGCAAAGATACTTTGCTTTTTGAGGAATGAGTCCGTTTTTTACATTATAGAAATCCGTTGCAAGTCCGTAACCCGCAAAACATCCGAGATGTTCCGCATAGGATTTACCGTTTTCATATTCCTTTGCAGCACGTTCATCCTGCCAGATATAGAGAGGGCTTACGGCATCCGAGTTTTCATCGGTATAAACAATTCCGTGCATCTGACCCGAAAAACCGATTGCTCCGACATCATCCGAATAAAATTCGTCAAGAATTTCATAAACCGTGTTCATAATTATTTCGGGATTCTGGATTTTTTCATAGCTGTTTTCGGTTTTGATAAGCGAATTGTTCGGGAGAGTTTTTGATGCAGTAATATTCTGTGATACTGTTTCAAAGACTATACCGCAGATGCTTGTTGTACCGATATCTATTCCGATAATTTTCATATAAGCTCCTTATGCGATGGATGTTGAATTGGGGTCAAGTCTTGTTATGATATCCTGCTGAATAGCGGGTGAAAGGTCAAGGAAATTAACGAATGTACCGTGAATTCTCATAATATAAACGCCGCTGGGTGCATACTTTTTGGGGTCTGCAAGAACCTTACGGAGAATTTCTGCGGTTGTAACGTTAACATAGAGATAGAAAGGTGAAACACCTTCATTAAGAGGATTGAAGAACAAGGGATTTATAACCTTGTCTCTGAATTCAACGCCCTTTTCTTCGTATGAATCGGATTTAAAATATTTGGGGTCGATACCGAGATGCGAAGCATAACCGCCGTTCATCTTTTCAAAAGGCATCTTCATATTTGAAAGCATACGGAATCCGAGACCGTTTTCGGCACTACCGTAAAGAGGGTCAACACCGTAGCCGAGCATATCTCTTGACTTTCTGCCGTCAGGAGTTGCACCTACCCAGTAACCGTAGAGAAGATGAGTTGAGGGTGATGAGAAATCGGGACGGAACGAATTGCCGAGATAATTCTTTGTTGAGGAAACAATATCCGCAACCTTTGAAGCGATTTCGCCCGCTTCCGCATCAACTTTTTCAATGTTATTACCGAATTTATCGGCAGAAAGAAGAAAATCTCTGAGTTCTTCATAGCCCTCAAAATTTGCTTTAAGTGCATCAACAAGCTTATCGGCATCCTGCGGTCTTTCGGCAAGGAGTTTATCAATAGCGGAGAAGCTGTCTGCGATAACAGAAACACCGTGGATAAGGCATCCGCTGCCGTTATATTTTGTACCCTGCTTATTGATATCTCTTGCATCTATACCGTTTTCAAGTCCGCCCATGAGACAAGAAAGGAAAGGTACTCTTTGGGTTGAAAGAGCCGCTGATGCGCCGTTTGCACATTCACCCATGGCTGCAACAAACTTTTCAACATTCTTAAAGAATTCTTCACGGATATTTTCAAGCTTGCAGGCTTCAACGTCAACAAGCTTCTCGCCTGTAATTGTTGAAACGCCGCCTGTAAGTGTCATTTCGAGAATCTTGGGAAGATTGAGCCAGCTGTTTGTTGTGTTGCCGTTATCCTTGCCCATGATAAGAGGTTCCTGACAGCCTGCGATCGAAATATCCGCAAGGTCATTATCGTCAACGCCCTTTGAAGCAAGAACTTCATAGAGTGAATCGTCATTGAAGAATGAAGGAGTAAGTGCACCGGGAGTGAAAAGGAATCTGCCCATTTCTTCATAAAGCTTTGCAGGAGTATTCTTATGAAGCTTAACGGAAAGAATAGGCTGAGGAAGATTCATTTCGTAATATGCATCCATGAGTGCATATGTAGTTTCGTTGGTTAAATCGTTTCCGCAAAGGTCTCGGCCGCTGACGATAATATTCTGCGAAATAGCCCAGCTTCTGTCAGCAACATTGAAGAAAACGAGGAAATGCTTGAGAAGAGCTGCGACTGTTTCACGGTCCGCACCGTTTCTGTACGGTTCAAAAATTCTGTCAGCATTACCGACCGAGAATGCAAACGGATTGGGAGTCTGTTCAAGGCACATAATCTGCCACATTATAATAAATGCCTGAATAGCCTCAAAAAGATTTTCGGCACCGTTTTCGGGAACTTTGCGGAGTGTTTTCTCCATTATTTCAAGCTGAGCTTTTCTTTCGGGTGAAGCTGTTTCAGCCTGCTCTGCGGCAAGGTCGGCATAACGGTTTGCAAGAATGATTGCACTTTCAAGCGCAATTGCAAAAGCTTTGTAGCCGTTACCTTCCTTACCGTCAATCTTTGCAAGCATTTCTTTAACACCGTATTTGATTGCAAAACGCATATCGGGGATAAGATGTCCCGTTACCTGTTCAAAGAAAAAGATAACTTCCTTAGTATAACATTCAGCCTTACCGTAAACTTCACCGAGCTTTACGGCATATTCTGTTTTGGCAAATTCATTTCTTGCTTTTTCAATTCTTTCGGCAGTAAATTCACCGTTGGGTTCGATATCCGAAAATACTGCGGCAGGGTCACAGTAACCGCTGAACTCTTCAACTTTAAAAGCAGGATTTATAAGTGCGTAGCTTCTTGCAAAAGCATCATCCTGAGTACCTGCAAAAATCTGATAATCGCTCAGATAAATCGGAAGAGTTTTAACGATTTCACGAAGAATGAGAGCCTTTTTCACTTCTTCATTTTCACCCTCGAATTCTTTGGCAAGACGAAGCTCGGCTTCTTTGGCGATAAACCAGCCGTCAAGGCGCATACCTGCTCTTTTTTCGGCAAAAAGCTTTTTTGCCATTTCCGTTATTTTTTTGCTGTTAAGAATGTTAATCATAATCATTTCTCCTTATGTAGCAACGGTTTTTATGCCGTAATTTTCAAAAATTTCAGTAAATTTCTTTATTGTTCCGCTTGGTAAAAAACCGTCGGAAATTTCATATTCTCCCTGCCACTTATCCTTACCGAATTCATGGTATGCAAGGAATTCAAAAACAGCATTTGATGTATCAAACGATTTAAAATAATCTGCAAAGCCTTGCGGATTATCGTTTACACCATGAATAACGGGAATGCGTATATGAATCTGTCTGCCTGTCGAAAAGAAATACTCAATGTTCTCTTTGACTGTTTTGTTAGATACACCGACCCATTTTCTGTGCATTTCATCATCAAAATGTTTAAAATCAACAATAAGATAATCAATATATTCCGCAACATTTTTTATTGACGGAAAAGATGCATTCGATTCAATGCAAGTGTTTATTTCGGCAGATTTGAGTTTTTTGAGAAGTTGAATAAGCTCATCGGACTGAACACAAACTTCTCCACCCGTGAATGTAACACCGCCTCCGTCAAAAAACATCATTCTGCTTCGCATTATTTCATCGAATAACTCATCAACGGAATATTCTTTTGCATTTGAATTATCAAGAGGAATGCTGTCTGCATTCGAGCACCATTTACATCTGAAATTGCATCCCTGCAAATGATAAACAAGTCTGTTTCCGGGACCGTCCTGAGAATAGTTGAAACCTTTTTGCAATATTTTCATGACACTCCCCCTTTATAAATGTTTTAGTATAATTTTACAATTTATTAATTAAGCTGTCAATAAAAAAATTATAATATTGACAATTAAATTGGTATAATATAAAATTATTTTAACAATAAACAAGGACTGATTTTTATCCGTAAACTCTTTTTTGACACCTTACCTTCAACAAACACATATGCAAAAGAAAATATAGATAACCTTTCTCTTCCCGTTCTTATTATTGCAAACGAGCAAACCGAAGGCAGAGGCAGAAGAGGTAACAGCTTTTATTCTCCGAAAGACACGGGATTATACATGACTCTTGTTTTTGAAGAAAGAGGCAATTCGGAATTGCTCACTCCTTTGGCGGCCGTTGCGGTATGCGAGGTTTTATCATCTATCGGCGCTGACCCGAAAATCAAATGGGTAAATGATATTTTCATAAACGGTAAGAAAGTTTGCGGTATACTCGCCGAAAGAATTATAAACAACGGCAATTCATATATAACTCTCGGAATAGGATTAAACATTACAACACAGCATTTTCCTGTTGAATTAAAAGCGGCGGGCAGCATTAATATAAACTGTGACAAAGAGTACATCGCCGATAAAATATCAGATAAAATTCTTGACTATTATCAAGATGATTCCGAGATTATCAACAAATACCGTCAGCTTCTGTTTGTTATCGGAAAAGAAGTAACTTATTTCAAAAACAATATTGAATTCAAAGGTTTTGCGGCTGATATCAATGAAAACTGCAACCTGATTATAAAACTTCCCGACGGAAGCACCGACATTTTATCCTCGGGTGAAATCTCAATCAGAATATGAGGTAATATTATGAACAATTTCAAAAAAATATCTGATGTTATCCTTGCTTTATGCATGGCAGCGACTGTTTTCTCCTCATGCAGCAAAAACGAAAATAATAATAACACAACAACTGTCGACAGAAATATAATAACAGAATTTATTACCGAAAAAGAAGATGTTACGGTTCATGTAACAGATTCCAAAGGCGAAGTTTCTGTTTCTGTTTCAGAAAAAATCGTTACTGTTCCGGTCACAAAGATTATAACCAATACGCCAAATGATAAAGCCAATAAAGAATCCGCTGTTGAAACTAAAAATACTGCTGCGACTCAAAAATCCCTTACTTCCGCAATTACAAATAATTCTATGACGGCAACTACCAGGACAGCGGCTGAAACAGCAAACTCACTTGCTTCAACGACGCTCAAAGAAACAAAAAGAGCTGTTGTTGATGACAAAATCAACGAAAAATCAGTCGGTATTTCAATGCTTACAAAAACAGATCCTGTTCAGATTGGCAATCAGGCAACTATTTTCATTCAGGGAACTCCCGGAAAAACATATTCAATTGATTTTTACGAAACACCGTCTACTGCAGCCGCTACAAGTTCTCTTGAAGATAAAAAAGCTGATACGAACGGGTTTGTTTCATGGACTTTTGAAATAAGTAAAACCTGTAATCCCGGAAAAAGAAAGCTCATTATCAAAGAAAATAGTTCATCTAATTATCTTGAAACATCAATAACAGTTAAATAAGGAGAAATAATCATGAAAAAACACGGAATTTTCAAAACCGCAAAATATCCTCAGAGAATCTGCGACTATTACACCTCTGCTAACGGACTTCTTGACAACAAGGCTTACTGCCTTGCAGAATGCGACGGTACGGTTTATATAGGAACGGAAAAAGGTCTTAACTATACCAAAAAGGACGGCACTCTCGGTGCTTTCCCCTGCCCTGCAGTAAAGGCTGTTTTTTCGGCAAATGGCAAAGTTTATTTCGCCGCCCAAAACATAATCTATGTTTCGGAAAACGGAAACATCAACGAATTACAGACACTTGATGAAGAAGTTATCTGTTTCAGCGGCACGGATGTGATTTATCTTATCACCCCCGAATGGCTCTATAAATTCAACGACGGAAAATTCGTGAAATATTTCAGAACGGAATCCGAGCTTACCGACATTGCAATTACAGGCGAAAAAATCAACGCTGCGACATCCGAATTTTTCATCTGCGTTAACGGTAAAAGAAAACGCTGGATGAACATCTGCCACGAACACTCATCAATGCCCGAAATAAAAATCAACTGCATCGAGCACGATTCAAATCTCGGATTCACATGGCTCGGCACAGATAAAGGCGTTTATATTTACGACGGTAAAATCGGCTGGTACGGTCACAACGAACTTAATGCACTTCCTGAAGAAGAAATCTTCAGAATCCGTTTTGCGAATGACGGCAGAGTTATCCTTTCTTCCGAAGCAGGTCTTATTATTCTCAAAGACGGTAAATGCAAATACCTGCCCGCAACCAGATGGTCTTGCGAACCGAAGCTCAACGATGCAATTGCAACAGGCGATGCAATCTGGACCGCAACCGATTCGGGTGTAACAAAAATCACTGAAAAGGATATGACTCTTGAAGAAAAAGCTGACTATTGCTTTAAACTTACAGAGGATCATTATATCCGTACAAAGGGATATGTAACAGGTCTTCACAGCATCGTAAATCACGACATAAGCACAGGAGTTTCCGGAATATCGGATAATGACGGTCTGTGGACACAGACATATATCGGTGCGCTTGCATATTGCTATGCAGTTACGAAAGACGAGAAAGTTCTTGAAGCAGCAAGACGCTCAATGTATGCAATGGGTTATCTTGCAAAAGTATCGGGTAAAAAAGGATTCACTGCAAGAGCCGTTCGATTTGAAGGCGATGAAGACTTCGGAGTTTTTGTTGACAGAGAAGGCTCTGAATGGCATCCCTCACCCGACGGAATAAGCGAGTGGCTCGGCGAAACTTCAAGCGACGAGATGGTTGGTCATTTCTTCGGTTTCTCACTTTATTATGATTTATGTGCAAATGATGAAGAAAAAGAGTATATCAGAGAAATTATCTGCGATATAGTTGACCATATGCTTGAAAACAACTATAAGCTCTGCGATATTGACGGTCTGCCTACAACATGGGCAAACTGGGCACTCGACCAGCTTAACGGCAACTGTATGTGGCTCTGGGAAAAGTGCATAAACTCACTTGAAATGCTCTCATTCCTTGATGTTGCATATCATGTTTCAGGCGAGCAAAAATACAGAGATGAATTCATGCATCTGGCAATTGACGAGCATTATCTTATCAACGCCGCACAGCATAAGAAAGATGACGGTCATGTCTGCCACATTGACGATAATCTCGGCTTCCTTACAACAGCAACAATTCTCCGAATAGAAAAAGACCCTGCAATCAGAAAATATCTTCTCATGGGACTTCGTCATCATTGGGAATACGAAAGACCCGAACATACGATTTTCTTCAATCTTGTATGCAGTGCTTTCTCCGATGAACCCTGCGACCTCGACAATGCTATAAAAGAGCTTCGCAATTTCCCGCTTGATTTTATTCGTACTCCGATTATAAATTCAAAAAGAAAAGGTCTTGTTTTTGATACCGAGCAAGAAAAATGGGGTGAAGCTCCTCAACTTAAAGAGGCTCTTGAGGCCGACGAAAGAATCATTCATTATAATGACAGCAATATGTTCAGGGTTGACGAAGGAAATGCCTCGGTTGCATCATGTCCCAGCACATATCTTCTTCCCTACTGGTTCGGAAGATATTACGGTCTTATTGAAGAAGCGGAATAAAAAATTTCACCGCATCAATCTTTTGGATTGGTGCGGTGATTTTTATCTGTCAGAATACGATTTCAAAGAAGTCAACATCAAATCCGTATTTGTTGATAAGGTCATCATATACGCCGATGTTATTGAAGAATCCGTAAATTGTTCCGATAAATCTGATAATCGGATTATAAAGCGGAGAAATTTTATCGGGATGTCCGCCGTCTTTATCAGTTTTTACAATTGTATATTTATTAAACGCGTCATTTTCGCCTTTATAATAGGATGAAACTGTGATTGAATCCTCCGTAAAATCAAGAACATTATAAATCTGTCTGTCATCGGGAGTGTTCCATGCGCCGATCCATTCATCGTTAAGACCGATATCGTCATCATCTCTGGGTCTTGAAATTGAACCCGAAACCATATAAATTGTGCCTTCGGGGTCAGTCATTGTTTCCGAATAAGGCTGAACGGATTTCTGATTATAAAGAACATTGGTTACGGTATAATAATGGCTGTGTCCAAGGAGAACAAGGTCAATTCCGAACTCATCGGCAATGGGTGCCCAGAGAATGCGAAGCAATGCGTTTTCGCTTTCTCTGTGAGGAAGTCTGCCGCTGTAGAGATCATGATGCGCCATCATAACCTTCCACTTTGCATCGGGATTAGCTTTGACTGCTTCCTTAACAAATTTTCTGTGGTCTATTCCGCTGGCGTTGTTTGAGTCAACAACAAGGAAAAGAACGTCTCCTCTTGTAAACCAATAATTCCCACCGATATATGACGAAACAGTTGCGTTTTTCTGCTCGTTGGGTTTATTGCCGAATGTTTTATAAGCAACACCCTTACGGTCATGATTACCGATAGTTGTTGCAACGGGAATACTTTTAACAGCAAGCGCAGATGAAAACGCCTTATATTCACTTTCAAGACCTTCGCTTGCCTGGTCTCCCGTTGAAAGAATTATTGAAATATCATCATTTTTAAGAAGCGCTTCTTTTGTAATATCATTGAAAAGACCTGCTGTTCTTACAAGCTCTTCATTTATACCTTCTGTATCTTTTTTATCATAGCTGACATGAATATCCGTCATGTAAAGTGCAGAAAACTCATCGGGATTTTCGTCGGTTTCAAAAGAATAAACATTTGATTCAAAATCACCGCTTATGCACTGATAGTAATATCTTTCGCCCTTTTCAAGACCCGTAATTGTTGCTCTGTTTGCAAAATCACCGTCATAGGTTTCAATGCAATCGCCCGTAAAAGTTTTGGCATCGGAAAAAGTTATGCTTTTGCTGACAATAACCTTAGGCTCTGAATATTCGGAATGATACCAAGAAACATTCATTTCGGTTTCATCTTTTCCCGGGAAAAGGATAACACCGTTATTATATTCCGTTGCCCATAATGCTTCCCATGTGATATCGTTTACCGCAAATGAGGGCACGGCAGCGGTAATTGCAATTATCATTGCAATTGCAAGTGACAATAGTCTTTTTGAAACAGTTTTCATAATTTTTCTCCTTTTATTTTTATAATCAGGTGGCGTTATAAACAAGAATCAATATTCCGTTTGCAATTGAAATTTCACTCTCGCAACCGATAAATTCATTGCTTACTCCAAGAGGGAATTTATTGGATAAAACGGCATTTTCAAGAGGATATTTAAGACCTTTGATAGTTACTCCCGTGCATTCATCGGAATGGGAAAAAACCGAAATATATCCTTTATAATTATTTGTAAATTCAATCGAACCGTTGCTCAAAGCGGTTATAACCGTTTTGCCGTCATGAATAAATGCTTTCATATCTTTTGATGCAGCTGATGCAACAAGCTGGATATTAGCGAGTGTATGGTCTATTCGGCCTCCGCAAGCGCCGTAAATATGAAATTCGGAATAACTTTTTTCAATACCGATTTGCATAGCGGCATCCATATCGGTTATATCTTTGACGGGATTCAATCTTATTACATTCTCTCCATCGGGGATATCTCCGAGAGAATCAAAATCGCCGATAATCAAATCGGGGCTAATATTTGCATTAATAAGATATCTGTAACCGCCGTCTGCGGCTATAATCAAATCGTCTTTATTTTTATTTATACTAAGCTCCGTGCAGTCACCCGCGCCCACGATATAACATACACCCACAAAATCACCTCTTTGATTAATTATATATTTTACCATTAAATATTCGGTTGTCAAGAAATTAAATTGACAATATGATAATTTAATTTTATAATTCAGTTATAAAACCCAGGAGGTTAATATGGATAATATCAAACCTGTTATCGAACTTGAACTTTACATTATACGTCACGGTGAAAGCATGGGTAACATCAGTTACAACGGCAGAACAGATTTAACATTTACAGAAAGAGTTGACCCGGTTTTAAGCGAAAAAGGATTGAAGCAAGCAATTGCCGCAGGCGAGTTTCTCTCCGAAATAAATCTTGATGCCGTATATTCAAGCGCATTAATGAGAGCCGTCAGAACAGCAGGTGAAATAATAAAAAAACAGCCCGAAGAAATAAAGCTGTTCATTCATCCCGTTTACACAGAAATGGGTATCCCCGAAGAGTATCACGCTGTTTCGATGGATGAATTGCGCAAGTTATGTCCGACGGCGGTTATTGCAGACGGAGTTGACCCCGAATCAAGGCTTATGGAATCAACTGCAGGAAGCGACGAAAAAGGTCTTTTTGAAAGAGGAGCAAAAGCAATTGAGTTTCTGCGTTCAAAATATAAAAACGGCGAAAAAGTTGCCGTTGTTTCTCATGCCGCTTTTATAACATATATGGTCTTTTATATTATGGGTTACAAAGAAAAAATTCCTGCTTTTGATATTGATTTCAATAACACGGGAATAACAAAGGTAAAATTCTATAAAGAAGGTACAAACAAATACGGCGATATTGTATTTGAATACATAAATTCAACTGCTCACTTATTGAATATATAACAAAACTCCCGTACCGAGTCGGTACGGGAGAATTTTAATTATTTCATCATGCTTGCAACTTCTTCTGCGAAGTTGTCTTCTTTCTTTTCGATGCCTTCGCCCTTTGCAAGACGGGTGAAGCCTGTTACCTTGATGTCTGCGCCAAGTTCCTTAGCAACCTGTGCAACGTAACCGCTTACCATGCCGTCATAGAGGTCTGAGCGAACAAAAGCCTGTTCAAGAAGGCAGATTTCCTTAAGCTGCTTCTTAACACGACCTTCAACAGCACCTGCAAAAATCTTGTCGTTAACAAATTCTTCCTTGCCTGCTACTGCGAGCTGTGCAAGAGTTGCAACTGCTTCCTTTGAAAGGAAGTTGAAGAGGAAGTTGTTGTTCTTCTGTTCTTCATAAGCAGCGATATCTGCATCGCTGAAAAGCTTCTCGTTGCAAGCCTTCTCAAAGAGCTTCTTGAGAATGGGCTTGGGAAGTGATTCGGGCTTGTTGAGTGAGCTGTCAATTGTGATTGACTTCATCTTTGCAAGTTCTTCATCTGAAATGTCATCCTTGCTGAGATATTCGGGGCTCATAGCTGCAACCTGCATAGCGATGTTTTTACCCATAGCGATAAATTCAGCGCTGTTTGCATCTGCGTTTGTGTCAAAGCTTACAAGAACACCTACTGAACCGCCGCCGTGGATGTATGAAACAGCTGTTCCTTCAACAAGAACAAAACGGCGAAGCTTGAGGTTTTCGCGAATCTTAAGGAAGAGTTCCTGAATTGCATCTGCAACTGAAACTGTGCCTTCCGAAATTGTTGTTGCAAGAAGAGCATCGAGGTCAGCAGGCTTTGCTTCAACAACTGTCTTTGCAATCTGATTTGCAAGAGCCTTGAATTCGGGGCCGTTGCCAACAAAGTCTGTTTCGCAGTTGAGCTCAACAAGAGCTGAAGCGCTGCCGTCTGAATAAAGACCGATAACGCCTTCTGCTGCGATTCTGCTTGCCTTCTTAGCTGCAGTTGCAAGACCCTTCTCACGAAGAATTTCAACTGCTTTACCCATATCACCGTCAGCTTCTACGAGTGCCTTTTTGCAATCCATCATGCCAACGTTTGTCTTTTCTCTGAGAGCCTGAACGTCTTTAGCTGTAAATGCTGCCATTATATTATTCCTCCTCTGTTGCTTCTGCTGCAGGAGCTGTCTGCTCGCCCTGTCTTCCTTCGATAATAGCGTCTGCCATTGCGCCTGCGATGAGCTTAACAGCGCGGATAGCGTCATCGTTACCGGGAATTACATAGTCAACTTCGTCGGGATCGCAGTTTGTATCTACGATAGCAACGATGGGGATACCGAGCTTCTTAGCTTCGAGAACAGCAATTCTTTCCTTGCGGGGGTCTACTATAAACATAGCTGCGGGCTGCTTCTTCATTTCTGTGATGCCGCCCATGAACTTTTCGAGCTTTTCAATTTCAAGGTTGAGCTTTGTAACTTCTTTCTTGGGAAGAAGATCGAATGTGCCGTCAGCTTCCATAGCCTTGAGCTGAGCGAGTCTCTTGATTCTCTTCTGGATTGTGTTGAAGTTTGTAAGCATACCGCCGAGCCAACGTGCGTTGACATAAGGCATACCGCAGCGGATAGCTTCTTCCTTAACGGAATCCTGAGCCTGCTTCTTTGTGCCGATGAAGAGAACTTCACCGCCGTCTGCTGCGATTTCACGGATGAACATATAGGCTTCTTCGAGCTTCTTTACTGTTTTCTGAAGGTCGATGATGTAGATGCCGTTACGTTCTGTGAAGATGTACTCAGCCATTTTGGGGTTCCATCTTCTGGTCTGGTGTCCGAAATGAACACCTGCTTCAAGCAATTGCTTCATTGATACTACTGACATTTGTTTTTCCTCCTAAGTTAAATTTTGTATCTAATGTCAGATACGAACCGCCGCAAAGCCTGATATTACAACGGATTTTGACATCCGCACTCATAATAAAAATAGCTCTGCGTGTGATTTGCTATGGAATTATATCACAAAGCATTTGAAAATGCAAGAGAAATTTTAACATTTTCGCAAAAAAACTCCGTATCGAACGGAGTTATGATTTGCATATTATTTAGTGCCAAAAATTCTGTCACCCGCGTCACCGAGGCCGGGTACAATATAACCGTGGTCATTGAGATGTGAATCAAGAGCGCCTACAAAAATATCCACATCGGGATGAGCTTCTTTAAGCGCATTGAGTCCTTCGGGCGCAGCAATGATGCACATGAATTTGATTTCTTTGGGATTGCGCTTTTTAATCTGCGAAATCGCATCAATTGCCGAGCCGCCCGTTGCAAGCATCGGGTCAACTACAATAACTTCTCTTTCTTCAATATCTGCGGGAAGCTTGCATTAATATTCAACAGGCTGAAGAGTTTCTGGGTCTCGGTAAAGACCGATATGTCCGACTCTTGCGGAAGGAACGAGAGCGAGAACACCGTCAACCATTCCGAGACCTGCACGGAGAATGGGAACAAATGCAAGTTTCTTGCCTGCAATAACCTTCGTTTTTGCAACGGCAACGGGTGTTTCGGTTTCCACCTCTTCAAGAGGAAGGTCTCTTGTTGCTTCATAACACATAAGCATAGCAATTTCGCTGACAAGATTACGGAATTCCAGAGAACCCGTATTCTTATCTCTTAAAAAAGTGAGCTTATGCTGAATGAGGGGATGTTCCATTATAACAACTTTTGCCATGCTGATTACCTCCGTAAATTAAAATCTTTCTTCAAGCTCTGTTATCTGAGCAATTCTTCTTGCGTGACGTTCTTCACCGCTGAAAGGTGTATCAAGGAAAATATCGACAAGTTCTATTGCTTGTTCGGGAGTGACAACTCTGCCGCCGAGGCAAAGCATATTGGCATCGTTATGAAGTCTTGTCATTTCCGCAGAAAACTTGTCAGAGCAGCAGCAGGCACGTATCCCTCTAACCTTATTTGCGGCAATGGAAATACCGACACCTGTGCCGCAGCAGAGAATACCGAGTTCACATTCGCCGCCGATAACACCTTTTGCCGTTTTTTCGGCATAAACCGCATAATCAACGGAATCTGCCGAAAAAGGACCGTAATCCTTATATTCAATTTTCCTTTCCTCAAGGTGCTTTATAATTGCCTGCTTGAGTTCAAAACCTGCGTGGTCGCTACCTAATGCTATCATATCTTATTTCTCCTTATTAATTCTTAATTTCAATTCTCGTTCTGCCTGAGGAAGTCTTAAGTAAACGGGGGCAAGGTTTGCGGAAGATGAAAAACTTTCTTCATTATTTACCGCCGTAAGTGCCGCGCCGTATGCTCGCTGAAATCTTCTGTTTTCTCCGGAAAGAACAACATTGTTAAGCTTATCTTTGAAGGCATTGTAACAAATTTCTGCTCCGTCACCTGCAAGATAAATCTTTTCATCAAAAGATGAAAGTTCTTCGCAAAGCATATCAACAGAAACCGCCTTATCCTCGCAAAGACGAATAACCTTTGAGTTTTCGCATTTGAACAGCGCGGTATAAACCTGATTGCATCTTGCATCCATGGAAACGGAAACAAGGCAGTTTTCATCAATAAAATTATAAGCCGCAGATTCGAGAGTGGAAACCCCTGCACAAGGCTTGTCCTTACAGAGTGCAAGACCTTTTACCGCCGCAACACCTATGCGGATTCCCGTAAAAGAACCGGGTCCGGCATTAACGCAGAATGCATCTATATCTTCAATTTTCATATCAGCCTGAGAAAGGGCATTGTCAACCATCGGCATAAGCGTACGGCTGTGAGTCAGTCCCGCATTGACAAAGCATTCGCTGATAAGAGTTTTGCCGTCTGTTACGGCAACGCTCGCCGTTTTAGCCGAAGAATCAACCGCAAGTATTTTCAATGAGTTCAGCTCCAATTATTTCTATATTTCTTTCATCGGGATTATCGGTTTTTGTGATTGTTACCCTGATGCAATCCTCGGGCAGAATTGCTTCGATATTTTCACTCCACTCAATGATAAGCGTTGCACCCGTATCAAGATAATCAAAATATCCCGTAGAATAGAGGTCATCCCATCCCGTAATTCTGTACATATCAAAATGATAAAGCGTTTTTCCGTTGCCGCGGTATTCATTGACAAGGGCAAAGGTCGGACTGCTGACATCGCAGTTTATATCCATCCCCTTTGCAAAGCCGCGTGTAAATGCGGTTTTACCTGCACCAAGATCTCCGAACATAGCAATAACAGAGCCGTATTTCACAGATTTTGCAAGAGAACTTCCGATATCTTCGGTCTGAACGGATGAATATGTTTTATAATTCGCCATATTACTCAACCTTCGATAAGCTTATTTACCATAATCGGGTCATTGGTTATAATTCCGTCAACGCCGAGTTTAATAAGCTTTCGTGCAACTTTTTCTTTATCAACAGTCCAGACATTGATACCTATACCGTTTTTATGAAGTCTGCGGACATACCTTCTGTTAACCGAAAGAAAATGAGGATGAAGATAGTCTGCTTCGATTTTCTTCGCAAACTCAACATAACCGAAAAGCATCGTGGTATAGCAATGCTTTTTGTTGGGAGCATAGAGATAACCCGTTTTACATTCAGGGTCAACTTTCTTGCATTCAACAAGAACATCAGCACTGAAGCTGGAGATAAGAAGCTTATCAAAAAGACCGTGAGCCTTGACTGCATCAATTGTTTTTGCAACAATTGTCATATCACCGTCAAGAGGCGGTTTTATTTCAATATTCATAATCTCTATATCTGCCGTTTCGCAGAGTGTAAGAAACTCTTCAACCGAAGGAAGCTTTGTTCCCTTGAATTTTCCGTTAAACCATGAACCGAAATCATATGAACGGAGTTCGTCATATGTCATTTTCATAACTTCGCCTTTTCCGTCTGATGTTTCGTCGATTGTATAGTTATGACATATAACGGGAACGCCGTCGGAAGACAGATGAATATCGGTTTCAAATCCGTCAACACCGATTTCAAGTGAACGTTCAAATGCAGGAATAGTATTCTGCGGTGCATCAAGATTAGCGCCTCTGTGAGATATAACCTTACATTTTGCCATTTAAATCACCTTTATAAGATTTATTCATTATACAGTTTAACAGAACAGATAAATTATTTCAAGGGTGAACACACAAAAAAATCGGTGCAGCCGAAAAACTGCACCGATTTTTTTAGCACAACTCAAAGAGGAAGAGCAATGTTAGCGAAAATTGCTTCAAGACCGTTCTTGACAATTTCAATAACTGATGCTGCATCTGCTTCGTTGAAGTATGCAAGAATGTTCTTGATCATTTCAAGAATTTCTGTAATAGCTGCCATTTTGTTTGTCCTCCTTATTTTTGTAGCTATATTATATATCAAAAGGACAAAACAATCAATTGTACAAATCACCAAAAATGTCTAATCTTAAACATTTCTATTCAAGCATATCCATTATTGCTTTTTTCCCTGTAACACCTATACTCTTATTTCTGACTTTTCCGTTTTTCATCACAACCAATGTGGGTATACTCATAACTCCGAATCTTTCAGCAAGTTCTTTTTCTGATTCAACATTTATTTTACAAACCTTGACACTACCTGCAGTTTTCCATGCCACGTCCTCAATTATCGGAGAAAGCATCTTGCACGGTGTACACCAATCAGCGAAAAAATCAATAAGAACAGTACCTTTATAATTTTCAACTTCAGAAGTAAAACTGTCACCCGTAATATCAAAAATTTTCATTTGCGATTTCCTTTCACAATTATTACTACGGTTTTAGTTTCTCTCCCTGAATTAATTTTATACTCCCGGAATCAGCATCATTCCGGACTTTTCAGTAATATCGCTATCCATATTGTTTTCCTGCATTACACAATCAACGGTTGTTCCGTATTTTTTTGAAATATCCCAGAGTTTCTCGCCCTTGTCGCAAAAATAAATCGTGAGTGCACAAGGCTTTTCCCGCTTTTCGTTTTCATCAAGAATTTCAATATTTCCTATGTACTTGCGCACTGAACCCGAAAGAATTATTCCGGAAAGAAGCATTTCAGTTTTAAGTTCAAGACGGCTTTCACCGACAACAGCACATGAGCAGGCTGAAATTTGCGCAGAACCGTGGCACACGATTCTTTCCGCTTTACCGTTCATTTTTACAGAATAATCAAAATCTACCGTTTTCTGAATAATACCGTTTTGTTTTTCTGAATCTTTATAAAGAATGGTTGCAAGATATGTTCCCGAAACAACACATTTATCTTCTTTGGATGCAAATGAATATCTCAAATCCGAACACCATACAGCAATAATACAGTCAACGCTGACACCTATGCTTTCCAGCACAACCTTGTTTGTAAATGATGTATCAAAGTTTCCGTTAAAAGTTAAAACTTCCATGCTTTTCGGTGTATTTCTGACTTCATATTCGGTTGAATAAGCATCGGATATAAGAGTAAGAGATTTATTTTCAAAAGCGGCAAGATAAGCGCCGAGCTTTGCATTAATTTCGATAAGCTTCATATTTCCCGATGAATCCGCTTTAAGAACACCTTCGCATGAGTATACTCCGATTTTCAGTGAACATTCCGAATTTTCATTCAGTCCGTCAAGTTCAACAATCTGACTTATCGGCATGGAATGTTCAACAGATTCAATTGAATCATTTCCGTCTGCGATATAATAAATTTTCACAACACACTCGCCTTTGACAAGTGCTTTGTTATTTATTATTTTTGTTTCGGAACTTATTGCACAGGCAGAAACATTAATAATTTGCGATGCGGAAGGTTTATCATCGGGAATTTCAATAACCTCACCGATACCGAAAAGTCTTTCACAGACACCCGTCATTGATGCAAAATCAAATTCATCCGCAAGAATCTGCATACCCGCGCCGTCGGATGTGCACAAAACTTCTTCGTCACGCTTTTTAACAGCCTTGAAGCAAAAGCTCATCATTGCTCTGACATCTATTCTTCTTGAATTGACCGCCCTGCAATTTGCATAATCAGCTTTAACGGTTACATTAACAGCGCAATCAGACGTTATTTTTGACGATTCAATATATTTCTGCACGGGATAACTCTGTTCATATCCCGATATTTTTCCGTTATCACCTACATAAAGAATCCTCACAACTGCATTACCGTCAGCCGTAATTCTTCCTGAATTATTCTGAACGGCTGTTATTCCCGGACAAACAGTGCATTTGAGTATACGCTGTATCTCCGGACAGTAATCAGGCAGACTGATATCCGCATCAAGTGATTGTTCCGCTGCAGTTTCATAAACGGTATCACAAAAACCGAGTTTTGTTGTTTCACAGTTAAGGTTCATAAACTTCTCCCCTTGTTTTTTTATTTCATGATATATATATTCACTACATGTCCCTGATATTACCGGAAAATTTCTTTATATTTTAAATTTTTTTAAAATATATATTTACTTTTTAAAAGATATATATTATAATAAGGGCGTATAAATTACGAAAGGAGCATCACCATGCCCGAATTTACTTATGAAATCGTTGAATCCGTAGCAGTTCTTTCCGAAAACCCCAAGGGTTGGACAAAGGAGCTCAATCTCATCAGCTGGAACGGAAGAGATCCTAAATACGATATCCGTGAATGGGCACCCGACCATGAAAAAATGGGCAAGGGTGTAACCCTCAGCAAAGAAGAGATGGCAGCACTTAAGGATGCACTCAAAAACCTTTAATGATTCAACTGGCTTTGCGGTTCAACTGCAAAGCCTTTGTTTCTTTTAATTTGATGATAAGGGGGCTTATTTTTTGAATTCCGATACAGAAAAATCTCCTGAAAGACAAGTTTCCGAGTTCAAGGTTTATGATCGAAGATATGTCGGCGCAAAAGAAACATTCGCCTATCTTCTCAATGACTTTTCAAACGCATTCAACATCGGTCAGTATACAGACCGTTTCATATGGGACGTTGTCAAAATCGACTTTAAAACAAATGCTCTTGTGAGTTTGTTTACGGGTGCGTGGGATATTATCAACGACCCGATAATTGCCACAATTGTCGATAAAACACGAACAAGGTGGGGTAAATTCCGACCCTATCTTGTTGCATTCCAGATTCCCATGACTCTTCTGGGTGCTCTTTATTGGTTGATTCCTTTTATTTTTCCCGGAACATCGGGCACTCATCTGCCGAAGCTGATTTATTATTTTGCATTCAATGTTGTTAACGAAACGGCAGGCACATTCACAAGCATTGCAAAATCAGGTTACATGACAACGGTAACACCGCATCCGAATGACCGAGCACGGCTTATAACGATGGCAGAGCTTCTGACAGGCTTTATGGGCGAAGATATGCCTAACTACATAATGGGCGTTCTTATCGACCTTATCAATAACGGTATTCTCAAATGGAAGCTTGAAAATGTTTTCCTTGCCATGGGGCTGGGAACAAGCATTATATCATGTGCATTCACTCTTTATTTCTTCTTTGTGTCAAGAGAAAGAGTTATGCAATCAATCGAAGCACCGAGTGTCAAGCAAGGTCTTAAAGCGGTTATCAACAACTATCCCGTGCTTCTTATTACAATTTCCGATTTTCTCGGTGGCTTCAGTGTCGGTTCAAGCAATACGAACTATTTTATAGATGTTCTCGGTTCAGCTTCGCTTCTGACCATTCTGAATCTCCCCTCGGGAATAAACGGAACACTCAGCTACGGCTTTGTAAAACCCATCAGAGAGCGTTTTTCGACAAAAGCTATCTGGGTATTTGAAGACCTTTACACGCGATTCTGGATTATTCTGCTGTTCATTATCGGCTCAATCAATAAAAACTATGAAAAGCGGCTTCTGATGTGCATTCTGTTCGGCGTTCAGGCGTGGTTTGACAAATGGGCATTCGGTATCAGAAAAGTAGTTAAAGCCGAACTCTATAACGAAGCAATGGACTACTGCGAATGGAAAAACGGCTACAGAGTGGAAGCAACAATCGGCGTTGCGCGAAACCTGATAACCAAAATACAGAATGTTGCCATGACATCAATAAAGAGCCTTATTCTTGACGGAATCGGTTATACTCAGGGCATTACGGTAGGTACACAGTCGGACAAAACAAAATGGTGGCTGTTTGCTCTCTGTACGGGCATTCCGCAGATAACAGGCATCCTTGCCGTAATTCCGAAATTCCTCTATCCCCTCTCGGGAAATCTCAGAAATCAGATGTATTCCGAGCTTATGCAGAGAAGACATGAAATGAACGAGATAATGACACAAAAAAGCAATGAAATATTAATTACAGTTGACGAAAGCGTATAAATTATGGAACTCAAACCCTTAAAAACAGTAATAGTCGGCGGAGGTCACAGAAGTCTGACTTATGCCAATCTCGCAAATATCGAAAGCGATAAAATGGAAATCGTCGGAGTTGCAGACCCCGATGAAAACCGCAGGAATTCAATTGCAAAGCTTTATAACATTCCGCCCGAAAGATGTTTTAATACAGCGGAAGAGCTTGCAGCTGCACCCAAATTTGCCGATGCGGTCATCAACGGCACAATGGACCATATTCATGTTAAAACAACCATTCCCCTTCTCAAGGCAGGATATGATGTGCTTCTCGAAAAACCCTTTTCGGTTAATGAAGAAGAAGCGAGAGAGCTTGTTGAAGCCGCTGAAAAATACGGCAGAAAGGTTATGGTCTGCTTCGTTCTCCGTTATGCACCGTTTTACAGAAAAATCAAGGATTTGATTTTAGCAGGTGAAATCGGTGAAATAATCAGCATTCAGACGAGTGAATTCGTAAGCTATCATCATATGTCAACAAGCCACGTAAGAGGCAAGTGGAACAACTCCGAAAAATGCCACAGCTCAATGCTTCTTGCGAAATGCTGTCACGACATTGACATCATGATGTGGCTCATGAGCGAAACAAAGCCTGCGCTTGTTTCAAGCTTCGGATGCAATAAACAGTTTGTTAAAGAAAATGCACCCGAAAAATCGGGCACAAGATGTCTTGTTGACTGTCCTCTTGTTGATGAATGCCTTTATTCCGCAAAGAGAATTTATATCGACCACCCTGACAGATGGTCTTTCTACGTTTGGGATGCTCTTGAAAATCTTGAAACTCCCACAATAGAAGATAAAATCGAACTTCTCAAAACAAGTCCCTACGGTGTATGTGCATACAAGAGCGACAACAACGTTGTTGACCATCAGACCGTCAGCGTTATGTTTGAAAACGGCGCAACAGGCACTCACAACATGGTCGGCGGCACAAGCAGCGGCACAAGAACGATTCACATAACAGGTACAAAAGGCATTATTAAGGGAGATTTTGAAAAAGCAAGATTCACCCTTTCAAAGATTGATCCCCGTCCCGGACGCGAGCATGAAGACACGGTTTACGATCTGAAAATCGGTGACGATACCCACGGCGGCGGCGACCTTGACCTTGTGAGAGACTTTGTTGCCTACGCACGAGGCGAAGAACCTTCCGTTTCATGCACATCAATCACCGACTCACTCTCGGGACATCTCGTCGTTTTCCTTGCAGACAAATCAAGAGAGAATAACGGTATACCCGAAAAAGTAATTTTATAAAAGCAAAAATCTCCTCTGTCATTTGAACTGATACGGTAAAAAACGGATAACAAAAAAACTCCTCCTATTGTAGAATTAAGATAACTACCATAGGAGGAATTTTTGTCTGAAGTTACAGACACATCAAACAGTATAAAAAGATAAATCAGAACTTAAGGAACAGGGAGTACCTTGAGAGAAGCTGAAAAAAGCTCAAAACTTATGTTGAGATGCTCGCATCCTCACAAGTGAATAAATACACTTTTACAACCACGATAAAATTCAATCAAAACGAAACTGACTCCGCAAAAAAACGAAGTCAGTATGTTGCTTAAATCAATATTCTATCATTAAAATATTATACAAGCGACCATTCAGCCATTTTGCCGACCTTTTTCCATGCTGCTTCGGCTTCTTTTACCCATTCATCAAAACCGTCGGGCGTTTCGGGGAAGCGTTCATAAAGAGATGTCATCATACCGCTGTTGACAATTGCATTTATAACGCTCTTGAGTTCCCACAGCTTGATATTGCCTGTAATAAGACCGATAAGAACAAATATGAGAGTTTTGAGATAATCGTTAATACTCAATTCAAGCCCGCCCTCTCCCATTGTACCGAGAATCTTACGGCTGAAAATAACATCATGCTTAAAAAGAAATTCATTTGCCTTCGGAGTATGTCTGATAATTGCGGTAAGGAGTGCCATAAGACTTGCAAATTCCTTGCCCTGCGTATCATTATACTTTTTATTGATGCACCAGAGAGCTTCTCTTGTTGGGTATGCGCCGTTTGCCATAGCTGCCGCTGCGGCATCAACCGCAATATCTTCAAGAACAAGCGAAGCCGTACAGCCCTCACCGCAGTTGGGCTTTGTTAAGCAAGCGGCATCACCCATTGCGATAAAGCCGTCGGCAACGAATGAATAGGGTGCTCTGTGATAGGGTGTTCGGCCTCTCTCGGTCCATTTAACGGTATGGGCAGGGATTTTAACATTCTTTGTGAAAAGCTCATACATCTTTTCTGCCTGTTCAAATCCCGAACATGAACCGATACCGATAAGCGCATCGGTCATTCCGCTGGGAGCAATCCATGATTTATACATCAGCCAGAAATCGGAATGAAGCCAGTCACTTCTCTTCTCCTTGAAATCAATATAACGGAGAATTACATAAAACATATCATCGGGGGTAAGCTCAAATTTTTCAACTCCGTAATTATCGGGAAGGCTTGTTCTGACAACTGCGGGAATGCCCGAACAATCGCAGACAAGTCGGCAATTGACAGCAACTTTTTCGCCGTCTTTTTCATATTCAATACCGTTGATTCTGCCGTTTTCATCAAAAAGAAGTCCCGCAAAAGAAGCCTTATAAACAATCTCTGCACCGGCTTCAATCGCCCAATCGTTCATATAAACTATGTAGTCATGCTTATGCATACCGATAACGGGAGAGCATGAAGGCTTTGGATGATTTCCGAATGCGGAATACATATTCTGATCCTCAAACATAAAGGCAAAAATGCCGTCGCCCTTTTTAACCTCAGGCAGACCGAAGCGTTCCATTTCTGCTTTACCCATATGGAAAATATCATAATCGGGGCTGATGGTTTCTCTTGCACTTCTGTCAATAACAAGAACGGAAAAACCTCTTTCCGCCATTCTTCTTGCATAATAACTGCCCGCGGTTGATGCACCGACAATAACTATATCATAATTCATCGCTCTTTCCCCTTTCAAGAATATATCTAAATTATACATTCCCGTGTAAGATATTGCAAGAATCATTTTGCTGTTTTGAAAATTTCCTACATCCAGAAAAGTTTTTCTCCGTCTGTTTCACGAAGGTGCGAAACATCGTTCTGCAACGCAAGCTTCACTGGTGCATCATCGCAGAAATTGATTTTTGTTACCGATGCATTATAAACCGATAATCTCATCGCTTCGCACGGAATATTAAGAGCCGCTTTGATAAACTGATTGAGAAACATTCCGTGGGCAACAACTATGACATTCTCGTGGTTTCTGTGTTTCGCTGTTATTTTTTCAACAACCTTTTTCGCTCTTTCATAACATTCTTCGGAGGATTCATAATAATCTTCAAAACCGTTTTCGGTTGCCCTGACTCCGTTTTCAAGCAAATCATAATCAATTATTATTTCTTTACTTATAAAAGATGCGGTATCAACCGCCCTTTGAAGAGGACTTGAATACAGGGTATATTTTTCAAGTGCTGCAAACCTTTCGCCAAGAGCTCTTGCCTGTCCTATTCCGTGAATAGTAAGCGGTGGATTTGTTTTATCAAAAGGTCTGTCAGTTTCAATATTTCCCATGCTTTCTCCGTGACGTATCAGATAAAGCTGAAGATACATTTCATCGTTTCTCATTCGGTTTCCTCCAATTCAAGGGTATCGTTATATTCACTCCAGTCGGCATCAAAATCAACCCACTGCTGAGCGTGAACACTGAATGAAACAAGCCCCAACACATCGTCTTTATATTCATCAGGAATATTTCTCATTGTTGTTAAAGGAAAAATCTTATGATAAAGATTTACAGTCTGATACGTAACGGTCTTCGAATTGTCAACGATAAAGTTTTTTCCGAAATAAATCAGCATTCCGTCTTTTGCCTGAAATCTGATTCCTGTAACAGAGTCGTCAAAAAAATCATCATAATATGTTTCAAGCGGTTCATTCTTCATTATTTTACCGTTTTCTTCCGATAAAATCAACACCGTATCCGAACACTTTTCCGTTCCGTTGGAAAGGATAAAATTATACATCGGGGGCTTAATCTGAATATAGTCCGAATAATGCCCTTTTATATCTTCTTTATACTCAATCCACACCATAAATCTGCTGTCAATAACTCCGTTTTCATTTTTAAGACCTATAGCGCAGTTGTAGGCATCAAATTCAAATCCGTATCTGCCGAAATCGGAATTGCTGTATACCAAATCGTAAGTTTTCGGATATTCAAAATCAGTTGCGGGGATGGAATCTTCAAACTTCAGTATCTCACTTTCAGGCAGAGAATAAACAAGCTTTTCGGGTATGCCGTAAGAAAGCAGACTACCGCAGATACGGTTATATTCATCCTCCGATATATCGCTGTCATGAATTGTATAAACCTCGGTGTCGGCTTTTTCATATGATATCCACAAATCAACCGCAGCCATGGGAACAATTGCAACAGCAACGGCAAGAATTGCCGCTATCGCCTTTTTCTTTGACGATGTTTCAATCTGATATTCATGATCATTCTGCCACAGACATTTTGAAGTCATGACAAAGACAACAAGAGTTATGATAATTGAAATTAAAGCAAACGGTATAATAATATATGCTGCTCCCGTTGCAACCTCCGAAATATCCGGAATTGAGTTTTCAGAAACAATCATTGCAGAATAAAGCCAGATGAAATATGCAGGCGATAATAAATTCACAAATGATGCAAATCCATACGGTATTGTTTTCTTATATTCTTCTTTGAACGGTGCGGTAAGATCACGAAGTCCGTAAAAAAGATAAAACCATTTGACAATATTGGCAATGCACGATGCGATATATAACACATGAGGTATCCAGAAAACAACCGAAGGCAATGCCGGAGTAATTGCAACGGCGATCTTTGTGAGAGTAAATTCCGCAGAACCGAAAACAAAAGCTTTTTTCAGCTTGTCATTTGATTTACTCAGGCAAAACAGTGCAACAATCATTATAATCTGACCGATGAATTTTGTGATTTCACCCGTATTGATTATATTGATTATAATGTTAATCTGAAAACTCATCAGGCAAAAGCCGAGAGTCAACAGATTCATTGCTTTTTTCATAGAAAGATTGGGATAATAAGAATGCACCTGCGAAAGTCTGTATTTGATAACTGTCCTGTCGCCCAAATCTTTTATTGCATTTTCGGTTGCAAGTTCATCATCCATGCCCATTGCAATATTTGTTTCGTATTTACACATAAGATGGTCAAAAAGCTCGTCACGCACATTCTGTCTTTCCTTTTTGGACATGATGCCCGAACAGAGAAAGTCGAGAATTTTATCAAAATTATGCTCCTGCAAGCTTCGCACCTCCCAGAACCTTGCCCACGGCAGTCGAAAAGGTTTTCCACTCCTGTTCTCTGCCTGCAAGCTCTTCAAGACCCTTGGCAGTTATCTTATAATATTTGCGCTTTCTTCCCTCCGCCTCGCACCAATAGGATTCAAGGCTCTTTTCTGCCTCAAGCGAGTGCAGAATGGGATAAAGCGTTCCTTCATTGAGAGTGAACACCTCTTCGCTTTCCATTTCAATTGTTTTGATTATCTGATATCCGTACATATCACGCTTTGAAATTACACTCAGAACCAAAAGAGCCGTGCTTCCTTTGGCAAGTTCCTTGCTGATTTTCATATAAAAACCTCCCATACATAGATTTTCGATACATCGAGTATCTATGTATAGGATAACATTGTTCAGCGTTTTTGTCAAGAAAAAAGAACCGATTTATTAAAATCGGTTCCGTTGTATCAATTAAAAATTATAATCCGGTTTTACAATCTTTCCCGTTGTTGAAGCTTCAACTATTGCAAGGCAGGCTGCAACCGTTTTTGAACCTTCTCTTGCATCGGTTATAACCGGTTTATCATTAAGAACAGCATCGGCAAAAACTTCAAATTCTCTTGCGGCATTATGATTATTTACCTCAATTTCAATCGTCTGCGCTTCCTTTGTAACACCATCTTCATCTGTTGTAAAAAGAGTCATTGTGGGCGAAGTGTTGTCGCAGATAATCGTTCCCTTTGTGCCGTAAATAACGGTACGCATTGTGTAGTCTCTCTTGCAACCTGTCGAAACAAAAACCTTACCCGCAACATCATTATCAAATTTCATGATTGCAACCGTTGCATCATCATAGGAAACCATAGGCAGAAGCTTATGAGTACCGTATGCAAAAACTTCTTTCGGGTCACCTGCAAGCCAGCGAAGAAGATCAACAGCATGACATCCGCCACCGATAACACCGTGCCTGTTCGGGTCTGCACGCCAGTTATCGCAAAGCTTCATGTAATCGTGCGCATACTCGGATTCAACAAAATAAAGTTCACCGATCGTGCCCGATTCAATAAGTTCCTTTGCCTTCTCAAATGCGGGAGTAAATCTGCAAATCTGACCTACCATAAACTTTGCATCCGATTCATCGGCAACTCTGACCATTTCTTCAAGGTCCTCACGGGTAAGTGCAAGCGGTTTTTCACAAAGAACATTCTTGCCTGCACGAAGTAAATCGCATGAAACTTTAACATGCTGCTGGTCCGGAATAGCAACGGTAACAATATCAATATCCTTATCGTTGACAATATCCATGTAATCCGTGAATCTTTTTTCTTCGGGAATATTGTATCTTTCGCCTGCAAAGCGGAGATTTTCTTCATTACTGTCGCATATAGCGACGATTTCCGCACCGTAACTCATTGCACCTTCAACGTGGCACATTCCGAATTTCATGCCGATATTGGCAACTCTTAATTTTCTATCCATATTATTTGATCCTTTTCAAAAAAGTTTTTCGCAAGAACATAAGCTTGTTTTCCGTCTTGCGATATGTATGAAGAATGATTTGCGCCTTTGATTATCGCAATCTCACTCGACGGAATACATTTGTGAATAAACACGCTGTCCGACAACCACATGATATCATATTCCCCTGCAACAATATAAGCAGGACATTTTATTTTGGAAAGCAAGTCATTATTCATCTGAGGCAATGTCAACATCATATCGTTGAGTTTATCGGGTTTGAACTTATTAAGCACCCATACCCCTAACGGGAAATATGGTTTAAATGTTTCAGGAGTTGTGTTTGCTCCGCAGGAAATGAATCCGCCAAGCAAATCAGGGTATGTATATGCAACGGTAAGTGCATTGATACCGCCGTCGCTGTGACCCATAAGATAAGGTTTCTCAAGATTCATCTTATCGCAGAATTCTTTTATATCCTTTGCCATAAGGTCATAAGAAATCTCACTGGGATCGCTGCTCTGCCCGTGACATCTGCTTTCAATCAGATAAACTTTATAATCATTTGCAAGATATGTTGCCGCTTCATCAAGAGAATCAAAACTTCCGCCGTTTCCATGAACAAGAACCAACGGATGCCCTTCTTTTCCGTATATGCGGTAATGCATTTTAACCTCAGAAAGCTCTGCAAAGCCTTCTTCAAATTCAGATACAGGTTCAGGTAATTTTGAAGTTTCAAGAGTTATGAGGTTATATTTTTCAGACTGCTGACGGACATACAGCTGCCATACGCCGAGGGAAACAATTGCAGACAGCGCAATGCAACCTGTAATCTTAAGAAATATCTTTCCTTTTTTCATAAACAACTCCTTTCAATGTTAAATCGGTAAATGTATTGTATCACAAGAGCTGACGCTTTTCAATATTATTCACTTGAAATATGCATAAGAATCAACGATTTATTAACAAAAAGCATTACAGAAAAAAACCGCCGTTTCAAAATGAATCAGCGGTCAGAAATCTTAACAAAGAAAACGGATTATTCTTTTAATTCATTATGTTTATTTGTTTCAGTTGAGTTTTATATTTAGCAATTCAGAAACATCACACTGGCCTTCATCTGTTTTGCCTGTAGAAATAATCGTTCCGTCAGATTTAACTCCGACTGTGTGATAATATCCTGCGGAAACATAAACAATATCAGTCCAGTTTCCAACATCGCATTGTCCAAACGAATTATCGCCAAAAGAAACAACAGTTCCGTCAGATTTCAATGCCACAGAATGGTTCCATCCCGACGATACAGCAACAACACCCGATTGTCCTGCAATATTGCACTGTCCGTATGAATTGTTTCCGGTTGCAACAACGGTGCCGTCAGATTTAAGACCAACGGTAAACTTGGAATTTGCCGAAACAGCAACAATATCTATATCGGGATTACGGGCAATATCCATTTAATCCGTAAAACGCTTTTATTCGGGAATATTGTATCTTTCACCCGCAAAGCGGAGATTTTCTTCATTACGGTCGCATATAGCGACGATTTACACACCGTAACTCATTGCACCTTCAACGTGGCACATTCCGAATTTCATGCCGATATTGGCAACTTTTAATTTCTTTTCCATAGTAAACTTCCTTTTGATTTTTATTATAAGTAATTACATTCCGATATAAACACAATAATAATCGCCTTGTGTTTTGTTATACACAAATAAAATCTGTCGTTCTGCATATAAAAGCGTATCGGTTATATCGATTACCGTAAATCCCTCTGCCCTGCAATCATACAGTGAATAAAGCATTTCATCGGATTCATTATAACTGATTTTCAGTTCACCGAAATAAACTTCATCGGCATATCGGATGTGTTCATCAGAAAAAGGGTTCCAAATTCCGTTTGATAAATCCTTGTCAATCGCCGTAATCTCGCTTTCTTTCAAATCATACATCCATATTTCATGCCACTCATTAAGAAAATCTTTCTTTGCATCTTCGTATTTATCCGAAAAACCATCAGGAATATAAACCGAAACATCTGGTATTCGATTTGAAAGATTATGAGAATTTGCCTTTAACAGAACCGTTGGAACGGTGATTAAAAACGCAATAATAACCGTTGCGATTATTATTTTCTTTTTCATGGAATCGCCTCCTGAATACAATTATACACATTTCAGAATCAAATACAATATGAAACACCTGATAAATAACAATTGAAATTGTTAAGATAATCATATTTTATATGTTTTTCATAAAACACGTAAACAACTTTAAAAATTACACACGATTTTTCAAATATAAACTTAAGTTGCTTATTTTTCTCTGCAAAAATGGTATGAATTTCATGACATTAACAATAAAGGAGCGATTTTATGGCTTCGGTAACAGTAATTTTTATCTTACCATTTTTATCTGTTTATGCAATCTTTATCGGCATTTTTGAAATGTTCATGGGTATCGGCACGTAAAAAGTATAATATTCTTGACTTATAAACCCACATCCATTATAATTGTTATTTAGAAATATTATATAATTTCAGATAAACTACTTTTGATAAAACACATTTTTATTCATATTTTGACCCGAATAACACTCATCACTCACTGAAATTAGTATTTTAAAATTCGGCAATCGTTTAAAAATTATAAATTGAAAAGGAGTTTCGAAATAGATAAACTCACAACAGAAAATCTTCCGCTTGATCCCAAAGCTGAAGAATGTTCCACCTGTCCTATCGATTCTGAAATTGCAGACATTGGTAGCATCGAGGACGAAATGTTAGCAGATGAACTCTGCAAACAATTCCGACTCAAAAACACCGCGCTCATAATTCATGGTTTCGCTGTCGCTCATGGATGCACAACTCTCGTTTTAGGCTCCGGTGCTGATACGCCGTTTCTAACCGCCGAAACAATCGGAATGCTGTATTCAGTTTTTAAGGCTAACAACTATACCACAAACTTGCCTCTCCATCTGATTGCCAGCACTCTCGGTTCTGTAATTGCGGGCAAAATTGTAACTTCTGCTATTGGTACTGCAGCAAGGGTTTTGATTCTCGGACCGGGAGAGGTTGTCGATCGAGCAATCAATATCCCTGCAACAATGCTCACAACTGAAATACTTGGCTGGGCAGCTTTTGCAATATTGTCGTTTTCGGATAATAATCCAATGTTAGATAAAATTGTTAACAAGAAAGAGCTTTCATCGGAAGAAAAAAAATTAATTTGGAAAACAGCAAATACTTATAAAAAGAAGTATGGAAAACAAGGTAAAGAATTATATAAAAAAATGAGTAAAGAAGATAAAAAATCCTTTCAAAAATTGATAAAGAAGATTCAATCAAAAGATACTGACGATAATATGAATATGCAGATTTAAGACGAAATTCTGGAATTAATCAGCAAATATCTTAATTGAATAAAGCATAGTTATTAATAAAAAAGAAGTCAGAAGGTGTTTTTTTGATAATAAAAAAATCTATATTTGATTCAGCTTTTCAAACATCTTTCGGCAGATTGATTTCCCTTAACTCCTCTGAAATGAAATCTGTATCTAAAGATGAATTTGCGAAAATTATTGCCTTCCAAGAAAAAATCGCAAAAGAAAGCGATAAGGAATTTATGGCTTTTGAACAACGTGTTATAAGTAAAGAAACCAATTATCTAAACAGGCATCTGTATTTACAACCTTTCCTGGATAAAGTCAAAGCAGAGCGCGAAAAATACAAAGCTTTCGATCTTTCCTGTTATCAACGCGTCATTGAAAGTTCGGAACAAGTTTTCGTTAAATACCATAGTTCGTTTGGTTATGTGTTTTCCGACTTTTTTTGCGGTGCTAAACGAGTCGGCGATAACTGTTATGAATATGCGGTAAAGGGACTCTTTGATTTTAATAGTAATTCACCATATTTTAAGCAACCGGGATTTGTTAACGGAATGCAACCATATGATAAAAGATCTTATCTTGATGCAATTCGTTTAGATTTAAGTGCTTATGGAGTGGGTATGCGAATCCTTGCAGATTGGGATCCGAAAACATACACACCAACTGAAGGGAAAACATTATGTTACGGTGTTTTTGGTAGGGATCACCATTTTTACAGATTAGACAACAAATATGGCTATTGGACACACAAGCCGGGGTCTACACCTGTAACATGCTTTGATAACAATGGACACTTAATCATTAATCCCGCAACATGTGCAAAACTGACAGATATATATAATAAAGAAATAGGCTTTTTTGAAATTGACTTGCCATAAATCTTAAACTACATCTGAAATAACAACGCAAAAGGGGCTGCATGAAAGATGAAAACTTTTGAAGCAGCTCCAATTCTTTTTAGTGTCCCACACAAGACATATAAATTTAAGCATGTTTATTTGAATAAAAATATAACAAATCTGAATTCATTGAATTGTAACCCATTTTTTAGAATTTTGTAAATTAAGCTGTACAGCAAGAAAAAAAATGTTTTTTATTTATGCTTTTTAACGTCAGAAATATAGTCGTCTCACTCGCTTGGAGTAATTCGTGATACTGCCCAAACACCGCCTGTATCTTCCGAAGGAAGCGGCGGCACTTGAGCCGGTTAACAGCCGCGACATATTTTTAATGTTACGTTGTCATATGTTCAAATCATCTTTAAGAGTAAACAAAAAGAACCATCCAACCGGATGGTTCCTTTTGCTGGCGCCTCAAACAGGACTCGACTCTCGGACTGCGGTCCTCGGTCAGTCGCGGCTCTGACAGTCCACCGGACTGTCATTCACTCCCGCTCCCCTTCGAGTCCTCTGAAAAATCACAAAAAG
>JAFWYP010000061.1 GCA_017517665.1 Clostridia bacterium | reverse complement strand
TGTTCTTGCTTGCGAAAGCTTCAGCTCTGCCGAGGATTATGCAGTTAACAACGATAAGGGGAAGGAATGCACCGAGAGCTGTATCAAGAGCGGGAACGAAAGCCTTGACAAGCATCTGGACTATTGTAACGAAAGATGCGATAACAACTATGTAAGCGGGAATACGCACCTTTGAGGGGATAATTTTGCGAAGTGCCGAAATAACGATATTTGAACACACAAGAACTATCGTTGCGGCGATACCCATACCGATTGCATTTGTAACGGAGGTCGTAACAGCCAGTGTGGGACAGGTTCCCAGAACAAGACGAAGAACAGGGTTTTCTTTTATAAGACCTTTGGTAAATTCTTTGCCAAGAGATTTTTTCTCAGCCATTCGTACCACCTCCCGTAAGATTTTCGGCATAGTATGCAAGTGCCGCATTTACTGCTCTTGTAACTGCACTTGATGAAATCGTTGCACTTGTAACAGCCTGAATTTCCGTATCGGATGACGGAGCATTTTTTGTAACGGTAAGAGCACCGATTTTGTCTATGAACTGGTCAAGGAAGCTGTCTTTTTTTACATTCTGACCAAGACCGGGAGTCTCGTTATCAGCAGAAAGAATTGCAACCTTTGAAACTGCACCGTCAGGCTTTATGCCGACCATAACTTTGATTTCACCGCCGTAACCGTTTTCGGAAACGGTGAAAGCATAGCCTAAAGTGTTGCTGTCAGCATCAAGAGCCTCGGAATATTCAAGTCCTTCATCTGCAATTACAGCATCTGAGAATGAAACGGCATCGGGCATAACAGTCTGCATTGCTGTTGCCTTTGCTTCGGCTTCAATTGATGCGATTTTGTCTTTTGTGAGCATATTTGTTCCGCCTAAAAGTGCCGCTGAAACAACGCATATAACAAGGAGCACGATTGTCGGAATTAAAATTTCTTTGGGAGAAAACTTTTTCATGATGCAGCTTCCTCCTTTTTGCTCTTTTTCTCTTTTTCAGCACCGAAAGGACGGGGCTTTGTGATTGATTCGATATGAGGAACGAGAATGTTCATGATGATGATTGAATATGAAACACCCTCGGGGAGATTTGCAAAAAGTCTGATAACGGCAGTAATAATGCCGCAACCGATTGCAAAAATAACCTTGCCTTTTGTTGTGATGGGTGTTGTTGCGTAGTCTGTTGCCATGAAGATAGCACCGAGAAGAAGACCACCTGCAAGAATTTCATAAAGCATAAATTCAAAGTTGCCTTTTCCTGCGATAAGCATGATAACTGCAACTGTACCCACGAAGCAAAGAGGAATTGTGGGTTTTATAACTCTTCTTATAAGAAGATAAACGAAGCCGATAAGAAGAGCAGCAGCACAGGTTTCGCCGATACAACCACCTCTGACTCCAAGGAACATGTCAAGCAGGGAAGGAAGTGAGGTTATATTACCACCGATTTCAAGCGATGCAAGGGGAGTTGCTGTTGAAACTGCGTCAAGACCGTCTTTCCATTTAAGAGGTTTGGTCCAGTTTGTCATAGCTAACGAGAATGAAACGAGCATAACGATTCTTCCGCCGATTGCAGGGTTTACAAAATTCTGACCGATACCGCCGAAGAATTGCTTTATAACAACTATTGCGAAGAAACAGCCCACAACGCACATCCATAGTGGAATCGTCACGGGAAGATTGAATGCAAGGAGCATACCTGTTACTATCGCACTCAGATCCCCGATGGTTGTGTCACGCTTCATGATTTTTCTTGATATGTATTCAAATACGATACAGGATGCAACGCAGACAACGGTTATCAGCAGACTGCGGAATCCGAAGAGTACGATTGATGCTATAAGTGCCGGAACAAGCGCAATTATAACATCAAGCATGATGTCGGGTACTGTATACGATGAACGCACATGAGGAGATGCGCTGACTGTTAACTTTTTCATTTATTAGCACCTGCCTGTCTGATAACATCTTTACCCAATCGCATATATTGAACGAGGGGTTTGCCTGCGGGACATGAATATGCACAGCTGCCGCATTCCATACAAACCATAATGCCTGCTTTGCCGAGTGCATCTGCATCTTTGCTCAGTGCAAGAGCTTCAATATCTGTCGGGATAAGGTTCATCGGGCAAGCCGCAACACATCTTCCGCAACGTATACAGGCTCTCTCTTTCTTGTTTGTTCTTGTTTCATCAGCAAAAGCGAGAAGAGCATTATTGCTTTTGAGAATCGGCACATCAGTATCAATAAGGGCTGTACCCATCATTGGACCGCCTGCAATGATTTTTACGGGGTCTTTTTTGAATCCGCCGCAGAAATCAATAACCTTTGATGCTTCAATACCTACGGGAACACGGACATTCATGGGGTTTGCAATTGCAGAACCGCTGACTGTAAGTGTACGGCTGATGATAGGTCTGCCTGTTCTGACATGTCTTGCAATGAATGCAACAGAGCCCACATTCGCAACAACACAGCCAACATCGGCAGGAAGTTTTCCTGCGGGAACAATTCTGCCCGTTGCCGACTGAACCATCATTTTTTCCGCACCCTGAGGATATTTTGACTTGAGTGTCATAACCTTAACGGCATTATCTTTATGATTATCCATATCGGCAATGTCTTTGAGGATTTTTATTGCATCGGGCTTGTTATCTTCAACGGCAATAATAATGTTCTTGAATCCGAGAATATCTTTGAGAAGGTAAACGCCGTCAACAATATTTCTTGTGTTTTCAATACACTCACGGTAGTCAACGGTGATGAAAGGTTCACATTCTGCCGCATTGATAATGAGCGTGTCGATATTTTTGTCGTCGGGAATGTTGAACTTGACGTGTGACGGAAAACCTGCACCGCCAAGACCGACAAGTCCTGAATTTCTGATA
>JAFWYP010000060.1 GCA_017517665.1 Clostridia bacterium | reverse complement strand
TATATTCCGCATGTGCCTTGAAGGTAAAGGCAACGAGACCATTGCCCGATTGCTTCAGGAAAACAAGGTGCTTGTACCTATGGCATATTGGCGAAGCAAGGGTTTAAACCGAGGCGGAAAGAAATCTCAGGAAGACCCGTACAAATGGTGTAAGACAACAATAGCAAAGATACTTTCACAGCAGGAATACTGCGGTGATGTCATCAATTTCAGAACATTCTCAAAATCTTTCAAAAACAAGACGAGAATACCCAATTCCGAAGAAAATTGGAAGGTATTTAAGAATGTTCATGAGCCGATAATTGACCGTGAAACCTTTGAGCTTGTTCAAACACTCATAAAGAAAACAAAACGGCGTTCACCGAAGAAACAGAATGCTGAAAAGCACTTGTTCAGCGGATTGCTTCGCTGTGCTGATTGCGGTCACAATATGCGTTACCACACCAACACCATCAACAAAGATATTCATTATTTCAGCTGCGGTAACTACACCAAAGATACCCGTGGAGATTGCCAAGCAAGGCACTATATCCGTGCAGATGCCATTGAAGCCATTGTAATTCTTGAACTCAAGCATCTTGCAAGTTATCTTAAAAACGATGAAGAAATACTTGCAGACATCCTTGAAAAGAAAACAAACAAGGATTTTCACGAACAGCGACGATATATTGAGAGTGAACTGCAAAATGCAATCTCCCGACAGCAATCTGTAAACATACTTTACGAAAAGCTGTATGAAGATAATGCGGTAGGCAAAGTAACTGATGAATGGTTTATGCATATGGCACACAAGTATGAAACCGAACGTGTTGCACTCAAATCCAAGATAGCGGATTACGGAACAAAGCTCGCAACAATGAACACTGTTCAGCAGAGCAGAGATATGTTTCTGAAAGCTGTGCGTAAAGTGATTGAAATGGAAGCATTAACTGCACAGCTTGTGAGAGAACTCATAGACCATATTGATGTTTATGAGACACAGGGCAAAGGCAAAAACAAAACACAGCGGGTTGTAATCCACTACAGATTTGTTGGGTATATTGAACTGCCGACCAATGAAGAAGACTTTTACAAAAGCGATACAAGGCAGGGAGTGCAGGTCAGTTATATACCGAGAGCATTACCCGAAAGCATAACGGCATAACAAAACAGAAAAGGTCGCAGACCTCAACAGTCTGCGACCAAACCAAAAACTCTTTTAAAGCAAAAAAATTGAGTATTCACAGGTAAATCCCTTATGAATACTCAATATGGTGCGGATAACAGGACTTGAACCTGCACGAACTTGCGCCCATTAGAACCTGAATCTAACGCGTCTGCCAATTCCGCCATATCCGCATTTTTCCCTTAAATTTTACACGGCAGGGAAACCGAAGCGGAGCATTATGCTTATTCCGCAAGCCTGTTGATTTTTTCACGGTGAAGGCACACCGAGGCGGAGTTTACTTTTCGGTTAAAAACTTACTTTCAACTGTTTCCGCATAAAGCAAAAGAGGACTCCTTGCGGAATCCTCTCTGGTGCGAGAGACGGGACTTGAACCCGTACGGGATTACCACACGCCCCTCAAACGTGCGCGTCTGCCTATTCCGCCACTCTCGCATTTCCGATTTTGTTCGCTCGGAACGTTGCCTATTATAGCAAAGTAAAAACATAATGTCAAGCCCTTTTTTGAAAATTTTTTCAGAAAATTTTTTAATTATTTTTTATTGCTTTTTTGAAATAATATACCGCTTTTAATTATCGCTTAACAAGTGCAATTGTTTCGGCAATATCCTTAAAAACAGGCGCGCAGCTTACCGAACCTCCGTCGCTGTTTTCTCTGAAAACAACAACTGCATATTCCGGATTATCTGCAGGAAAGAAACCCGCAAACCATGAAACATATATTTCTTCACTGTTTTTGACTTTGCCGGTTTGTGCAGTTGCCGTTTTGCCAGCAACGGAAACAAATTCACTGCCTGCTCTCTTTCCGCTTCCGTCAGTAACAACACTCCGAAGATACTTTTTCAGCAAAGCTGATGTGTTTGATGATATGACTCTTTTTCGTTCATTATAGTAATCTTTTTTCACAAAATTTCCGAGCGAATCGGTTTCTCCCTCTGTCAGCGTTGGTCTGACAAGCTCTCCCCCTTTGGCAATGGTTGCCATCATTGAACAAATCTGAAGAGGAGTTGCAAGAAGTGCGCCCTGACCGAAAGAAAGGTTTGCAAGCGCCGCCTTTGAATCTACCTCACTTTTTTGAGGCAGATTCCCCGAAACCGACTTTATTCCTTCGGCAAGCACGGTTGATTTTCCGAACCCGAATTTTTCCGCCATATCAATTATATTTTTTGCGCCTGTCTCATTTGCAAGGGCGATAAAATACGTGTTGCATGAATTTGCAATCGCTCCCTCCATATCAAGAATTCCGTGACCGCTTCTTTTATGGCAGTTAAAAGTTACTCCGTTATATGTCACATTACCTGTACAGTTATATTCAAAGCTTCCGTCAACTCCGTTTTCAAGCGCGGCAGCTGCAACAACCGGTTTGAAAACAGAACCTACATTGAATGCAAGAAACGCTCTGTTAACCAGCGGTGAATTATTATCGTTGAGAGCTTCGGCAAGATTATTCCTGTCAAACGCAGGTCTTGATACGCAGGCTCTTATCGCACCGCTTTCAACTTCCATAACAACCGCCGCGGCACATTTTTCACCCGTTTTATCAAGTGCAATTTCCGCTATTTCCTGAATATCCTTATCTATTGTCAGCACAACTCCACTTTTGGGTATTTCATTATCTTCAACGGTTATTTTTTCACCCAGCATTGCCCTGCCGCTTGCATCCGCAGAAAACCTGACCCGCGGATTTTTTATTTCACTTGAAAGCAGCGAATTATATGCCTTTTCAATTCCGCTGACACCGTTATTTTCTCCGTCTGTATATCCGATGATATGGCAGGCAAATGTGCTTTCTCCGTAACGCTTTGGAACGTAAATACATTTTATATCTTCGCTGTTTCCAACGGCTTTTTCTGACTTCACAGCAATAGGTTTGCCTTTTGACAATCTCTCTTTCACAGATTCAAAAACCTCGGGAAGCAAAACTTCTTTCAACGCTCCAAGCGCTCTGTTTGACGGTTTGGCGGCAATATATATTTCAGTTTGGGCGTTGGTAATCGGATTGAGATTGCAGTCATAAATCGTGCCTTTAAGTGATACAAGGTCGATTGATTTTGTTGAAACGACTTTGTTAGCATGAACGCTGTTTTCCGATATGCTTATTATTCTGACACCCAAACCTGTCATTGCAAACACAAGAACAAAGAAAACCGACAATACTCTTTTAACCAAAAAATCACTCCCTGCGGATATTTTTCCACAGGGAGTGCAATTTATTAAACATTAAATCTGAAAAGAACAACGTCGCCGTCTTTCATAACATATTCTTTTCCTTCACTGCGAACAAGTCCTTTTTCTTTTGCAGCTGCAATTGAACCGAGTTCAATAAGGTCCTCATAAGCAATAACTTCCGCTCTGATGAAGCCTCTCTCAAAATCGCTGTGAATTTTACCTGCCGCCTGAGGTGCTTTTGTTCCCTTGGTGATTGTCCATGCTCTTACTTCGGGCTGACCTGCGGTAAGATATGAGATAAGACCGAGGAGCGCATAGCTCTTTTTAACAAGAAGGTCGAGACCGCCCGATTCAACGCCGAGTTCTTCAAGGAACATTTCTTTTTCTTCAGGTTCAAGCGATGCAATCTGTGCTTCAAGCTCTGCACAGATGGGAAGCACTTCGCTACCCTCATCTTCGGCAATTGCACAAACCTTCTTATAATGTATATTTGAATCAAGACCACCCGCAAAATCGCTTTCACTCATGTTGCAGGCATAGATAACGGGTTTTGCGGTAAGAAGTGCGATTTCGGAAAGCCACGCTTTTTCGTTTTCATCGCACTCAATATTTCTTGCAGGGATATTATCTTCAAGACTCTGCTGAAGTTTTTTGAGGAATTCAAGCTCGGAAGCAAGAGTCTTATCTCCCTTAAGTGCTTTGGTTACACGGTCAATTCTGCGTTCAACCATTTCGATATCTGAAAGAATAAGCTCGAGGTTGATTGTTTCGATATCTCTTTCGGGGTCAATCGTTGCATCAACATGAACAATATCATCATCCTCAAAGCAGCGCACAACATGGATAATCGCATCGACCTCGCGGATATGAGAAAGGAACTTGTTACCGAGGCCCTCGCCCTTAGATGCACCTCTTACAAGACCTGCAATATCAACAAATTCAATAAATGCGGGAGTAATTTTAACGGGATTATAAAGCTCTGCAAGCTTATCAAGTCTTTCATCGGGAACAGACACAACACCTACATTGGGTTCGATTGTGCAGAAAGCGTAGTTTGCCGACTGTGCACCCGCATTTGTTATTGCATTAAAGAGTGTACTCTTGCCTACATTAGGAAGTCCCACTATACCGAGTTTCATATATCTTCTATCTCCTTCGGATTTTCATTGATTTTGTAATTATATCATATAACCGCCTTTTAAACAAGAGAATAAATAAATTTTATTGAATCAGGTGATAATATATGATAAAATAAAACAGAAAAGGGAGATGATTGAAATATGAACAAAAAGAAAAGCATTGCGGAATTTGCCGTGACAACGGTATTTCTGGGACTTCTCGTTTATGCGGCATACTCACTCTGGTACATATTCTACGGCAAAGACAGCGATTTTGACGTTCATCTGTATACAGTTCTTTCGGGTTCGGCACTGGGCTGGTTTATGGCAATGTTTGTTCAGTCCGTATTCAAAAAAGCAAATTGGATTCCGAAACTCATTGCGTTTTTTGCAGGCAACGGTTTGTTTCAGGGTCTGATATGGGGATTTAACGCAAAAGTCAATAAAACAGGCATTGACAATGATATTGTTATCATCAAAACATTCACCGTTGTTTTTGCATTATCCGCAGTTCTTATTCTCGTCGCTTTTATTCTGAGAGCAAAAAACATGCACAAAATCGCCAACATAATCTTTGCGGTTATTTTCTTTGTTATTTCATGCGGCGGAATTTATGTTTTTAACAAGGACAACATTATGGCTATTGAATATAAAAAGAATATATCTTTTGACACTATCACTCTCGAAGAAATGAATATCGCCGACAGCGAAAAAGAACACGCTTCGCAATGGTTAAACAATAATTTCTTCGGTGACAGCAATAATTATCCTTTCACCTTCAAGGTTGACGGTGAAGAATTCAATCCCGATGAATGGGAAAGACTGTCCTTCTTACCCGAAACCTTTGATTATGAAGGTGAAATTGTTCTCAGAAACAATGAAAAAGGTCTTGAAGTAACTGTTGAAACAACACTTTTTGAAGAAAATGCAACCTGCCAATGGACAGTTTACATCAAAAACACAGGCAAAGAAAATTCGGGCGTAATCAGCGATTTTTATGCGCTCGATTCATCATTCTCAACGGGTGATGCACAGGTTTATCATTCAATGGGAAGCGATACCGCCGCAAGCGATTTCTCTCTCATAAAAAAGAACTTAACCTCCGTTGCAAAAAAATTCTCGGGCAATGAAGGCAAGCCCACCGAAAAATACCTCCCTTATTTCAACATTAACGGCGAAAACGGCGGAATGATTCTCGGAATCGGATGGACCGGTCAATGGGCCGCTTCGCTTTCAGAAAAAAACGGTGTGACCGACATTTCCGTGAAGCAGGAGCACTTTGAAGCATATCTTCTTCCGGGAGAAGAAGTGCGTTCACCTCTTGTTTCAATCAGCTTTTATGAAAACTCCAATCCTCTTAAAGGCTTCAATCTTTTCAGAAAGTGGATTACCGACTGCGTATATCCCGAAAACGTGACACAGAATGTTTATACCGTTATGGAGGTTGCTGGACCCATGTCCGAAAGAACCTCCGATGAAATCATTGAGATTCTTGACGGAATAGACAATTCCGTTTATGAAAATACCGATGCTTTCTGGATGGACGCGGGTTGGTATGAATATAACGAAGGCTGGTATGACGGCGTAGGCAACTGGACAGTTGACACATCAAGATATGACAACGGCATCTCCGAGCTTTCGGGTTATGCAAAAGAAAAGGGTCTCGGTCATGTCCTCTGGTATGAACCCGAAAGAGTTTACCCCGGAACACAGTTCCATAACGTCGGTTCACAGCATGAAGAATGGCTGATATACGGCGACGGCGACAATATCATGTGGAATCTTGCAGACGAAGAAGCTTTCACATATTACTGCGAATATCTGCTCAATTCGATGAAAGAAAACGGTGTTACCGTTTACCGTCAGGACTTCAATTTTGCGCCTCTCGGATACTGGCAGAATGCCGACAGAGATTTTTATGACGGCAGAACAGGCATCTGCGAAAACCACTATGTTACAAATCTTTACAGATACCTTGATTATCTCACCGAAAACATTGACGGACTTATAATTGACAACTGCGCTTCGGGCGGTAAAAGACTTGACCTTGAAATGGCATTCCGCAGCATTCCGTTCTGGAGAAGCGACTATAACTGTGCAGTACACTACAATCTTTTTGAGGCAACGCAGTCACAAACCTACGGTCTTTCGTTCTGGCTTCCGATTTCGGGTACAGCACTCAATATGCAGAGCGAATATTCCTCAAGGTCGGCAGTCATGCCTCTTATGCTCATGGATTTCTATGCAAACACTCATCCTGATTTCAGCTTCCACAAAGAGCAGAGAGAGCTTATGGCAGGCAGATATTATCCCCTTGATTTCGGCAGTTTCGACAAGAACAAAATGCACGCAATGCAATATTCGACCGATGACGGACTTGCAGGCACGGCGCTTATCTACAAAAGACCCGATGTTGCAAAAACGGAATACACCGTTAAGCTCAACGGTCTTGCACCTGCAAAAACATATAACATTTATGATATTGATACTCCCGAAACCGTTTATACCGTAACGGGCGAAGAGCTGATGAACAAAGGGCTCTCAATATCACTTCCCGACGGCGAAAAAGCAATATTCCTTATGTACAACGCTAAATAAATTGTCAATGCTCCTTACAGCTTCACGACTGTAAGGAGCGTTTTATTTTAAAAATATTATATAAATTTTAAAATACAGTTTACAATATGCAATGTTTTGTTGTATTATTAATATGTATAATTATATTCAAGAGGCTTAACTATGGAGCATTCACAGTTTTTGAGAACGGAAATGATTCTCGGCGAAAATTCAACAAACATTCTTTCCGAAAAGAACGTTATTCTTTTCGGTCTGGGCGGTGTCGGCTCATACACGGCGGAAGCTCTTGCAAGAGCAGGCATAGGCAGAATCACAATAGTTGATAACGATGTTTTTTCCGTAACGAATATCAACCGTCAGCTTTGTGCGCTTCACTCAACCGTCGGCAGACCGAAGGTTGAAGTTGTGAAAGAAAGAATTCTCGATATCAACCCCGACTGCAAAGTGACCGCACTTCAAAAATTCTATCTTCCCGAAAACTCCGATGAATTCAGTCTTGAAAGCTACGATTATATAGCCGATGCCATAGATACAGTCAGCGCAAAAATTGATTTGGCGGTAAAATCCGCACAATACGGTATACCGATGATATCGTGCATGGGCACAGGCAACAAACTCGACCCATCGCAATTTACCGTTTCGGATATATATAAAACAAGCGGCTGTCCTCTGTGCAGAGTAATGAGAACAGAACTTAAAAAAAGAGGAATAAAAAAGCTGAACGTTGTGTGGTCTCCCGAAATTCCCGTAAAGCCCTCACAAACAACGGAAGATACTGGCAAAAGACAAACTCCGGGCAGTCTTCCGTTTGTGCCTCCCGTTGCGGGAATGATAATGGCAGGAAAAATTATTCTTGATTTGACAAGGTGAGCAAAATGAAAAAAATTGCTGTATTTATATTGATAGCATCTTTCATCCTGACTGTTTTTTCGGGATGCGATGAAATAAAACCCGTCATCGGAAACGAACCCGTTGGTGTTTCCGATATCAGCGACAAAAAAGAGGGCACATTAAAGCTTGCATATTCAAAAGCGGATATGCTTGACCCGTTCACATCTTCGATGTCGGCAAACATTCAGATTATGGGTCTTATATATGACGGTCTTTACAGACTTAACGATAAATATGAGCCAGTTCCCGTTATTGCCAAAAGTTCTATCGTCAGCGGCACAACCGTTAATGTTACTCTTGACTCTGCCGTTTTTTCAGACGGAACACCCGTAACCTCAGGCGATGTTGTTTATTCGTTTGAGCAGGCAAGGTATTCCCCGAATTACAGCTCAAGACTTCTCAACTTCCTTCAGGCAAGCATTTCCTCATCAAATATGCTTGTTTTTACTCTTGAAGTTCCCGACCCTTATGCCCTTTCGTGTCTGACTTTCCCCATAGTCAAAAACGGTTCGGAAGGTGAACTTCCCATAGGTTCGGGAAGATATGTTCCTCAGAAATCGGGAGAATCAACATATCTTGTTGTTAACACAAAAAAAACAAATTTCAATCCCGCAATAAAAACGATTATGCTTGTTCCCGTGCGTGACAGCAGCTCAATAGAAAGCAGTCTTGAAATCGGTAACACGGGATTTTACTATAATGACCTTTCAAGCGGAAGTTATCTGAGAATCAACGCCAAAACCGTTGACATGGGTATAAACAACTTCGTTTATCTCGGATTCAACTACGAAAGCGAAATATTCTCCGATGCAAATCTGCGTCAGGCTGTCAATCTTGCAATCAACAGAAACGAAATCGTAACAACGGCATTCCAGGGCCACGCAAGAGCAACCTACTCCCCCTTTAATCCCGACTGGTATGCTTTATCCTCAAAAGACCTTGTTATTTCGATGGATTTACCCAAAGCAGAAGAATATATCTCACAGTCAGAAATTGATATTTCTTCAAAGGAAATCTCCCTGCTCGTCAACAAAGAAAATCAGTTCAAGCTTGAAACAGCAGAGTTTATCAAGGGATATCTTGAAAAGCTCGGATTCAAAATAACTCTTAAAGCATATACTGCCGATTATTATACGGAAGCAGTAAAGCTCGGCTCATACGATATGTATATCGGCGAAGTGCGCCTTTCCCCCAATATGAATCTCTTCCCGATTTTCGGCGGTGACGCAAGCTACGGCACAGACCCGCTCTGCACTTCGGCAACGAGATATGACCAATATCTGAACGGCAAATGCGAACTCATGGACTTCGTAAACACATTCAACGAGGATTTGCCCCTTATACCGCTTTGCTACAGAAACGCTGCCGCTTCATACACCAACTCCATGCAGGGCAGCTTCAATTCGTGCGACGGAGATGTTTTTTATAACATCGAGGAATGGAGTTTCAGATAAAAGGAATTATTTGCAGATAAAAACGGCATAATATATTCAAAAAAATGCAAAGAGGATGAATATATGATTACTGCCGGAATGCTTAAAAATGCAATTATCTCCGCCGCGGAGAATATCAGCCGTTATTCGGAAGAGGTTGATGATATAAATGTTTTTCCCGTACCCGACGGCGACACGGGGACAAATCTTACATTGACACTCTCGGGCTGTGCAAAAGTTGTTGCAAACCTTCCCGATATGTCTGCGGGAGAGCTTGCCGATAAGGCAGCAGGTGCATTTCTCAGAAGCGCAAGGGGTAATTCGGGTGTTATATTTTCCCTTATTTTCAAAGGATTTGCAAAAAGCATTGAGGGTCTTGACGAAATAGATGCTGTATCTCTTGCGAAAGCTCTTGAAGCAGGCAGTGACGAAGCATATGCATCCATTGAAAAACCGACGGAAGGCACAATGCTGACGGTTATCCGTCTTGCGGCAGCAAAAGCATCTTCTGCGGCGGCAAAAGGCTGTACTGCAGAAGAAACATTTATGCAGGCGCTTGCAGGCGCTGAGGCTTCTCTCAAAACAACTACCAATCTTCTCCCCGCTTTAAAAAAACACGGTGTTGTTGATGCGGGCGGTCAGGGACTTATCCATATCATGAGGGGTATGGCAGGCGCAGATAAATCTTCCGCCAAAGCGATACCGAAAGAAGAAAAAAGCGCCGACATTCCTCACAGTACCGAATATATTTACTGCACGGAATTTCTGATAAATTCCCCGTACCGAACGGATATTGCTTCTCTTCGCAGCACGCTTTCCGGATTCGGTAATTCAACCGCGGTGGCTGAGCATTCGGGAATAATCAAGGTTCATGTTCACACAAACAGTCCCGATAAAGCATTATCAACGGGTCTCGAACTCGGTGAACTCAGCGACATAAAAATAGATAACATGAGAATACAGTCGGAGTAAACTATGGAACTTAACGCAAGCATCAAATATCTCAAAGGTGTGGGTGAAAAAAGAGCCGCCATGCTCGGCAAGCTCGGGATTTGCACCCTTTGGGATTTGCTGACTTTTTATCCGCGCGTTTACGAGGATTGGAGTAATATTCTTTCCGTAAAAGAAGCTCCGCTTGATGAAAACGTATGCATAAAAGCAATTGTCGGAATGAGGGTGCGTGAACACAAAATCCGCAAAGGCATGGCTCTCTATAAAACCGAAATAACCGATGGCGAAAGCCTGATTGACGTAACATTCTTTAATAATAAATACGCGGCTGAAAAGCTTGAACAGGGCAAGGAATATCTTTTTTTCGGGAAAATAACCGGCAAAGGATATTACCGTCAGATGAATTCTCCCGAATTTACCGAATTTGACGGTGAAGGAAAAATGCGTCCGATTTATCCGCAGACTGCAGGGATGAATTCAAGAGCAATTGAAAAGCTCATAAGAACGGCATTTGATGTGTGCGGCAAAATACCCGACCCTCTTCCGCAGGATATCAGAAACAGCTATTGCCTTATGGATATAGAATCCGCACTTAAAAATATCCATTTCCCCGAAAACGAGGATATGATGTCCGAGGCACGCAGAAGACTTATTTTTGAAGAGCTTTTTCTTCTTGAGCTCGGTCTGCTGCGCCTTAAATCCAAATCACGCCGTTCAAACGCAATACCTATGCAGGCGGATTATACGGAAGAATTCTTTGCTCTCCTGCCCTTTGAACTGACAGGCGCACAAAAACGCGCAATCAGGCAGTCCGCCGATGACATGATGAAAAATGTTCCCATGAACCGACTTCTTCAGGGTGATGTCGGTTCGGGTAAAACAGCAGTAAGTGCCGCGCTTATATATAACTGTGCCAAAAACGGTTTTCAGAGTGCCTTGATGGCGCCTACCGAGGTTCTTGCCATGCAGCACTATAAAACACTCGCAAAAATGTTTGAAAACACAGACATAACCATCGGTCTGCTCACGGGTTCAACTCCTGTGTCAGAAAAGAAAAAAATCAAAGAGGCTCTTAAAAACGGCGAAATCGACCTTGCCGTAGGCACTCACGCACTCATTCAGAAAGATGTTGAATTCAGCAATCTCGCCCTTGCGGTTACGGATGAACAGCACCGTTTCGGAGTTAATCAAAGAGGTTCGCTTTCCTCGAAAGGCATTAATCCTCATACACTTGTTATGTCTGCAACACCTATACCGAGAACACTCGCTCTTATTATTTACGGCGACCTTGATCTGAGCATTCTCGATGAACTTCCGAAAGGCAGACAGAAGATTGAAACATATCTTGTCAATTCAGAAATCCGTGAGCGCGCTTACGGTTATGTCAAAAAGCATCTCTGTAACGGTCAGCAAGGCTACATAGTATGTGCACTTGTTGCCGAAAATGACGAAACAGAGCTTACAGCGGCAACAGAGCTTTATAAAAAACTTTCCGAAGAATTTTTCAAAGGCTTTTCTGTAGGACTGCTTCACGGTAAAATGAAGCCTGCCGAAAAAAAAGCTGTTATGGATTCATTTGCATCGGGAGAAACACAGCTTCTGGTTTCAACAACCGTTATTGAGGTTGGAATAGATGTTCCGAATGCAGTTATAATGGTTATCGAAAATGCAGAAAGATTCGGACTTTCACAGCTTCATCAGCTTCGCGGAAGAATCGGCAGAGGCAGCGAAAAATCAACCTGCATCATGATTTCCGATGCACAGAACGAGGAAACCGAACACAGACTCAAAATCCTTGCTTCGACAACCGACGGTTTTAAAATTGCCGATGAAGACCTGAAACTCCGCGGTCCGGGCGATTTCTTCGGTTCGCGCCAGCACGGTCTGCCCGAACTTAAAATAGCAAACATGATGACTGACGGCGAAGCAATAAGAGAAACTCATTCCGCCGCAGAAAATCTGCTCAAAAAAAACCCCGCCCTTGAGGGCGAGGAATATAAATTACTGAGGAACGCCGTCAACAGACTCTTCTCAGGCGGAATTTCAATGAATTAAGGTGCTTAATCTTCGTGCTTCTTCAATTTCTTCCTTATCATATTGCATTACCTTATATTCATTCGATTCTGAATCAACCATTGTTATGGGAATATCGGGCAGAATTTCATGAATTCTCGCGATAAATCCGCTGCTTCCGTCTGCCGGAAAACCCGTAACAATTGTTGAAGCACGGTTTTTCTTTGCCGCTACGGCAACAACAAGCGCAGGACTGTCGTTAAAATAAACATTCATGGATGCATTATATTTTTGCGCACATCCGAAAAGCTCTTCAAGCGCTCCCCCGCTGTTTGCATTCATTCCTTTGCTTTCTTTAAAAACGCTTATAACAGAAAGAGGAAGCTTTTCTTCTTTTGCAATTCTTGCGCCTGCTTCAATAAGCCTTGAACAGGATTCCTGCTGTGTAACGCAGACCATAACACACGGATGTTTTAATTTTTCCAAAACATTCATTCCTTTCTTGGATATATATAATAAAATTCAGAATTTTTTTCGCACTCTAATCATACTATCCACATATTGACAATATGCGAAAATCCGATGTATAAACTGTTAACTTATAATCAAATCTTTTCGGGAGGTGTCAACATGAACAGCAATTCATATTTTCTCGGCGTTGACGGAGGCGGAAGCAAAACAACAGCAGTTGTTTTCAACGAAAAAGGCGAGTTCATATGCAGTGCCTGCGGAGAAAGCATTAATTACTATTCCGTCGGAATTGAAGCTGCACGCCTTGCAATGAAAAATATAATCGAAAACCTTTGCATTAAAAAATTCCGCTGTGCGGTAATCGGTATGTCTGCACTCAACGAAAGAGCATCTTTGCAGGAAACAGAAAGATTCTGCAATAAAATCATTGACAGCGAAAGCATTATCATGGACTCAGATTTATATGTTGCCCTTGAAGCAATGGATATCAGCGGTGAATGCGCCGCAATAATCAGCGGAACGGGTTCAATGGCTGTTTGCAGAAACTCCGACGGGAGCATGAGTCACACAGGCGGCTGGGGTTATATCCTCGGCGACGAAGGAAGCGGATATTCAATCGGTCTTGCAGGAATAAAAGCAGCTATCAGAGCATATGAAAAATGCGCACCCGATACTGCTCTTCTTAACGAATGTCTTGAATATTTTTCCGCTAACAATATATATGACCTCATTGACTTGTACTATGAGAAAAAAGTAAGCCGCAAAAAAACCGCCGCCTTTGCAAGACTTGTCAGTAAGTGCTGCGAAAGCGGTGACGAGGTTGCAAAAAACATTCTGATAAATGAAGCCGAAGAGCTTTCAAAAACTGCTTTAGGTCTTCTGAAAAACAAAAACAAGGATATTGCCATCGGTCTTTGGGGTGGAGTTTTCCAGAACAATATGTTTTTCAGGCATGAATTCACCGACATCATGAACCGACACGGTTACAGCAATGTAAAGCTTATTGACTTTACGCCTGAAATAGGGGCAATTTTTGCAGGATATAAAAATTCAGGCATAGAAATCGTTGATATCGTTAAAGAAAACATTAAAACAACATATATTAACACGCTTATGTAAAGCGTTTTAACTTTACAATGCAACCACATGAGGTATTACCTTTGAACATAAGAAAAACAGTAATCATTGCAATACTTGCGGCAATCATCTGCATTTTTGCACCGTTATCCGTACCTGCGGGCGCAGTTCCGATATCGCTTTCAACATTTGCGATATAAGTTGTTTCCTGCTCGGTCAGTAAAAGCTATTCACTCCCTGCAGTTGCCGTTTATATTCTTATCGGTGCTGTCGGACTGCCCGTTTTTTCATCATTTACAGGCGGCTTGCAATGCATCTCGGGCTACACGGGCGGATATATCATAGGGTATATCCCATGCGCATTTATCATCGGGTTATTGACAGACAAGTTTGAAAAAGCAAAAATCATTTTCCCTGTCAGCATGGCGGCAGGTACTTTTGTCTGTTATCTTTCGGGCACGCTGTGGTATATGTATAGGGCAGAATGCAACTTTTTGCAGGCTGCCGCGGTTTGCGTTCTGCCGTTTATAATCGGCGATATAATAAAAATTGCCGCCGCTTCATGTATAGGTTTAACATTGAAACAACGACTCAAAAAATTCATATAAAGGAGAATCGGTATGAAAATAATCAGAAAAGAATATTCTCTCCCCTCAAAATCGGGTGTTGCGGATGTTTTTGCAAGATGCTGGCTTCCGTCAGACTGTCCGAAAGCAATTTTTCAGGTTGCCCACGGCATGGCTGAACACGGCGAAAGATATGAGGATTTTGCAAACTATCTTTGTAAAAACGGTTTTGCGGTGCTTATCAATGACCATGTAGGTCACGGAAAATCAATCAAAACCGATGATGACCTCGGTTATTTCGGAGAAAGCAACGGCTGGGACGCTTTTGTTGAAGACCAAAGAGCATTCACCGAATTAATCAAAAAGGAATATCCAGATATTCCCGTTATCTTTTTCGGTCACAGCATGGGTTCATTCATTGCAAGAGAATATATTCTTAGATACGGCAAAGACGAAAGAATAAAAGCCGCTGTTTTCTGCGGTTCAAGCGGCAAAAATCCCGCTTCCGCAATTGCCATAACTCTTGCTGATACAATTGCCAAAGTAAAAGGCAGCAAACACAAGAGTAATTTTATCAACAAAATGGCTTTCGGTCCTTACAATAAAAAAACCGAAAACAGAACTCCTTTCGATTGGCTTTCAACCGATAAAGCTGAGGTTGACAAATATATAGCCGATAAATACTGCGGATATCTTTTTACCGCAGCAGGTTACAGAGACCTTTTTACCGTTCTCACCAAAGTTTCGGGTAAAGATTGGTACAACGGTGTTTACGAAAATCTTCCCATGCTTTTAATCGCAGGTGAGGATGACCCTGTAGGCGCATACGGCAAAGGAATCAAGCAGATTTACAATGACCTCATTGCGGCAGGCAAAAAGGATGTTACCATCAAGCTCTATCCGGGAATGCGTCACGAAATACTCAACGAGGTTGACAGAATCCATGCCTATGAATATATAACCTCTTGGGCACTTTCAAAAATCAAATAAATATACATAAAACGGGACTGCTTTCATCAGAAAGCAGTCCCGTTATTACATTTTGTATTAATTTATTCAATAAATCCCAATCCGAGAATTTGGCTCATTTCTTCGGGAGATATTGACGCTGCCGCGGCATTGTTTGTTGTTGTTTCCGAAGTTTCCGTTGCCGACGTTGTTGTTGCAGAGGTGTTTTCTGTTGTACCTGCTGTTGTTTCTCCGCCGTTTGAAGCTGTGGTTGTTTCGCCTGAGTTAAGAGTTGTTGAAGCACCCGTGGTATTTGTTGTTGAAGTTGAGGCAGTCTCAGTTGTCTGAGCTGTTGAAGCAGCGGTACCGATTTCAACTGTTGTTGTTACTCTCTTGGTAGTAGTAGTCGTTCTTCTCTTTGTGGTTGTTGTTGTGCGCTTTTTGGTAGTGCTTCTTCTCTTGGTTGATGTCATCCTGCGTGTAGTGGTTTCGGTTGTTGTTTCCGAAGTTTCACTTTCGCTTGTTGACTCAAACACCCAGGTTGTTATGGGAGGCTCTGTGGGCGGATAATAATAAATCGGTGCTGTTGTGTAGTCATAATAGTTATATGTAGTGGTTGTTGTTTCGTCATCATTGTTGCCGCCGTTAACAAGCGCCTTGATAAACAGCGCAACGATAAGGGCAACCACAACCGCACCTATCGCAATACCTGCAATTTTTATAATTTTAGCCTTATCAACAGGCTTTGAATAGGCTCTTGCATCTGCATTTGCATAAGGAGATACAGGATTTTCTTCATCGGGAATCTGATTTGAACCGAAGCTGTTACGGTATTCTTCCTCATAATCCGCATCGGTATCACCAACCATAGCTGCTGCTATCGGTGCGAAAATTGCCGTTTCTTCAACATCAAGAAGCGCCGCCATAACAGTAACATTATCCTTACCTCCTCTTTCAAGTGCAGTACGGATAAGCTTGCTTGCAACATCCTGCGAGCTTTCGCCCGTTGAAAGAATTGCGGTTATATCCTCATCACTGAGCATATCGGTAAGACCATCACTGCAGAGAAGAATTATATCTCCGTTATCAACATCGTCAATAACGCTGATATTGGGAGAAAGAGTTGCCTCTTCAGGAAAAACACCGAGGTGCTTTGTAAGCCTTTTCGCATCGGGAATTCTTCCGATATCATTCTGTGCAGCCCCACCCGCATCAACAATCGTCTGCGCATGGGTATGGTCAAAGCTTATCTGTTCAAGAACGCCCTTTGAATAATGATAAATTCTTGTGTCGCCGATATTGGTGCAAAGAATCTTACCCTTTACAACATAAATTGCCGCAAGAGTAGTACCCATTCTTTTGCCTCTGGCATTGATTTCGGCACAGATTCTGCTGTTTGCATCGTCAAGGCAGTTTGAAATGGCAAAGCTGAAATCTTCGCCGCTTTCGTAAACATTTGAAGCATGCGCGGCTATCGTTTCAACCGCTATGCCCGATGCAAGCTCACCGTAGCTTTCGCCGCCCATTCCGTCACAAACAGAAAGGTGGAACGGCTCTGCCATTGTCTGAACAAATGCCGAACCTTTTTTCAAATCACCCGTAGAGGTCATTCTGCCGTTTAAATTATAGTTATCCTCATTTTCTCTGCGGATTCTTCCTGCATGCGTTACGGCGCATACATTGGCTCTGATTTTCTTCATAACTTCCCTCTTATGTTTTAAATAATACTGATTAATAATATATTACAATTAAATTATTACAAGCTTATTGCTCAATCGTTAAAGATTCCTTCTTCTTTTGCCCAGTCATAGAACACTTCAATTGAACGGAGTCTTGCGGGACCAAGGTCATGAGCACCTCTTGTAAACCACTTCATACCCTTGACACCGCGAAGACTTACAAGATACTTTGCACTTGCACAGAAGCCCGAATCAATTGCATTATCAAGTGCAATGATATGCTGATGTGTCTTTCTTGCAGCTTCAATATCACCCTTTGTGAATTCATCCCACATCTTAACAAAAAGGTCTGCACCGCATGAAGTAGGTGTTGCAACAACGCCTCTTGCACCCTTAACATATGAATCAAAAAGGAAGGGAATATTTGCCTGAAGAACGTTTGAGTCGCCCTGAACGGCAATCTTTGCTTCAATATCTGTAAGCTTGCAGGTTGTATCCTTGATGCCCATGAACTTGCCTGTTTTAGCAAGCTTACCGTAGGTTACGGGGTCCATAAGATGAGGTCTGAGACCGGGGAACTCATAAAGAACTATGGGAAGCTCTGTGTGAGAAGCAAGTTCTGTCATATATTCATACATATAGTCGGGCTTATCGCACATACCCTTTGTTACGAAAACAAGACCCGAAACACCCTGCTGCTCAAGCTTTTTCATTTCTTCAATCTGGTCGTTGAAATCAACAGCAAGGTTGCCTGTTGCAAAAACAGGTACACCGTCGGAATTTTTAACAGCAAGACCTGCACACTTTACTCTTTCTTCGGGAGTAAGCTCCATCATTTCTGATGAACCGCATACTGCGAAAAGATGCTGGGGCTTGAATGCAGCCTGCCATGCAACATATTCTTCGTAGGTTTTGTAGTCGAGAGTTCTGTCCCAGTTAAAGGGAGTGAGGAGCAAAGAATATACGCCTGAAAATTCATTAAAGTTTGACATAATTTACACCTTCTTGGTTAAATTTGGGTTTTCTACAACTAAATATTATATATCACTTATTATTAAAAATCAATAGCAGCAGCAAAAGAGTTTTTTGTTTTTATTCAATTTCGGTTGACATTTTGTTGAATTCTAAATATACTAACATTTGCTATCAAATAACGAAAGAGAAAAAGATACATGAACCGTAATTTTATCAAAAATATGCTCAGGCTTGCACTCCCCATCGCATTTCAGCAGCTTCTTGTTTCCTGTGCACAGCTTATTGATACTGCAATGGTGACAAAGCTCGGAAATGTTGCAGTTTCGGCTGTCGGAGTTTCATCAAGATGGATTTTTCTGATGAATCTTTTTTATTTCGGCATTTCATCGGGTTCTGCGGCACTCATTTCGCAGTTCTGGGGTGCAAAGGAAAAGAAAAACATTCAGAAATCATACGGCGTTGCGCTTCTTTTCGGAGCAGGAGTTGCCGTGGTTTTCTCGCTCTCGATGTTTGTTATTCCGCAATACATGATAAGGGTTTTCACGGGAGAACAAGAGGTTATCGACGTTGCTGTGCAATACATGAAAATCGTTGCATTCATGGGACTTTTCAGCGCGTTTAATCAGATTTCATGCACAGCCCTTCGTGCAACTGAAAGAGTTAACCCTCCCCTTATCACTTCATTTATTTCAGTTGCAACCAACACTGTGCTCAACTACATTCTCATCAACGGAAAGCTCGGTTTTCCCGCACTCGGAATAAGAGGCGCCGCATTTGCTACTCTTATCTCAACCGCACTTCAATCCGTTCTTCTGTTTATCGTGCTCCGCACATCAAAGGATATCTACAACGGAAAATTAAAAGAATTCTTCAGACTCTCCAAAGATTTTGTACGCAGATTCTCAATTGTATGTCTGCCCGTTGTTTTCAATGAGGTTGCATGGGCAATCGGAACAAATATCTATGTTATGGTATTTGCAAGACAAGGCAACGAAGCCTATGCCGGATATACGATTTTCAGCTCAATCGAGCAGATCGCATTTGTTTTCTTTGTCGGTATATGCCATGCCTGCTCAATTATGACGGGAAAAACCATCGGAGAGGGCAACAGCGACGGCGCATATAAGCTTGCCAAAAAATTTGTTATCATGACTCCGATAATCGGTATTATCACAGGAACAATTTTTATGTTTATACGGAATCCCATGCTTTCTCTTCTCGAAATAGAAACGCAGGGGGCATTTGACATAGCTTCAAAGCTTGTCATGATTTACTGCCTGTGGCTGCCGATAAGGAACATACCGTATACTCTTATCGTCGGCACTTTCAGGGCGGGCGGAGATACCAGAGTCGGTATTTTCTATGACTGCATATCTCTGTATCTTATCGGTGTACCCGTTGTTGCGATACTCGGGCTTGTTGTAAAAGTGGATTTTGAATATCTTCTTATTGCGATGTACATATGCGAGGACATTCCGAAAGCTCTTATGAGCTTACACCGTTTCAGAAGCAGGAAATGGATCAGAAATTTAACGGATAAATAGCAGAACGGCAGTCATGCGACTGCCGTTCTTTTATTTGTGATAAAGCTTTTTAGTCTGATATCTTGGTTCGCAGGTGAGATTAATGCCGAGTTTTCTGTAAACATCCATATCAACCTGAGAAAGAATGACAGTTGAATGTGCGTCGCAGTCCTTAAGACCTTCTATTGCTTCAAGAGCCTTCTTGGCAACGGGATTTGTATTTGCGCTCATTGAAAGAGCAATAAGTGTTTCGTCGGAATGAAGTCTGGGATTTCTGCCCTTGAGAATTCCCGTTTTAAGTTCCTGAATTGGTTCGATAATCGACGGTGCAATCATAAGCAAATCTTCAGGAAGACCTGCAAGATATTTTGCCGCATTGAGAAGTGCCGCACTTGATGCACCGAGAAGATTCGAGGTTTTGCCCGTTACGATTTTACCGTCGGGAAGCTCGATTGCAACCGCAGGCTGACCTTCGGTTTCCGCACTTCTGTCAAGCGCAGCTTTGATAACCTTTCTGTCCTCTGCACTGATACCTGCCTGATTCATAAGGCTGACAATCTTATCAACAGCTTCCTGCTTGCCTCTGCCCGTTTTCAAATCGCAGAGAGCATTGAAATATCTGCGGACGATTTCCTGTTTTGAAGCTTCTCTTGTTGCTTCGTCATCACAGATGGCATATCCCGCCATATTAACGCCCATATCCGTAGGTGATTTATAGGGACTTACGCCCTCAATTCTTTCAAAAATCGCATTGAGAACAGGGAAAACTTCAACATCTCTGTTATAGTTGACGGTTGTAACACCGTAAGCATCAAGGTGATACGGGTCAATCATATTGACATCATTAAGGTCTGCCGTTGCGGCTTCATAAGCAAGATTTACGGGATGCTTGAGAGGAAGATTCCATACAGGGAAGGTTTCAAACTTCGCATAACCGGCTTTGTTTCCTCTTTGATTTTCATGGTAAAGCTGAGAAAGGCAGGTTGCCATCTTTCCGCTTCCGGGACCCGGTGCGGTGATAACAACAAGAGGTCTCTCGGTTTCAATAAAATCATTTTTACCAAAGCCCTCTTCGCTTACAATATGCGAAACATTATAGGGATAACCTTCAATATTACGATGTATAAACACTTTGACACCGAGAGTTTCAAGCTTTGATTTGAAAGCGATTGCAGCAGGCTGTTCCTTGAACTGCGCAAGCACAACACTTCCCACGAAAAGACCTGCATTTCTGTATTCGTCAATAAGTCGCAGAACATCGGCATCGTAGGTTATTCCGAGGTCACGGCGCATTTTATTGCTCTCGATATCCCCCGAATTGATTACGATAACAACCTCAACATCATCTGCAATGCTCTTAAGCATCTGAAGCTTACTGTCAGGGGCAAAGCCGGGCAAAACTCTTGAAGCATGGAAATCATCAAAAAGCTTGCCGCCGAATTCAAGATAGAGCTTTCCTCCGAATTCATTGATGCGCTTGCTTATCTGCTCGGACTGCCTGCTGATATAAGCCGCGTTGTCAAAACCGATTTTCTTCAATTTCAACACCCTTTCACCGCAATACCGTTAAAATGCGGATTTTGTAAAACTAACTAATATATTATATATCAGCATTAGTTTTAAATCAAGAGCATAAAAAGCAAAAAATAAAATTGTTGTATTTATGCACAAATAAAGCCATTCTGATTTGTGCACAAAAGAGAAAAGAGGAATTTTTTGTCACAAACCGCATTTTTTGTCATATATGAATAGATACAAAATTTTCATAAAAGGCGGTGATTGACATGCATACGTAACAATAAGCACAGCTTGACAAAAGTCAACCAAAAGAGCATAATTTAATTATTAATCTAAAAAGGAGTTTTTGTTATGGCAACAATCATTATGAAATTTATCACTATTGTAATGAGTATTTCGATGTTTTTCACAAGCACTGTGCCTGCTTTTATATCAAGCGAAGATTATAAAGTTATTGATCCTGACACAATCAGCATAAACAGGTACGGAGTATTAATTCCCTCCGAAGAAAAAACACGCTATGAAATCATTTCAAATTATGATGAATGGAAAACATATTCAGAAAAACACCATTTTGAAACCGAATCATATGACGAAAAATATTTTGAAACAAAATCTCTTGTTTCTGCTGAATTCATTATCAATGACGGTCTGTGCGAACTTCATGTTGTAAATGCCGCCGAAACAAACAACACTCTTGAACTTAACTGCAATATCTATCATCATTACGGCGCAAGTATTAATTATGCCACATATTATACATTAATCATAGAAACAAACAAAAACACAGAAACAGTTGATATCTCAACCAACAACATAAACATACCTTTTGAGCCGATTTGGTTCTGAGGACAAATTCAGCTACCAAAACGGAGAAATTATGAAAAGAATACTTGCAGTTATAATTATCGTTCTGCTTTTGATTTCACCTTCTTGTTCCGAAGAAAAAGATTTGTATCATCGTGCAGATGGCGATACATCTATTATTCCCCCGCCCTCAAACATAACGAAATCAATCGAAAGACTTAACAGAATAAAAAAAGCCATCCATGCCGAACATAACAACAGTTACGATTTCATCATGGATTATATTGTTTCTTCCCCTTCAAAGAAGGAAGGCGAACTTTTATATTATACCAAGGAACAAGCCGCTGAATTCATAAAAGAAATTGAGTCGGCCGTTATTGTCCGCGATTATTACAGGAAAGACGGTATAATTCCCGATATAACTTTTCACGATGACACACACGATGTTTATCAGAGCATTTTTATCGGTACCGAGGAATGCAATTCATATATCTTTATAACCTCGTACACACAAAAAAGCAAATACTTTGACGGACATGATTTCAAAGACAACAACACTGTTTCTTACAGCTACGATATCAATGTGAACGGTCAGAATATGACGGTATGCAAAATTGAAAACAGCTCTTTGATTCATAATTTCGCGATTGATTATGAGGTGTATTACAAAACAGACGACCGATGTATGGTTTTCAGTTTCTTTGCATCCGAAAACTTTAAATTCAAAGAAGTAAAAGAAGCACTTGAACGATTGAGTTTTGTGAAAGTCGGAGATTTAATGAAAGAAGCGGAAGTCACAACAAAATAGAAAAAAAGCGGCTGCAATTTGCAGCCGCTTAACTTTTTATGAAGGAGTCTTTTCAAGAGCCGATTCGCCCGTGCCTCTTCTTTCTCTGAGAGCCGAGTACATGGTTTCGAGTCTTGACTTATTAAGAGGATAGCCGAATTTGAAAAGAATGAATACGAGGGTATAAACAATTGCAGGTATTATCGTACAAACAAAAAGTATTCCCTCACCCACACCCTCAACATAGCCTGCCGAGCCGTGGACCGCGCCGTCATAGCCTGCAACGGAACTGAGAAGCTTCATGCCTCCTACGTCGGCAATAGTCTGTCCGAGGTTGCGGCAGAAGGTATAAACCGCATAAACCGCACTTTCACTTCTGATACCTGTTTTATATTCCTGATAGTCAATAACATCGGTGATAATCGCCCAGTTTGTGATGCTTACAAACGAATAACCGAAGCCGATAACGAATGTAAAGAGCATGAACACAACAGGTGCGCTGCCTGTTCTTTCACAGTGAGGAACAATAAAGAACATGAGAACGGAAGCGATTGCCGAGAAGAATGTACCGACGCTGCAAAGCTCCTGCTTTCCGAACTTCTTAACGAGCTTGGGCATGAAGAAAATCATAACCGCCATGGGGAGATAGTTTGCAATTGTGCCGATGATTGAAAGGTCGGTATTTTCAAAATAGTTCTTATAGAGATACTGATTGAGCGAGCCGAACTGAAGCTGACCGCTGATAAGTATACCCGAAAGGCAGGCAACGATGAAAGGTCTGCTCTTGAGCATTCCCTTATACATTCCCTTGATATCAACCTGAGGTTCTTCTTCCGAAGCAACTCTTTCCTTGGTTGTGCCGAAGCAAAGGAAATAGAAAATTATGGAGAGAACGCCCATAATTATACCAAAGGTGAGCATTCCGTTTGCATCAGCAGCCTTAACGGGATTTCCGAGACTGTTTGTACCTGTAACGGTATAAATAATCATGGGTCCGATAAGCAGAGGAATTGCTCCGCCGAGACCTGCACCGATTGAACGGAAGGTTGAAAGAAGGGTTCTTCCTTCGGGGTCATCGGTAATAACGGAAGCAAGCGATCCGTAGGGAATATTGATTGTTGTATACATCATACCGAAGCCGATATATGTGATATACATGAGTGCAACAACTATCATTTCGTTGCTTGTGAATGCTCTGAAATTCACAAAACAGAGTGCTGCCATTATTCCGAGAGGAACTGCAAACCATTTGATAAAGGGTCTGTATTTTCCGTCTTTGTTCGGTTTTTTCTTTGCAATAAGATTGCCCCACAGGGGGTCATTGATTGCATCCCAGAGTCTTGCGATAAGCAGAAGAGTTGTGATTTTGCTTTCCGCAACCTTGAGAATATCGGTAAAGAATACCTTGAGATAAGACGAAACATATGTGAGTACAAATAAGTTTGCCGCATCGCCGAATGCATATCCGAAACAGTCTTTCATACCTATCTTGTTGGGATGTACAAACTCGGCATCAAGTGAACGCTGTTTTGCCACAACATTACCTCCTTTTTCACTTTTTATTTTTAAAATGCAAAGTATTTTTCTCTCTGTTTTTGAACTCTGCCGCTGATGAATTCAAGAGTTTCTTTTGCCCCTTCAACACCGCAGGCATAATCCTTCATCGCTCTGCCCTCTTCATAGCAGAGGTCATCGTGAAGCGGGAAATAATCCTGAAGCAGGAAGGTTGCATAGCGTGCAAGTCTGAAATCACCCACAAGACGGAATTCTTTGCTGATGCCGTCAATTGCGATTGAATAGAAATTCTTGATTGAATCAATGATATCCGTTCTTTCGTTAGCAGGTGAGAACACCATTGTTGAAGCAACATATGCATTCTCATTATTTATTGAGCTGTGGCTGTCAGTGCTTCCTACGATGGGGAATTTATCATATCCCTTTGCGAGAACCTCATAATATTTATGAGTCTGGAAGCCGTTATGTTCATAATAGTTTTCACCGCCGAGAACCTCAAAAGCATCAAAAGGATGAGTTCTGAGCATATAATCGGTTATATTTTCGGGAACCTGATGAACATTCGAAAGCCAGTAGGGATGGCAGAAAATCCCGAGACCTTCTGCCTTTCTGATGTGGTTAAATACCCATACACAGCTTGCATATGTGAAAGGCTCAATGCCTTCTGGGATATCAAGAGTTGTCGCAAGAGCGTCAACCTGCTCTCTGTATTCATCCTCGGTAATCATATCGGGACAAGCAAAGCCTTCAAAACGACGCTTATCGATATCATAGCCGAATTCATCGGCATATTCATCCTTAAGAAGTCCGTTAACCGAATACTTCCCGCCGAAATTTACGATATGAACATCATTTATATGGTCGGGTGCAAGGTCGGGAAGATGCACTTCTTCACCGGGGATAATGTTGAATTCAATGGGAACATCCTTGTAGGTTTCGATAGCCTCAAGCGAAGGATAATAACGGTGATGATCGGTGATTGCAAAAAAATCATAACCGTGCTTTCTGTAGTTTGCGCTTACGATTGCAGGTGCCTGCCTGCCATCAGAACGGCAGGTATGCATATGCAGATCGCCGATAAGAGGATATCTTCCGCAAAGATCCTCATCAAGAGCATAAACGCTCATCTGAAGGAGTCTTTTATTGGTTTCCTTATCGAAAATTCTTACATAATACTGCTGTTCACGGGGAAATGTATACTTGAATTTAAGAACGCCGTCATATGTAAAATCAACTCTTGTGCCGTTCTTTCTGTAGGGATAATCACGGGGATTACCGTCATCAAGACCATAAATTGAAAGATAAATCTCATCGGGATTTTTGCACTCGGCATGAGCTCCGAGAGGCTTTATTGTAATTTCAATTTCTTTTCCTGTAGGAAAAACCTTTGGAAAAATGTCATAATAATGAAGTGTAGTTCTCATATCTCTCATAGTCATTCTCCTTATTAAATCTCAACAGTCTTGCCCGTTTCGTATGCGATATACGAATTTTCAAGAAGCTCTGCAAGCTCGATTGCATCTTTTGTTCCCATGCCTTCGGGCGAACCCGTACCGTTAATGCAGGCATTGACAAAAGCAGGAATAGGATGCTCGCCCTGCTCGGGAAGAACATCGGGAGTTATGAAACCTCTGTTGAGCTTTGCGGTCTGCATGGTCTTATATTTAACATCATCCGCGCCTCTCCAGAGGAAGATACCTTCCGTGCCGTGCACTTCAATGGTGTAGGGCGACGAGAAAGCAAGGAACGATGTTTCCGAAACGCCGATAATTCCGTTTTCAAACTCAATAACGGAAACAGCATTTTCGTCAACGGGAGTTCCGAGAACGGAATTTGCAATGCCCGTTATCTTTTTGGGCTTTCCGCAGAGATATGCAAGAAGATACATCGGATGGCAGCCGAGGTCCATCATCGCACCGCCTGCGCAATCCTCCTTGACAAACCAGTATTCGGGAAGCCATTTGCCGCTTACGCCGTTGTGTGCGTTGCGGATTCTGACATTCGTAACTCTGCCGAAATCGCCGTTTTCGATATGTTCCTTTGCGAATTTGACTGCGCTCCACGCCTTGTGAGGAAATGAAATTGTGAAAGTAACGCCGTTTTCTTTGATTGCCTTTTCTATTTCACAGCATTCCTCAACGGTGCAGGCAAGAGTTTTCTCTGTAAAAATATGCTTACCCGCCTTTGCCGCTTTGATAAGCACTTCCTTATGCATTGTTGTGGGAGTACAGCAGCAAACTGCATCAACATCATCTCTTGCAAGAAGAACATCAAGGTCGGGTTCAAAATCACAGCCGAGATTTTCTGCCCAGGGCATTCCCCTTTCGGGTTTTTCGTCCCACACGGCAACTATTTCGGCTTTTTCGGTTTTAAGAAAATCACGGGCATATCCTTCTGCGTGAACATGCCACTTTGAAAGCATAGCAATTCTGAGCATTGATATTCCTCCGATACATACACAAAAGTGCATTATTATTCATATATTAACACAGTAAAATGAAAAAGTCGAGAAAAATTTACACTTTTTCCCGACCTTTTTGTTTTATTTTTTGATTTTCTGTGATATAATTCAATTTGTTGAATTGCTTTTCTTTTTTAAGCAATACTCAATACCCGTTGAAGCGGCAAAAACCGCCACGGAAATCGGTCTTGCCGAGGTCAGGAGTTTTTCGCTCAAAGCCACGGCAGAATAATAGTCAAAAATCTCCCCTGCACCTATGTATAGCACGGTTGATGCGGCAACAACAGCCGCAACGACTATCCATCCGATTACAAACACACATTTTGCGGGGCGGTGAACATTTTTCAGTATCTCTCTCATATCCGTCCTCCTTATGTGCAAATTATACATCGGTTACGAAATAAGTTCAAATCAAAAATATTACCATTTAAGGAATGAAACAAATGGCATTCGGAATTTCAACCTCCTGCTTATATCCCCTTGAAACTGAAAAATCCCTTGATACGCTTGGAAAAATCGGAGTTAAGACCTGCGAAGTTTTCCTCAATTCTCCGAGTGAAACAACTCTTGAATTTGCAAAAACTCTCAATAAAATCCGCAAGGAATACGGCATAAAAATTGCTTCCGTGCATCCGTTTTCATCGTTTGCGGAAACATATATGCTTTTCAGCGCTTACGGCAGAAGATTCAATGATATGCTTGAATTTTACAGACGCAATTTTGAGGTCACAGCTGCTCTCGGTGCGGAATTTTCCGTTATTCACGGCGCACTTACGGGCGCAAAAATCAGCGATACGGAATACTTTGAAAGATTTGCAAAGCTCATTGAAGAAGGCAAAAAATCAGGGATAAAAGTATGTCATGAAAATGTCAACAGACACCTTTGCGAAAGCCCCGTTTTTATTAAAAAAATGAAGAATTATCTCGGTGATGGTTTTAAACTGGTTTTCGATGTCAAACAGGCTGTGCGTGCAGGATATTCACCCCTTGATTTTGCAGAAAAGTTCAAAAATGACATTGTTCACATCCATATCAGCGATCATACCGGAAATTCCGACTGTCTGCCTCCGGGAAAAGGCTGCTTTGATTTTAAAAAACTCATTGAAATCATGAATTCCGCAAACTATGACGGAGATTATATTATTGAGCTGTACCGTGAAAATTTCGGCAACGAAAGCGATTTGAAAAACTCGCTTGTTTATATGCAGAACTTATAAAAATCCAAACACAAAATTGTGTAAAGTGCTTGCATTTTATTTTAAGATGTAATATAATAAATTTTGTATTTGTTTAGATAAATGGAGTGTCAAAAAATGGAATTACAGGAACGTGAATTTCTGCCCGTTATTCTGGGAGCCGATTTCACCGCTTACAGCCTCGCAAGAAGCTTTCACGAAGAATATAAAATCAAATCGCTTGTTCTGAGCATGAAGGAATGCCAGTATATTGCCAACAGCGATATCATCGAAAACCGCGTTTTCCCCGGTCTTGAAAACAAAGAGACTCTTATAAATACCCTTATTGAAGTGGGTAAGGAATTCAAAGGCAAAAAGAAGCTTATTGTTCTCGGCTGCGGTGACTGGTATGTCAGAATTCTTATCGAAAACAAGCCCGTGCTCAGCGAATACTATGTTATTCCTTATATTGATGAAGATTTGCTCAACAAAATCGTTCTCAAAGATAAATTCTACGAAATCTGTGAGGAGTTGGGAATAGATTATCCCGACACCTATGTTTATAATTGCGGCGAAGAAAACGCCATGGATTTTGATTTTGAATATCCCATCATCGCAAAGCCTGCAAACAGTGCAATGTATCACTATGCAAAGTTTGACGGCAAGCGCAAGGTATTCAGATTCAAAACCCGACAAGAGCTTGACGATATGCTTGCAAAGCTCGAAAAAACCGACTACAACTATAAATTTCTCATTCAGGACTGCATTCCCGGTGACGACACCTACATGAGAGTTCTCACCTGCTACTGTGACAGAAACTCAAAGGTCAAGTTTGCGTCACTCGGTCATGTTCTTCTTGAAGATCATACCCCCTCCGCAATCGGCAATCCCGTTGTTATCATCAACGAAGTCAATGATCAGATTGTTGCGGCGGCTACAAAATTCCTTGAACACATCGGATATGTCGGCTTTGCAAACTTCGATATCAAATACGATACCCGTGACGGAAAGTTCAAGTTTTTCGAGATAAACGTGCGTCTCGGAAGAAGTAACTTCTATGTTACCGCAAGCGGATTCAACACAGTAAAATGGATTGTTGATGACCTTATTTATGAAAAAGACCTCGAATACACCGTTGCGGATAAGGAACACCTTTTCTCACTTGTTCCCAAATACGTTATCAAACACTATGTTCACGATGAAGAACTCAAAAACAGAGCACTCAAGCTCATGAAGGAAGGCAGATGGACCTTCCCCATCAAATATGCCGCAGACAAAAACAAAAAGCGCGTATTCTATACAAACGCTGTATTCTATAACCAAATCAGAAAATATAAAATTTACGGATAGTGATTATATAAAATGAGCGAAAACAAAGAAACAAAACTCGGCGTGCTTGGCGGCGTCGGTCCTCTTGCAACTATTTATTTTGCAGAGCTTGTTATAAGATGCACCGATGCGGCAACCGATCAGGACCATGTTTCTATGATTATTCTGAATCATGCGGCCATTCATGACCGCACAAACTACATACTCGACAGAAACGAACCCAATCCACTGCCGCAGATGACAGCCGATGCAAAAACGCTCGAAAAAGCAGGTGCGGACTATATTGTCATACCCTGCAACACAGCTCATTTTTTCTATGACGAAATTCAGAATGCGGTTGACACCCACATTATCAATATAATTGAGGAGACCGTTCTTCATATCAAAAGCAATCTTCCCGATGCAAAAAAAGTCGGTATTCTTGCCACCAAAGGAACTCTTTTCTCGGGTGCATATCAGAATATGCTCAAAAAGCACGGTCTTGATTTTGCCGTTCCCGACGAAATAGACACCGAAAAACTCATGGAGATTATCTATGACCAGGTTAAAGCGGGTAAAAACGTTGATATAGAAGCATTCTGGAGAATAATAAACAATCTGAAAAAAGCGGGATGTGACTGCGTTGTTCTCGGTTGCACGGAATTATCAATAATCTACCGTGACTACAGCATCGCCGATGAAACAATTGTTGATTCCCTGCTTACACTTGCCAAAAAGAGCATTGAACTTTGCGGCAAGAAAATAAAGACAAAAAACTGAAATCAAGGAGTGTAAATGCCATGAGATGTCCGTTTTGCAGCTGCGAAGAAAGTAAGGTTATCGACTCAAGACCCACCGATGAGGGCGAGCGTATACGCCGCCGCAGAGAATGCATAAGCTGTCAGAAGCGTTTCACAACATATGAAGTAATTGAAAGCGTACCCGTTATCGTTGTTAAGAAAGATAAGTCAAGAGAAGTTTTCGACAGAAACAAGCTCTTCAACGGTATGCTCAGAGCCTGCGAAAAGAGACCTGTTTCTCTTGAAAAAATTGAAACTGCAGTTAACGAAATTGAAGCTACTCTTCAGAATTCGCTTGACAGAGAAGTTACTTCGGTTCATATCGGCGAGCTTGCAATGGATAAGCTCAAGGACCTTGACGAAGTTGCTTATGTGCGTTTTGCATCTGTTTACAGACAGTTTAAGGATATCAACACATTCATGGACGAGCTTGCAAAGCTTTTGAGTGAAAAATAATGAAACTCCGTTTTATAAAATGTCTGTCTTTCTTTCTGGCATTGATTTTCACCCTTTCTTCATGTTCAAAAAATGAGGAGCAAAAAATACAGACACCCGATATGCTCAAAATCACCAACACGGAAGATTCTTTTATCGGCTGCCGTGAAAGATTTCTCGATGTTGTTGACGCAATGGAAGCAAAGGTCAGTATCCTCGAAGCCGGACACAATAAAACAATCGAAGTGAACAATCCTTCGGAATATTTTCTTGAAACCGATTATATTCTGACCGCATTCAATCCGTTCCCTCTCGGCACATTTGACCTTCCTATTGTGGGAGGCTTCACAAAGCATATGAACGAGGAAGAGGCACAGAAATATTACGATAACCCCACCCGTCATTGTGATATCGTCTTTGAATCCGACGGCGAAACAAGCTTTTTGCTCAAGTTTATAACCGAAGAAACAACAGAGGAATATTCTGCGGAATTCAACAAAAAAGCCGACAGCTTCCGTTACATTTTTTCAACCGAAACCGGCGAAACCGAAGAAACTGCCGAATTTATTGAATTCGTAAAATTCGGCGAAAAAGAATACGCCATGCAGAGCAAAACAACACGCTGTTATATAGAGTTTGATGATGAAAATAAAATCATAAGCTTTTGCTGCGGAGAATTAAGATACGGAGAATTCACGCTTGAAGACAGTATTTTCCCTGACGGTTCTGCCGTTACAGGCAAAAACTGGGTTTTATCGGAAGGTAAATCGCAATTTTCAAATATCCACACCTTTGAAAACGGTATTCTTACCCATGAGGACTGCAGCAGCGGACCGTGGAAATCCATAAAAATCAACGAAAAGGATTATGAATCCGCATTTTACGGAGCTTATTAATAATTGATTGTTTCAAGCTGCATTAAACAAAGGTTTAGTGCAGCTTTTTTGGAGGATATATGTTTGAATTGTTAAGTCCGAAAGCCGGATTTGTTTGTAATTTTCTTAAGAATCTCGGCATTGAGTTTTCGGTAACCGTTCATGAAACTGCCGAAACGCTTGAAAAATGCGCCGAAATCGAAAAAATCATAGACGGTAAAATCTGCAAAAACCTTTTCCTTCAGACCTCATCTGCAAGTGCTCATTATCTGCTCATGACGGACAGCAGAAAAAAGTTTGTTACAAAAGAAGTTTCAAAGGCAATCGGCTCATCAAGACTCTCGTTTGCAAGCGGAGAAAAAATGGAGGAAATGCTCGGCACTTCACCCGGTTCTTTGAGCATAACAAGCCTTATTTTTGATAAAGATAAAGCTGTTTCTCTTGCGATAGACAGTGACGTTCTGAAAGAAAAATTCATCTGCTGCCACCCCTGCGACTGCACGGCAACATTAAAAATCAGAACCTCCGATATCACGGATATTCTTATCCCTGCGTTGGAAATAACGCCGATAATAATTGATATTAAATAGAAAAAGAAGGTGCACTTTTCCCGTGCACCTTCTTGATTTTTATTTGTAGTTTCTTGCGATTTTAAGAGTTGTTGTTTTGGGGAATTCTTCGTCTCTGATTTTAGTCTTGTTGATATTCTTGAAAAGAGGCATATTGCGGTTGAATTCATCAACATCGCCCTTAAGTCTGCTTCTTGCATCGGGATGCTCTTCCTCATCAAGGAAGAACTCGGCAACAATTTTGTTATCCTCATCATAAACAAGAACTTCTTTTACATAGTCAATTCTTGAAAGTTTATCTTCAAGCTCCTCGGGAGAAACGTTCTTGCCGTTTGAAAGACAGATAAGATTCTTCTTTCTGCCTACAATAAAGAGGAAGCCGTCCTCGTCAATTCTGCCGTGATCGCCTGTTTTAAGCCACTCACCGTCAAACACCTCTGCAGTTGCTTCGGGCTCATTATAATAACCGACCATAACGTTTGTGCCTCTGACATAAATCTCACCGACACCCTCTTCATCGGGGTTGTTAATTTTTATTTCACAGCAATCAAGCGGAGTGCCGACGCTTCCAAATTTGCATTTTCCGGGTCTGTTGCAGGTTATTGCGGGAGAGCATTCGGTCATACCGTAACCGTTATAAATTTCAATACCGAAATCATGCATACCCTTTTCGTGCTTGGGGTCAAGGTTTGCACCGCCGCAGATAATCATGTTAAGATTTCCGCCGAGATTATCAATAATTGTTTTAAATATTTTGCGGCGTCTGTCAATGCCGAGCTTCATAAGGGTGTTACTGATTTTAAGTCCCTTTTTAAGGATATCTTCTCTGCCTGTTTTTCTTGCGGTTTTCCATATTCTCTTATAGATTGTTTCAACAACAAGAGGAACACCCGAGAAATTATAAGGCTGATACTTTTTGAGGTCGCCCTGAATATTTCCGATACCGTCGCAGAGATAACCCCACTCGGTAAGAATATATGATGAGAAAAGAGCACTTACCCATGCATATGTATGGTTAAGAGGAAGGAAGCCTATTGCATGGCGACCCGTATGCGCACGGCATCCTGCCACACAGTTGCTTGCGATATTCTTATGTGTAAGCATAACACCCTTGCTCTTTGCGGTTGTGCCGGATGTGTATGCAATGCAGGCAAGGTCTTCGGGTTTTACTTCTGCGTCAAAGAAAGCTGTTTTTCCCGCCTCGATTTCAGCATTGCCTTCTTCAATATATCGGCTGTATTCGTTTGTGATATCGTAATACTGCATTTCAGGCATATTACTGTCCGCCTTGAAATCCTTAACCATATCACAGAATTTATCAGTATAAACAAGAGCATCGCAATCGCAACGGATAAGCTGATCGGCAAGATCTTCGGCAGGAAGCTTACAGTCCATGGGAACAGTGATATTTCCGCCAACAAGTGTAGCATAATAAACTACCATCCATTCAAAGCAGTTTTCACCGATAATTGCAATTTTCTTTTTTCCTTCAAGACCGTTTTTATAGAAAAGAGAACCTATCGCACCGATTTCTTCCCAGACCTGACGGAAGCTTCTTTCACATTCTTTCTTGTTTTTGTCAAGAAAAACATACTGTCTTTTGTCGCCGCCCTTTTCAGCACCTTTTACAACGATTTCTTTAACCGTTGAATAATCAGGCACGTTATGGACTACCGCTTTATTGTTTTTTTTCATTGATATACCCCGTTCACATCATTTTGTTTAATAATCGTCAATATGCTTGCGATATTATATCACATTTGCCTACAATATTCAACAAAAAAACTCTTGCTTTTTTCCAGTCAATATTGTAGAATTATCTATATAATGCTTTTAAGGAGTTTTTTGGCCAATGAGAATCTTTTTCGTTTGTCTTATTGCATGGTTCATCGCCCAGCTTATTAAGGTTATTATAAATCTTGTTAAATATTACAACGGCAAAAGAAAGGGTATTGCGCGCAACAAGGTTACTCTTTCAACTCTTTTCAAACTCGGCGGAATGCCCAGCTCGCACACCGCAACGGTTATCGCCCTTTGCGGCTGCATAGGCCTGCGAAACGGTTTTGATTCTGATATTTTTGCTGCCTGCGGAGTTTTTGCATTTATCGTTATGTTCGACGCCTTCAAAGTCCGACTCCCTATCAGCAGACTCACCGATGCGTTTAACAGACTTCAGGGTAAGGTTTGCGGAAATGAAGCAAAAGACGTTAAAAAGGTTGAAGGTCACACCATTCCCGAAATTATCGGCGGTTTCATTGTAGGTCTTTGCGTTTCAATTGTTATGGTCAAGTTTTCGGGACTGTTTTAATCAACTATGCCGACGGTATATCCGACGGCATTTTTTTATTTCAAAGGAGAAAAAATGAAGCTGTATTCATGTAATATATCATCTGTTTCGGAAAAAGAATTCCGTGAGTGGTTTGGTGCCATGAGCGAAAAGAAGAAAGAAGCGGTCAGGAAACTCCTTGTTCCTCAAAAACAAAAGCTTAAAATTGCCGCCGACCATATCTGCAGAAAAGCAATTTTCGAATTCTGCGGCATACCTGCACAGGACATAGAATTTTCGGTTTCCGAATTCGGAAAGCCTTATATAAAAGGACTTAATGTTCATTTCAACATAAGCCACAGCGGCGATTATGCCGTTTGTGCCGTTTCAGACAAAGAAATCGGAGTTGACATCGAAAAAATCAGAAGTATAAATCCCGAAACATCAAAAAGATTTGCTTGTGAAAATGAGCAGGATTATATTGATTCGCATACCGACGGCTTTTTTGAAATATGGACATTAAAAGAGGCTTATTTCAAATGCATCGGTACGGGACTCGGCGCTGATATAAAAACCGTTTCATTTGAAATAAGTGAAAGCGGAATATCGTGCTCAGAAAAAAGCTTCGACTGTCTTTTCCATCAAATTGCAGACGGCTATATCTGCTCAACCTGTGAACAATTAATTATAAAGCGGTGAAAACATGAAAGAATTACATATGATATGCAACGCTCACCTCGACCCCGTGTGGCTCTGGCAAAGACCGGAGGGCATTGCAGAAGCAATTTCAACCTTTCGCATTGCAGCGGATTTCTGCGAAGAATTTGACGGATTTGTTTTCAATCACAACGAATCCGTGCTTTATGAATGGGTTGAAGAAAATGAACCCGAGCTTTTTGAAAGAATACAGAAGCTTGTAAAAGAAGGAAAATGGCGTATCATGGGCGGCTGGTATCTGCAGCCCGACTGCGTTATGCCCTGCGGCGAATCGTTCATAAGACAAATTGAAACGGGCACAAAATATTTTCTTGAAAAATTCGGAGTCAGACCGCTTACCGCCATTAATTTTGACCCCTTCGGTCACACAAGAGGGCTTGTTCAGATTCTTAAAAAATGCGGATATGAATCCTACGTTTTCATGCGTCCGTCATGGGTTGAAGCCGAACATGATTTCATCTGGAAGGGCTTTGACGGCAGCGAAATAATCGCCCACAAAATGAACTGCGGCTATAATTCGGGCAAGGGCAAAATCGGCGAAAAAATAAACCGTATCCTTGAAAGAGAATACGGCAACGGCATAAATATGATGTTCTGGGGAATCGGTAATCACGGCGGCGGTCCGTCAAGAGAAGATCTCGAAACCATCGCAAAGCATATGGAAGATCACCCCGAAAACGGTCTTGTTCACTCATGGTGCGAAAACTATTTTGACAGAATTGACAAGTCGAATCTTCAAGTATTTGACGAGTCTCTCAATTATACAATGGTAGGCTGTTACACCTCCATGAACCGTATAAAGCAGGCACACAGAAAGCTCGAAAACGATTTATCCGTTTGCGAAAAAATGCTTGCTCTCAGCGGTGTTTCATATGATGAAAAAGAACTTGAAAAGGCTGAAAAAGCTTTGCTTTTCTGCGAGTTTCACGATATTCTCCCCGGTTCAGGCATAAAGGCTGCCGAGGATGACAGCCTTCGGCTTTTCTCCTACGGAAGCGAAATTGCAGACAAATATAAAACCAAAGCATTCTTCAAACTTTGCGAAGGTCAGAAGAAGGCGAAAGACGGCGAAATTCCCGTGCTTGTCTTCAACCCGCATCCCTATAAAATCACGCAGGATATAGAAGTTGAATTCCAGCTTCAGGACCAGAACTGGAACGAAAACGAAGTTACCGTTGTTACCGTGCGTGATAAGAATGGCAATTATCTCCCCTCTCAGAACGAAAAAGAAGCCTGCACTTTCAGCCTTGACTGGAGAAAAAGAGTTTGTTTCCGTGCAGAGCTTGAACCCATGAGTATCAACCGTTTCGACTGTGAACTCCATGTTGAAAACCTCCCTAAAAGGCAGATTCTGCCCTGCGAAGAAACCGAGGATTATTTTACATTCGATAACGGCAAAATGCAGGTACTCATAAATAAAAAGACGGGACTTATTGACAAATACCGTGTCAACGGAACCGATATGCTAAAATGCTCAAGCGCAAAAATAAACGCTTATGCAGACAATGAAGACCCGTGGGGAATGACCGTTGACGGCTTTAACGAAAAGGTCGGCGAATTTACGCTTCTCAGTAAAGAAAAAGCCAATGCTTTCAACGGTTATCCCGATGAAACTCTCGAAAATGTGAGAGTTATCGAAAACGGTGCGGTACGCCTTAAAATTCAGGCTGTTTTCGGTTATTCGGATTCATTTGCCGTTGTCACCTACACCCTGCCGAAAAACGGAGAGTATGTCGATATCAGAATCAGAATGCTCTCTAACAACAGCAGCAGATTCTATAAGCTTTCTTTTAACACATCACTTGACAATCCGGATTTTTACGGTCAGACCGCATTCGGAAGAGAAAAGCTCCGTGCAGACGGAAACGAGGCTGTTTATCAGAAATGGTGCGGAATTTATGACAAAGAAAAGAGCCTTGCAATTCTCAACAAAGGCACTTACGGCGGCAGCGTTGACGGAAATATCCTCAACATTTCTCTTCTTCGCACTCCCGTATATTCCGCACATCCCATCGGTGACAGACCTCTTGCGGATTCCGACAGATGCCATGACCGCATAGACATCGGCGAGCGTGAATTTGAATACAGACTCACGGCAGACACCGCTCAGCTTGATATGGATGCGGAGATTTATAATCAGCCCTGCATTGCTCTTTCATTCTTCCCCTCAGGAACAAAAGAAGCAAGGGAAACACGGGTTGAAATCAGCAATCAGCACATAATTCTTTCAAGATACCGCAAAAACGAAAACGGTATCACCGTTCGCCTTTTCAATTCGTCCGACAAATCCGAAAATGCTGTTTTTGAGATTGAAAAGGAAAAATTTGAAATAAATTTTGCTATGTTTGAAGTAAAAACTTTTCTCTATAAAGACGGTGAGCTTTCAGAAACGGATATGATATAAAATCGCACAAAAAAGCTCTTGACAAATCCGAAAAACGGAATTATACTGTCTTCGACAAACGGGGAGTCCGTAGTGACGGGCTGAGAGGCAGATGTTTTCTGCGACCCATTAAACCTGATCCCGATAATGCGGGCGTAGGGAAATAATGTCGCATTGTATCCATGCAGCTGCAGATGCATGATAAGATGTGTTTTATTGCTCTTGCCGTATTTTCGGCAAGGGCATTTTATTTTTTGGAGGAATACATATGAAAGCAAGCGTTGCAATACAGGTTTTACCTGCAGCAAAGGACAAAGACGAACTCATCCGCATAGTTGACGAGGTTATCGACTACATAAAAAACACGGGTCTGAATTATTATGTAGGACCGTGTGAAACCGCAATAGAAGGCGACAGCTACGATGAGCTTATGGATATCGTCAAAGAATGTCAGAAGGTTGCGATAAGAGCAGGCGCAAAAAGCGTTTCTGCATACATCAAGGTTTCATATGAACCCAAAGGAGAGGTGCTGACCATTGATAAAAAAGTCTCAAAGCACCATCAGAAATAAGCTTCCCGCAATTACGGCAATCGCTCTGTTTCTTTTTTTATGGCAGAGTATTTGTATGCTCGAACTTGTTCCGGGGTATATGCTTCCCTCTCCGATTGATGTTATCAGGGCTTTCATCAGCGAGAGAGAACTGCTTTTTAAGAATATGCTCATCACTCTGAAAGAGGCTTTTGCCGGACTTTCGCTCGGAGTTTTTATCGGATTCGGTGCCGCCGTTCTCATGGACAGATACGAAATATTCTACAAAGCATTCTATCCGATTATGGTTGTAACACAAACCGTACCAACGGTTGCAACTGCACCGCTTCTTGTATTGTGGTTCGGATATGAAACAACTCCGAAAATCATTCTAATCATTCTTTCAACCTTCTTTCCCGTTGCGGTGGGACTTCTTGACGGATTCCGAAGCGCTGATAAGGATGCGGTGGGACTTCTGCGTTCGATGGGAGCAAACAATCTCCGTATATTCAGATATATCAAATTTCCGTCGGCACTTCCGCAATTCTTTTCCGCACTCAGAATAACCGTTGCTTATTCCGTTGTAGGTGCGGTTATCAGCGAATGGCTCGGCGGTTTCGGTGGTCTCGGCGTATATATGACGAGAGTAAAAAAAGCTTTTGCGTTTGACAAAATGTTTGCGGTTATATTCCTTATTTCTGCAATTTCACTTTTCCTTATGGCACTTGTGAACCTTGCGGAAAAGAAATGCATGCCGTACAGAAAAACAGAAAAAGAGGTAAAAAAATGAAAACTATTATAAAAATCATATCCGTTTTAACGGCGGTATCACTTGTTTTGTGCCTTACAGCCTGCACGGATAATGCGGACAAAGAAAAAATAACGTTTGTTCTTGACTGGACTCCCAACACAAATCACACGGGACTTTATACGGCAATCGAAAACGGATATTTTTCCGATGCGGGACTCGAGGTTGAGGTTGTTCAGCCTCCCGAGGGCGGTGCGGAAATGCTTGTTGCTTCGGGAAAGGCACAGTTCGGAGTATCGTTTCAGGATTCAATGGCACCCGCACTTATCGGAGAAAATGCCCTGCCGATAACAGCCGTTGCAGCAGTTATTCAGCACAACACCTCGGGCATAATCTCACGTAAGGGAGATGGCATGAGCTCACCCGAAGGACTTGAGGGGCACAAATACGCAACCTGGGATTCTCCCGTTGAAAAAGCAACGATAAAGCAGGTTATGGAAGCAAACGGCGGCGATTTTTCAAAGGTCGAGCTTATTCCTTCAACCGTTACCGATGAAGTTTCGGCACTTCAAAGCAAATCCGTTGATGCAATCTGGGTTTTCTATGCATGGGCAGGTGTTGCCTGTGAAACGGCAGGTCTTGAAACGGACTATTTTGCATTTGCCGATATCGACCCTGTATTTGACTATTACACACCCGTAATTATTTCAAACAATTCTTACCTTGAAAAAAATCCTGAAACCTCAAAGGCATTCCTTTCGGCTCTCTCAAAGGGATATGAATTTGCCATAGAAAATCCCGAAAAAGCTGCAGATATCCTCATGGAATATGCTCCCGAGCTTAAGAGCAATGCGGAGCTTGTGTATGCAAGCCAGAAATATCTTGCGGGGCAATACAAAGCAGAAAGCACTCGCTGGGGTGAATTTGACAATGAACGCTGGGCAGACTTCTATCGCTGGCTCAATGAAAAAGAGCTTCTCGGCGATGAACTTGACCCGTATAAAGGCTTCACAAACGATTATCTTGAATAATATGAAAAAGCTCGAAATAAAAGAAGTAAGCAAGTCTTTTGACGGCAGAAAAATAATTGATAACATCTCTGTCAATTTAAATAAAGGAGAAATCGTGAGTCTTCTCGGAGTAAGCGGCGGCGGCAAAACAACACTCTTCAACATCATTTCGGGTCTGACAACTCCCGACTGCGGAAAAGTATATCTTAACGGTGAGGACATAACAGGCAAATCGGGAAGAATCAGCTATATGATGCAAAAGGATTTGCTTCTCCCCTACCGCACGGTTGTTGATAATGTTGCACTTCCGCTTCTTATGAAAGGCGAAAAGAAGCGCACAGCAAGAGAAAAAGCCTCCGCGCTTTTTGAAGATTTCGGTCTTGACGGCACACAAAAGAAATATCCCGCCGAGCTTTCGGGCGGGATGAAGCAAAGAGCTGCATTGCTCAGAACATATCTTTTTTCTGATGATGTCGCCCTGCTCGACGAACCTTTTTCGGCACTCGACACACTCACAAAAGCATCGGTTCACCGCTGGTATCTTGACGTTATGGAAAACATAAAACTGACAACATTTTTTATAACGCACGATATCGATGAAGCAATACTTCTTTCTGACAGAATATATCTTTTATCGGGTACACCCGGACGAATTTCCGATGAAATAATCATCAGCCAGCCAAAGCCGAGGACGGATAATTTTAATCTTTCTTCCGAATTCCTTGAATACAAAAGGAGAATAATTCAGGCTCTCTGATTCAGAAAAAAACAGACAAGACTTTGCTTATAATACGGTATCACAAAAAGCATTGGAACTATTCCGACGCAAAGCAAAAACCACGGAAAAAATCCGAGTTTAAAAAACAGTATTTCGCAAAGATTGCCACGGGTTTTTCTCACGCTTTCTTTTATCGCATCCAATGCCGAAAAATCCTCGTAACACACGAGATAAAAAGCTGCTTTTGAATACCGCTGAATAAAAACGGAATAAAATCCGAGTCCCGAAACGGCAAGTACGGCTATACATACCAAAAAAACAACGGTTGCTTTTGCACTCAATGATTTTTCGTTCAGATATAGATACAGCATTAACGCACCCGACACGGGTACGGCTTCAAAAACAGCAAACCAGAATGATTTGATGCAAAAAAGAAGGGGATAAAAAATCAAGGATTTTTTCAAACCCGAACTTCCCGTTCTAACATTCATGTTTTTCATTCCCCTTGCAAGCATAAAGTGCCTGATTTCAAGCCGGAGCCTTGCAGGCGATATTATAAATACAAAAAGGGCAAGAGAAACAACCGAAAAAACAAGAAGAAAATATTTCGCATCAATAAGCTTCGTCACCGCCGGGTTAAGAATTGAAAAAACAAACACGGTGAATATTAAAAATGTTAAAAGAGGAAGAATTTTCAGATATGAGCCGTTCAGAGCAAATCTTGCGGAAAGTTTCAAACGGGAATACATGATATCACCACAAAAAAAATAATCGGAGAACAAACCGTTCCCCGATTATTTTTTATATTTTATTGCAAATTATCCGTTTTTTATGACAAACCTACCCATTCTCTGCAATCATCAAGGAATGAGAAAATCTTATCCGTTACGGGAAGAACATATTTTTCGAGCTTATTGTAGAAAGAATCGCCTTCCCCGAATTCGGGTGCTTTGTCACCCTTTGCAAAGTTACCCATGGGAATCATGCGGAGATTTGGTTTGTCGTTCTGAAGGAACTGTGTATACATGGGATTTGACCATACATCATAGTATTCATCGGCGTACATGAACCAATAATACATCTCCATAATTCCGTCATGTGCATTTGAATGAAGCATATCCTTGATAAACCATGTATGTTCGGGAAGAATGCAGGTTGAAGCATCAATAACACCGTCAGGTGAAAGATGGTTATGACCGCAATCGGTACAAGCCTGCTTATAGCCGTCACCGAGGGTTTCATTAAGAAGAGCAACGGTTGCACCTGCGGATGCATATTTTGTGTCAACGGTTGCGTCGCTGTTGTTGTTCATGTTTTCAACAAGCGGAGTTCTCTGAATATTATAACCTGCAACAATCATGATGCGGATGCCGTCATCAATCGCATCGTTCAGAATTTCGTCTGCTCTCTGCTGAATCTGATAATGATAGTAGTCCGCCTTTCTGATAAGACCCGCCTGAGTTTCGGGGTCGAGATTTATCTTCTTTGCTTCTTCATATGCAGAATCAGGCACAAACGACCAGAGTCCGAGAAGCGTTCCGAAAACGGGAGTAAGGAGTTCGTCAAAAACCCTTGTCTGAAGCTGGTCAAGGATAAGCTCACCGCCGAAAAGAACAACATCAACGAGTCCGCTGTAGAAAAGACCGTTGAAAAGTGCCCAGAGAAGTGAATCTTCAAATGTGAAGGGAGGATATCCGTCGGTTGCATATTCAAGAAGTGCTCTTGCATCAAGCTTGAGCTTTCTTGTGAGCAAATCGCCCGCAACGTCTGTGCCGAGAAGAGGACAGCTCTGGAAAATGCAGGCATCAACATCGTCATGGCCGTACTCGTTGAAATATGAAAGAGTTACAACTCCGCCCATTGAAGAAGCGCGGAAGTTAACCTTATCATGACCTGTAAGCTTCTTTACATGGTTAACAAAATCATCAAGCTGACCCGCAACCTCAACAGGGTCGAGACGCCAGTCATAGTGGAAATAATACTGATCGCCCTTGCCATGTTTCGTTTCTGTGGGAAGTTCGATATCAACGGTTACGTTTTCTGCGGAATTTCCGTTTCCGTCAAGCGCCATTGCACCGAAAGCATCGTTTACAGACTCAATAAGAGCATCACCGAGAGCAGTGAAATCTCTTGTGAAAAGAGCAGGAACAATTGAAGGCAGAACCTTAAGAACTATCTTGATAATAGTATCAGTTGCAGGTCTGAAAAGTGTTCTCTGATTTTCCGTGCCGAAGTCTTCATAGATATCGGTATTGCCGAGAGGACCTACATAAATGGTGGGCAGTGTACCGCAATTGCACTTTTCGCTTGTTGCTGATGCAGCGGGTGCAAGAACGGAGAAAATCATTATTGCGGAAAGAATGACAGCGATTAACTTTTTCACATAAATCAACCTTTCATTTTGAATTCTTTTCAAGTTTAACATAAAAACATTATTTTTGCAACAACTATTCAATGTTCTTATTTTTTGTAAATATAATATTTTATTTTTATTAATAAACAGTTGCAAATATATGTATATTTATGTTACAATAGCGCAAAGTTGAGATTTAATACGGAATGATAATTTTGGTTGAAAACAAAAACAGTCAGGCAGGTCTTTCAATAAACAAAAAAACCATTGTCCTGATCTGCTTGCTTCTTGCGGCGATAATGGCGTTTGCCGGTGTGCTCACGCAAGTTCTCCCCCGAGGTGTTTATGAAACAAATCCCGACGGCACGATTATCAACGGCACATACACAGAAATCGAAGATAAGCTTCCGATTTGGAAAATCATTCTTGCACCTGTTCTTGTTTTCGGAACAAGCACCGCTCTGACAGGCGCGGGAATAATCCTGATGATAACCCTTATCGGCGGAACATTTCTCATTCTTGATAAATGCAATGTTCTGAAATACATAATGGCAATCATCATTGAAAAATTCGGCGCAAAAAAATATCTGCTTATGAACATCATGATTCTCGCCTGTATGTTTTTAAGCTCAACCGCAGGCATTCTTGAAGAATCCGTAACTCTTGTCCCGATTTCCGTGGCAATTGCTCTTGCGCTCGGATGGGACTCGTTCGTGGGACTCGGAATGAGTCTTATAGCAGTTGCATTCGGTTTTACCGCCGCAACCTTCAACCCATTTAATGTTGTAACCGTTCAGAAAATGGCGGATATCCCCGTATTCTCGGGTATAGGATACAGAATTCTTGTTTTTGTTGTTGTCTATGCGATTCTTGCAGGATTTTTAACAGTCTATGCAAAGAAAATCGAAAAGAATCCGCAGAAATCCCTTTGCTATGAAACAGATATTGCCCTGCGCGAAAAATTCAGTCTGAGCGACAGCATGGGTATTCTCTATGACCCGCAGATAAAAAAAGCTTCTAAAGCCTTCCTTTTCTGCCTTCTCGGCGTTATCGTGGGCATCATTCTGGACTTCGCTCTCAGCGCAGAGGGAATGATATCACTCCCCTGCATGGCTGTTCTTTTCACCGTCGGCGGTATTCTTGCAGGCTTTTTTTCAGGTCTCCGCGGCAAAAAACTTCTCAAAAGCTTCGGCGAAGGAATAAAAACCGTTGCTCCCATTATACCTATTATCGTTATCATTCTTTCAATCACATATATCCTTGACCAGGGCAACATCATCCCAACCATACTCAATTTTGTTTATAACCTCCTTCAAGGAGTTTCTCCCTATGCCGCAATACTCATGCTCTTTGCATTCATAGTTGTGCTTGAATTTTTCGTTGGAAGCGGCACGGCAAAAGCATTTCTCATCATGCCTATTGTTCTTCCCCTTGCGGATATGGTAAATGTAAGCCGTCAGAGCGTTACTCTTGCATTCTGCCTGGGCGACGGATTCACAAATCTTCTCTATCCCACAAGCGGAATCATGATTGTTGCAATCGGTATTGTTAACATAACCTACGGCAAGTGGCTCAAATTTTCATGGAAGCTTTTCGCTCTTGAAGGAATCGTTTCCGTTGCACTCATGCTTCTTGCAATCGCAATAAATTATTAAGGTGATAAAATGAAACTTAAATTTAATTCCGACGGCAAATTCAGACTTCTGCTTTTCGGCGATATCCATGAACACTACGATTACAAAACAAGCCCCCGTTTCAAGGATATGCAGAAGCTCATGAATGCCGCACTCGACGAATACAAACCCGATTTGTGCGTTTTTCTCGGCGACAACTGCAACACCGACAAAATAGAAGAAGACCCCGAAGCATTCAGAGAAATGGTTGCAGACCTTGTGAAGCCGATAACAAGCAGAAACATTCCCGTTGCCTGCATTCTCGGAAACCATGAACACGACCACGGTCATGAGGATGAAATTGTTGCAATTTATAACAGCATGGAAAATGTTATAATGAGAAACGACGCACCGGCAGAGGTTACAGGTAATGCAAACTTCAAGGAAATAATCTATTCCTCCGACGGAGAAAAGCCTGTTTTCTGTCTTTGGTTTATAGATTCAAACAACTGCTTTGAGGACAGAAGTCTTTCTCATTACGACTATGTTCATCCCGACCAGATAGAATGGTTTGAACAGGAATGCGAAAAGCTTAAGGAAATGAACGGCGGAAAGCCGATGCCTTCATTTGTTTTTCAGCATACTCCCGTGCCCGAAGAATATGAGCTTCTCCGCAAGGCTCATTTCTGGGAACTCCCGTTTGCAACGAGAGGATATAACTCAAAAAGAAAAACCTTCTATGTCGGCAAAAAAGGCACAAAAGGCTATGTCGGCGAAGGACCGTGTTCACCCGAAGTCAACAGCGGTCAGTTTGCAAGCTGGAAAAAGGTCGGCGGTATTCTCGGTGCATTCTTCGGACATGACCACCTCAACGATTTCTGGGGTAAATATGACGGAATCTTTATGGCACAGCACAAAACAGCAGGCTTCCGCGCATACACAGACGGCTGCCGTTCATGTGTCAGACTTGTTACGATTGACGAAAAAAATCCTGAACAGTTTACTCAGGAGCTCAAACGTTTTAAACAATTCGGTCTTAAATGCGAATGTCTTGGTCCTATCATGAGAACTCTGACGGACAGACAGAGCATCACACTTCATGTTCTCGGCTATATTGCCGCAGGTCTTGCAGGTGCAGGAGTGCTGGCATTCGCGATTATAAAACTTACAGAATACTTCGGAGGTAAATAAAATGCAGAAAGAATCAAAGCTCAGTAAATCACTCCTTCTCAACATAATTCTTTTCGGATTCATGGGTCAGGTTGCATGGGCAGTTGAAAACAACTTCTTCAACCTTTTCCTTTTCAATGAAATCGGCGGCGACTCAACCGATATTTCAAACATGGTTGCCGCAAGCTCGGTTGTTGCCGTTCTCACAACCCTTTTCATGGGCAGTCTCAGCGACAAAATCAACAAAAGAAAAATCTTTATATGCGCAGGCTATATTGTCTGGGGTATCACCGTTATGGCTTTTGCGTTCATCTCAAGAGAAAACATGGCAAAGATTCTCGGTTCAACTCCCGTTGCAGCAACAGCCGCAACAGTTACTCTTGTTATCATCATGGACTGCATAATGACATTCATGGGTTCAACCAGTAACGATGCCGCATTCAACGCATGGATAACAGACATCACTTCCCCCTCAAACAGAGCAAAGACCGAATCCCTCCTCGCTCTTCTTCCCGTCATCGCAATGGTTGCAGTTACAGCGGCTTTCGGTGCTCTTTCGGTTAAATACGGTTATCCCGCATGCTTCATCGGTCTCGGTCTTATCGTTACCGTCTGCGGTATTATCGGTATTTTCTCAATCAAGGATTCAAGAAACGGCATCAAATCAACAAACAGCTTCATTGAATGCCTTACATACGGCTTCAAGCCCTCGGTTATAAAGAGCAACAAGAGCCTTTATATTTCGCTTGTATGCATGGGTATATTCTCCATTGCAAGCCAGATTTTCTTCCCCTATCTTTTCATTTATGTTGACCATTACATCGACATGAACACTCTTCAGCTTACAGTTCCCAACATCATTCTTGCCGTTATTGTTATCGGCGGCGGTGTTGCGGCGCTTGTTTCAATGATTATTCTCAGCGATAAAAAAGGCAAGGCTCCCTTCCTTTATCCTTCGGCAATATTCTTTGTAGTAGGTCTTATTCTTGTTTATTTTGCAGATAATAACATTATCTATTTTGCACTCGCCGCTGTTATTGCAATGGTAGGCTACGGACTTCTTATGATTATGCTCGGTGCGGCTATCCGTGATTTCACTCCCGAAGACAAGGCAGGTCAGCTTCAGGGCGTAAGAATGATTTTCTCCGTTATGCTTCCCATGCTCATCGGTCCGAGAGTTGCTGCAGCAATTACCGAAAACTTCTCATCACAGCATTATGTGGATGATTTCGGCGTGGCAACACTTATTCCCGCGCCTCACATTTATATCGGCGCGGCAATTGCAGGCGCAACTATCTTTTTACCCCTCTTCTTCCTTTACAGAGAATTCAAAAAGTCTAAAACAAACTAAAATAATATTTCAAAGAAGGTATTATCTGCCATGAATATTATAATTGTAGGTCTCGGAAAGCTCGGCATTACTTTAACGAAACAGCTTGTTAACGAAGGCCACAGTGTAACCGTTGTTGATACCAACAACGAAAAAGTTACTTCAATAGTTGACACTTATGATGTTATGGGTGTATGGGGTAACGGCACAACCTGCGAAACTCTTGAAACTGCAGGCGCATCAAAAGCGAAGCTCATTATTGCCGCCACGGCATCGGACGAAATCAATATTCTCTGCTGTCTGATTGCAAACAAAATGGGTACGGAAAACACCATCGCGAGAGTACGCAATCCGGACTATGCCGCACAGATGCAGTTTTTAAGAAGCGAGCTCGGTATCAGCATGGTTGTTAATCCCGAATACGAAACAGCAAACGAAATTTCAAGAATCATCCGTTTCCCCTCTGCGGCAAACCTTGACTCATTTGCAAGAGGCAAGATTGAAATTGCCCGCGTAAGAATTCACTCGGACAACATTTTCTGCAATATGCCGATTTATGAAATCAGAAAAAAATGCAAGGCAAAGGTGCTTATCTGCGCCGTGCAGAGGGAAGAAGAAGTTTATATTCCCTCGGGTGATTTTGTTCTTCGCTGTGACGATGCAATCAGCATAACGGGCACAAGAGCTGAAATTTCGCATTTCATGAAGCAGACGGGTGTTTATAAACAAAAAATCAAAAATGTTATGATTATCGGCGGCGGAAGAATCGCCTATTATCTTGCAAAGCTTCTTTCCGACACTGGCAGAAACATTAAGCTTATTGAACAGAATGAAAAACGCTGCTATGAGCTTGCAGATACGCTTCCCGATGTTACTGTTATACACGGCGACGGTACAGACCAGGATATTCTTGATGAGCAGGGTCTTGAAAGACAGGATGCTCTCGTTTCTCTTACGGGAATTGACGAAGAAAACATCATCGTTTCAATGTATGCAGAATCAAAGGGAATCAACAAAGTTATAACAAAGGTTAACCGTCATTCATATTCAATTCTCAACGATATCGGACTTGAAACGGTTGTTTCTCCGCAGATTGTTGCGGGAAATCTTGTTACACGTTATGTCCGTGCGCTTCATAACTCCGCAGGCAACTCTCAGATTCAGACTCTTTATAAGCTCGTCGGAGGCAAGGTTGAAGCTGCCGAATTCATAGTTCCCGAAGATGCGGGATACGAGAATGTTCCTTTCAAAGACCTCAACCTGCTTCCGAATCTTCTTATCGGATGCATTATCCGTAACGGAAAAATCATATTCCCCGGCGGTGATGATGTTATGAAAGCTCATGACAGCGTAATCGTTGTTACCGCAGGCAGAATTGTCGAGGACCTTCACGACATATTCGTCTGATAACGGAGGGTATTATGAACTACAGAATGGTATTTTATAATATAGGCAGAATTCTGCTTGTTGAAGCGGCTTTGCTGACCTTTCCGGCAATCGGTGCAATAATCTATAATGAGAACACGCTCATTTCCTTTGCTCTTACAATTGCGGCACTTACTGTTGTCGGCTTGCCGGCGGTAAGAAAAAGACCGAAAAACACGGCAATTTACGCAAAGGACGGCTATGTTATTGTAGCTCTGACATGGATTCTTATGTCGCTTTTCGGTGCAATGCCGTTTTATTTCAGCGGACATATCCCGAATTTTGTTGATGCCTTCTTTGAAACCGTTTCGGGTTTTACTACAACAGGTTCAACAATCCTCAGCAATATTGAAGCTATGCCGAAAAGTCTTCTTTTCTGGAGAAGCTTTACCCATTGGATAGGCGGCATGGGTATTCTTGTTTTCGTTATTGCAATTCTGCCGAAAACAGAAAGCTCCTCAATGCACGTCATGAGAGCTGAAGTACCCGGTCCGACGGTAGGCAAGCTCGTTTCAAAGCTGAGAGCCTCCGCAAGAATCCTCTACGGAATTTACTGTATTCTTACGATTGTTGAAATAATAATGCTCATCTGCGGCGGTATGCCTGTTTATGACAGTATCGTAAACTCTTTTGCAACAGCAGGAACAGGCGGTTTTGGGGTTCTTAACAACAGCATTGAAGGATACAACAGCGTGTATTCCGAAATGGTAATCGCAGTATTTATGCTTATATTCGGCGTAAACTTCAATATATACTATATGTTCCTTATCAAGCAGGGCAGGCAGGCGATAAAGAACGAAGAACTCCGCTATTATCTGGGAATTGTTCTCGGCTCAATTGTTTTAATTGCCGTATGTCTTGCAAACACAAAATATTCAATCGGCGATTCAATAAGATATGCCGTTTTCCAGGTTGCTTCAATTGTTACAACAACGGGATTTTCAACGGCAAATTTCGATACATGGCCGGTTTTTACAAAGATTATCCTTGTTTTCCTTATGTTCATCGGCGCATGCGCAGGTTCAACGGGCGGTGGCATAAAGGTTTCGCGTCTTATGATTCTTATAAAAAGCGGACTGCGTGACATAAAGAAAGCGATAAACCCCAGAAGCATTGAAACCGTTAAGGTTGATAAACACACCGTTGAAGAACCCGTTGTAAAAAGTGTTTCGGTATTTTTTGCAACCTATATGATTCTCATTGCGGTTTCCGTGCTTGCCGTTTCAATTGACGGACGTGACATTGTTACAACCTTCACCTCGGTAATCGCTTGTATAGGCAACATCGGTCCGGGTCTCGGTGCGGTCGGTCCCTACGGCAACTTTGCGGATTTCTCGATTATGAGCAAGCTTATTTTAAGCTTTGATATGCTTGCAGGCAGACTTGAGCTTATCCCCATGCTTATGCTCTTCTCCCCTTATGCATGGGCAAGAAAATATTCATAATAACGGCGGGTACACTGTTGTGTGCCCGTTTTTTGAAAAAATTTGTAACGTTTTACAGTTTTTGCAATCTAACAAGTGAAAGGCGGTGAGAATGTGGCGGATTTTGAGAAGATATACGGCGAAAACTCCGATTTTATCTTTAAATACCTGATGAAGCTTTGCGGCAATGCTTCTCTTGCGGAAGAGCTCACGCAAGAAACCTTTTTTCGGGCATACATGAATTTTTCGGGACTCAGGGATGAAAACAAAGCTTCTTCGTGGCTTTGTCAGATTGCACGGAACACATATTTCGCATGGTATAACGAGCATAAAAAGCTTTCGGACATTGACGAAGAATCGGCAGATGAATCGGATATTGAAAGTCTTTTCGAGAGAAAAGAGCTTACGGAAAAAGCATTTGCCTGCCTTCATGAGCTTGAAGAACCTTATAAAGAAGTTTTCATGCTGAGCGTTTTCGGTCAGCTGTCCCTCACGGACATAAGCAGGCTTTTCGGAAAAAGCGAAAGCTGGGCAAGGGTCACATTCTACCGTGCAAAACAAAAACTTAACGAAAAAATGAGGTAATGTTATGGATTGCAATATTATAAAAGATTTAATTCCGCTTTATATTGATGAATGCTGTTCCGATGAATCATCGGAAGAAGTAAAAAAACACATTGAGAATTGTGCTGAATGCAAAAAAATTTTTGAAAGCATGACAAATAATATCACACAAGAGGAAGCAACTTTTGAAGCAAAAAAGTGCACAAAAATAAATGATTGGAAGGCTTCAATAATGCAATCCGTTCTATTTCTGCTTTCTTTTCTTCTGATAACCTTAGGAGTTTATGTTGAAGCAGGTGTAGGTTCTTATGATTGGGGCAATGGTTTGACGGCTTTCAATGTGGTTGTTCCTGCAACGGGATTTATGCTTTCGCTGACAAACTGGTATTTTGTCAAGCTCTATCCGAGCAGAAAATCTTTCTCATGGTGTTCATGCCTTTTTTCTGTTCTTATAACGCTCTCTGCAACAGTATGGTGCAGTTTCCATTATGAATGGAATCTTCTTGATATTTTCATCAAAGCTTCTTTCATTGATTCTGTTAAAGGTATATCATTTATTTTCGGAATCGGAATTTTTCTTACGGTTTCATTTGCCGTAATATCGAAAATTTTATCGGATTTATATGCAAGAATGCTCGGAAAGGAATAAAAACATGAAAAACAAATTTCCCGTTTTCATTCCTCTGTTTACCGTTTCGATTCTTCCGCTTCTCACATTGGCACTTTATCCCTTCGGATATTCGGTATCTTTGATAAGCTACAAAATACTTTCCGCCGTATCTGCGGTTATTTGCATTGCTTCGGGATATTTGCTGAAAAATTACACACCTGATAAAGCAGATAAAATAATTCTCTCGCTTCTTCCTCTCATTCAGCTTATCAACTCTGTAATATATGTTTCAAAAAGCAAATCTTTGATAACCGCTGTTTTTATGGCAGTATGCTTTATTATGTGTGCGGCAATAAGTGAAAAGACTGTCAATTCGGATAAAACGAAAATCTTTTTCGTAATATCATCTTCTTTGATGTTTGTTGCTATCATTCTGTTTTCCTTTGTTGCGGTCTTTTTCGGCAATTTCGCAGTAAATACGGTTGTTAATACCGTTGATTCTCCAAGTGGAGAATATTATGCGGAAGTTGTTAATTCAGACCAGGGTGCTACGGGTGGAAGCACAGTAGTTTATGTCAAAAAATCCGATTACTTGAATTTACTGATTATGAAAATCGAAAAAACTCCCGACAGAATTTATCTTGGCGAATGGGGAGAATACGAAACCATGGAAATAGAATGGGAAGATAACAGCACGCTTTTAATTAACTCAAAAGAATATAAAGTCAACACATAAAAATACACAAAAAATCCCTTCGATATCGGAGGGATTTCTTCATTTCGGGCATTGTTATTATATCTTCAAAAAGCTATAATTAACAAAAACAAAAAAATTGAGGTTTTTATGGATTTTATTACAAACTTCTTTGCAGACAAAGACCTGAAATTTCTCATTTCTCAAACAATCGGTCTTATCGCGGCGGCACTTCTGCTTTTATCATTCCAGCAGCGCACACACAAAAGAATCGTGCTCATGCAATTCTGCTCGGGTTTTCTTTTTGCGCTTCAGTATTTTCTTCTCGGAGCGTATGAGGGAATGGTAGGCAACATAGTAGGCTTCACAAGAAGCATCGCATACTGCTTCAGAGGCAAATCGAAGTTTACCGACAGCATTCTCTGCCCGATTATTTTTGCAATTCTTGCAGGTCTCGGCGGTCTTATGACATACACAAGCCCCGCTTCTCTCCTTCCCATGGCGGCAATGATAATTTCATCATTCGTTATGTGGAGTCCGAAAACACAGAAATTAAGAGCACTAACAATTCCCACTTCCGTGATGTGGCTGATTTACAATGTTATCTGCAGTTCATATTCGGGTGTTATTACCGAGGTTTGCAACCTTATTTCAATTGCGATAGGACTTTTCAGATTCAGAAACAAAAAAGAGAATAATTAAAAATTTACACCTTCACCCAACGGCGAAGGTGTTTTTTGTTGTTTCCTTATCAAAAAAGTATGCGGTCTCAGGGTCAATAAAAAGCTCTGTGCTCTCCCCTGCACCGATTTTTCTCTCCGTTTTAATGCGGGCTATATGACGTTTGCCCGACAAATCAAAATAGATATTTGTTTCGCTTCCCATCATTTCGGAAATTTCCGCAACAACATTCATTTTGCATTTATCCGAAACATCTCCTTCATCGCGCGATAAAAAATGCTCGGGTCTTATTCCCAAAATAATATCCTTATCAATATATTTTTCAAGCACAGCAGATTTATTTTTCGGAACAGCAAAAGAACATCCCGAAAAAACAACCTTGAGTTTCCCCTTTTCGGAAACAATTCTTGCATCAATGAAATTCATTTGCGGTGAGCCTATAAAGCCTGCAACAAACATATCTGCAGGCTCGTTATAAAGCTTCTGCGGAGTATCAAACTGGCGGATTTCTCCTTTTTCCATAACAACTATTCTGTCTGCCATGGTCATTGCTTCCGTCTGATCATGGGTAACATAAACAAAGGTTGTCTGCAATTTACGGTGAAGAGTTGTTATCTGCGCTCTCATTTCCGTGCGGAGCTTTGCATCAAGATTGGACAGCGGTTCATCGAGAAGAAAAACCTCGGGGTTTCTTACCATCGCTCTGCCGAGTGCAACTCTCTGGCGCTGACCGCCCGAAAGCGCACGCGGCTTTCTGTTAAGATAAGGCTCGATATCAAGGATTTTTGCCGCCCACATAACCTTTTCTTCTATTTCTTTTTTCGGTGTTTTCTTAAGCTTCAGCGCAAAAGCCATATTCTTATAAACCGTCATATGAGGATAGAGCGCATAGCTTTGAAAAACCATGGCTATATCCCTGTCTTTAGGCGGAATATTGTTTACAAGCTTATCATTTATATAAAGCTCTCCCGAGCTGATATCCTCAAGACCTGCTATCATTCTGAGAGTTGTTGACTTTCCGCAGCCCGACGGACCGACAAGCACAACAAACTCCTTATCCGCTATTTCAAGAGAGAGGTCGGGAATAACGGTCACCTTGCCGTTATCAAAGGATTTTGCAACATTACTGAATCTTATTGTTGCCATAGTTTTTATCCTTTCACCGCGCCTGCCACAACGCCTCGAATAATATATTTCTGGCAGAAAAGATAGAAAATAATAATCGGCAGTATTGCCAAAACAAGCATAGCCATAAGTGCACCCATATCCTTGTTGCCGTAGCCTCCCGTAAGTGCCATCTGCACGGCAACGGGCAGGGTTTTGTTTTCTCCCGAACCGAGAACAAGATACGGCAGAAGATAGTCATTCCATATCCACATAGCGTTCAGAATGGCAACGGTTATCGCCGTCGGTTTAAGAATGGGAAAAATAATCGTGAAAAAGGTTCTTACAGGTCCGCAGCCGTCAATCGTTGCAGCTTCTTCAATTTCACGCGGAATGCTTTTTATGAATCCGCTGAACATAAAAACAGATAGACCCGCACCGAAGCCGAGATAAATAAAAACTATACCCCAGGGATTATTAAGCCTGAATTCAAAGGCAAAATAGGTCATTGTGTACATAACCATCTGAAACGGCACAACCATGCTGAACACAAACAGATAATAAAGAATCCTCGTAAATTTATTCCTTATGCGCACAATATACCAAGCAGTCATCGAAGTCATAAGAACTATTCCGACAACCGATGCAACCGTGATAAATGCGGAATTTGCAAATGAGCGCATAAAATCCGACTGATTAAAGCCTTTTATAAAATTTTCAAAGCCGACAAACGTTTCTTCCGTAGGGAAAGTAAACGGTGATGATGATATATAAAAATTACCTTTGAGCGAATTAATGAGAATAATCACTATCGGCGCAAGGAATACAACGGCTATAAGAAACAAAAGGACATAAACCAATCCCCTGCCGAATGAACCTCTTGATTTCATCAATGCTCAACCTCCTTTTGGCGCGTTGCACGAAGCTGAACATAGGCAATAAGTGCAACAAGCAGAAAAAACACTACCGCTTTAGCCTGACCCATGCCGTGCCACTGTGCAAGCTTTAAGCCCGTATGGTCATAGAAGGTTTTATAAATATCAAGTGCAAGAAGAGAGCTTTCGGGGGCTTTTCCGTTGAGTGCAAGGTTCTGGTCAAAAAGCTTGAACGAGTTTGTGAGCGTCAGAAATGTGCAAATTGTGACAGACGGCATAACCATGGGCACGGTAACATGAATGAGCGTCTGAAAATGCGATGCACCGTCAATTGCCGCCGCTTCATTAAGGTTATCGGGGATATTCTGTATTCCCGCAATATAGATAATCATCATATATCCGATAAGCTGCCAGTTCATAAGAACAACAAGCCCCCAGAAACCGTAATCAGGATTATAGGTGATATCAACTCCGAAATATCCGAGCACACCGTTGATTATCAGACTCCAGATATGACCGAGAACTATTCCGCCGATAAGATTCGGCACAAAAAACACAGTTCTGAAAATATTTGTTCCTTTAAGTCCTTTGGTTAAAAGCAAAGCGATTGAGAATGCTATGATATTGACCGTTATAACCGAAACAACGGTGAATTTAACGGTTAACCAAAGAGAATACAAAAAGGTTTCATCTGTTGTGAATATTCTGATGTAGTTTGCAAGACCGACCCAATTGCTTTCGCTGACAATTTTGAATTCCGTGAATGAAAGATAAACTCCCATTACAAACGGGACGGCAAAAGAAATCGCAAAAGCGGCAAGGGTCGGTATAACAAAAACAGGAAAATATTTTTTTAGTGTTTTATACATTTTATCAGCTCCGGGGACAGATGAACTCTGTTACTGATAAAATTATGCCCCGAATTCCCTCTTCCATTCCTCAACGGCAACTTTTTTAACATCATCCCATGTTATGCTTCCCTGAGCATATTTGAGAAGGGCCGCACCGTATTTGTCCTTATAATGAACACTCGGAAAAACAGTAAAATTCCACGGAATATTTGTGATATTATCCTTATTCATCCATTTTACAATTTCTCTTGCAAGAGGGTCATCGGGAGATTCGTCCTGCGAAAAAGTATCAAACGGAGAAATAAATCCAAGCTTTTCTGTTACAAGCTTCTTTCCTTTTTCCGAGCTGAAAAGCCAATAAAGAAAATCCTCCGCCGCTTTTTTCTCGGCATCGCTCGCTTTTTCATTGATGCAGAAAAAATTCTCCGTACCGATGCATATTCCCGTGTTTTCTTCGCCCGGAATTCCCATATATATCGGCATGAATTTTATATCTTCTGCAGAAACCTTATTGCCCGAAACACCGAGAATCTGTGATGCACCCCAGTTTCCGTTTTGCACCATGGCACATTTTCCGAGTGCAAATTCAGCCATGGATGATGTTACATCAAGAGTGCCGAGTTGCTTTTTGTCGGTAGTTGAATTATTGATATAAAGGTCAAATATATTTTTAAAATTATCTGAATAATTGAAATCAATCGTTTTATACCCTTCACCCGTAAAATCTATGCCTTTGTCACGGAATTCGATTGAGAGAGGGATATTCATAAGGTGGGTCTGCCATCTCCAGTCCTCACCAGTTTTGAGAGATGTTGCGGCAAAAACCCCCTGAATCCCGAGCTTATCCTTGTTTTTCTGCATATCCTCAACAACCGCTTTGAGCGCATTGAAGCTTGTTATCTCATCGGCAGAATTATATTCCGTTGCTTTTTCGGGCAATGCAAAATAATTATCGAGGATTTTTTTGTTATAAATAATTCCGTAGCCCTCAACGACATAGGGAATGCCGTAAACCCTTCCGTTTGAGGTGACTGCAAGCGTTTTATCTGTAAGATGCTTATAAAGCTCTGTATCAGTCAAATCCGCGCAGTATTCCGCCCATGAGGTATAACCTATAGGTCCATTAACCTGAAAAATTGTAGGAGCTTCGCTCGTTGCCATTCTTGCGGTCAGAGTTGATTCATAAGTGCCCGATGCGGCAGTTTCAACAATAAGATTTATACCCGTTTCTTTTTTATATTCTGCGGCAATCTCATCATAAGCTTCTGCTATTTCGGGTTTGAAATTAAGATATCGGATTTCCTTTACGGTCTGGTTATTTCCCGATGGGGAGTTCGTTTTATCCGTGTTGCCGTTTCCGTTGCAAGCGGTGAACATACAAAGCAAAATCGCCATGGCCGAAACAACCGAAATAATTTTTTTCATGAAATTTCCTCCGTTTTTAAATGTAGCAATTATATTATTCACCGATATAATCATTATCATACAAAAAATTCCGCCCGATGCATCATCGCACCGAGCGGATTTGTTTTTATTAATAAATATAGTTTGCGGGGTTATAGGTTTCACCGTTATAAATAACTTCAAAGTGAAGATGCGGACCCGTTGAGTTACCTGTTGAGCCAACCTTACCTATAGTCTGACCCGCATCAACATAATCGCCGACGGAAACAGTCATTGAGCCTGAAACCATATGGGCATATCTTGTCTTATATCCGTCACCGTGATTGATAAGAATCATATTGCCGTAGCCCGAGTTGCTTCGCTGAACAACCTCTACCCTGCCGCTTCTGGAAGCGATAACGGGAGTTCCGAGAGCACCGCCTCCCGATTTAACAAGGTCTATACCCTTGTGCCAGCCTCTGCTTCGCCAGCCGTATGCCGAGCTTACATAATGACAGCTCGGTGCAGGCCAGAGGAAACCTTTCTTTGAAGCCGAACCGATATAAACACCGTTATACGACGTTTTTGTTCCGACAACAACGATTTCGTCCACGGGCTCTTTGACGGTTTCGTAGTCATAATTCGTATCGTCAAGCTTTCCGTCAATATAAATCTGAGTCTTTGTAACTCTTTCCGTACCGTTGACACCTTCCTGCGTAACCTGTCTGTAACCGCTGTACTTTGTGGCATCTCGTCTTGTAACGGTATCGAATTCTATTTCTCTGACACTGGTTGTTGTTATAATTTTTTTAATGCTTACAAGCTTTTCTGAATTTTCGCTTTTTTCAACCTTGATAATCTCACCGGGTTTAAGGTTTTCCCAATCAATCCCCGGATTGAGAGTTCTGATATATTCTTCGGAAACACCGTAATAAACAGCAACAGATTCGAGAGAATCATCGGAAGAAACAATATGTGTTTTATCCTGACCGTCTGTTCCTTTTATTGCATCCGTAAGTCTGTTTGCGTCCCACATAACGCTTACGTTATCTCTGTAAAGACCCTGAACATAATCTATGTTTTCCGCAAAACCTACAACATAGTTCTGAGCCTTCGCCTCAGCTTCGTACGGTGCAAGATAATCATAAAAAACAGTCTTTGCATCAGCTTCGTTCTTAACGGCACAAATAAATTCGCCGTCAATATAAACTCCGCAGGCATGAGTAAGATTATCAACAGAGTTTTCGATCATCTTATCGGAAATAGCCTGAGCATCATTAAGCTCATCAAGAGAAACAAGACTTAGCGAATACTGTGCATTGTTAAGGTCTGCCGCAGGAGCAGCGGCAAGAGTAACATCAACGCTTTCGGTATCGTATGCGCCTGAATTGAGTCGCTCTTTGACAAGGTCTTTGGCTTCAATATAAACCGACTCATCGCTGATATAGCCAAGACTTTGTCCGTTATAAATAACTTCAAGAGCAAAGGTTACGCCGTTCCAATAATTTACGGTTATCAGAAACACCGCCAACGCCGCAATGGGCATAAGGTAATTAAAAAATGTTTTCAGCAGATTATCATGGCGGCGAAATGCCTTTTTAAAATAATGCATTAAAACCGCAGGAAGCGTAAGCGGTTTTCTGAATGCTTTTTTTATTGTTTTTCCCGCATTTCTTATTTCTTTGCGGAAATGAACGATTTCCTTGAGAGTTGACGTCATACGGTTACGGACACTCTTTTTTGTGCTTTCAGTCGCATTGGAAAACGCTTTGTAAATACGTGAGAAAGGAGCTTTTATTATCTTAAATACAAACCCGAAAACAATACCAATCACAGAACAAATCGAATTACCGAAACAATAGAAAAGCGAATAAAACGCATTTTCTTCGGACAAATCATACTCTGCAACCGGTTCGGATTTCACAGTTTTCTTCTTCTTTTTCTTTTTAACGGTCTTTTTTATTTCGGGTAATTCGGGTTCAGAAGGCTTGTCCCCACTTATGAGTTTATCAATATGCTCGAGCTCTTCGCGTACAACCTCACGTTCATCAATTTCAGGAAGAATATGCCTACTGATGGAAGTGAGCTTTTCTTTCTTTTTTTCAGGCTCAATCTTACTTTGTGCATCCTCGAGCTGGAGAGAATATCTTCTTTCGATATCCTCCCTTATCGCCTGCATTTCAAGCTTTCTTCGTTCTTCTTCTTTGCGTTTAAGTCTTTCCTCTTTCAAACGAAGTTCTTCTTCTCTTGACCTTACGGGTTTCTTTTTTGTTTGCTTGTTATAAATGCTGTTAAGGTCATAAAAACCGTCGATTACACTATCACGGGAATCTGGGCGGCTGTTTTTACCGTTCGGATTCTCTTTTTTGATTTCTTCGCTCATAATCAGCCGCTCCTTTCCATTTTAATATGTTACATTATAATATAAAACGCACCTCATTACAAGTCTGAAAAAGAAAAATAATGAAGGTGCAGGTTTAATTTACATTTAATTAATATTATCGGGTAAATTATCCAGATATCTTTCAAGTGCATTCTGCCAATGCGGCAACCGTTCAAAGCTGCCGATATCAAGGCTTTTTTTGGAAAGTCTGGAATTTGAAGGTCTTTTGGCAACTGACTTGTATTCCGCACTTGTCACGGGAATGATTTTTGTCTCCGCGCCAGAAAGCTCCATAATCTTTGAGGCAAACTCCGCCCAGCTGCAGAAGCCTTCATTTGTGGCATGATATACTCCGTATTTATCCGTTACAATCATGTTGCAAAGAAGCTTTGAAAGGTCTTTTGTGTAAGTGGGAGAGCCAATCTGGTCATTCACAACGGTTATTTCTTTTCTTTCTTTTGAAAGACGGAGCATGGTTTTAACGAAGTTCTTGCCGTTTTCGCCGAAAACCCATGAAATCCGGACTATGAAATATTTCCCGCAATTTTCGGATACGGCTTTTTCACCCTCAAGCTTTGATTCTCCGTAATAATTGCAGGGCATTGTGGGACAGTCCGTTTCAAAAGGAGCATTTCCTTCGCCGCTGAAAACATAATCCGTGCTTATATAAAGCATTTTTATCTCATGCCTTGCGCATGAACGGGCAATGTTCCGAGTGCCGTCAACATTGACTCTGCGGCAGATTTCCTTGTTTGTTTCGGCTATATCAACATTTGTAAAAGCGGCACAATGAATAACAGCGTCGGCTCCGCTTTGAGAAATAAAGCTCTCAACCGCATCCGAATCGGTTATATCAAGCTCGGGAAGATCTGTACCTATGGCTTCAATGCCGTTTTTATGAAGTTCACAAACAACATCCGTGCCGAGCTGACCCTTTGAGCCTGTAACGATAATTTTCATTTCCGTGCCCCCTTTTTTGATATTTTATCATATTTTAATATGTTTCACAATATTTTTTTAATTTTATCTGTTGCAAACTGAAAATATATGGTATTATATAATAAGAGGTGAAATTCATGGCATTCAGAAATCTTGTGGACTTACATACTCATACCGACAATTCATTCGACGGGCATCATTCAACAATGTACCTTTGCGAAACCGCCTGCATGAGGGGTCTGAGAGCAATTGCTTTTACCGACCACCTTGAAATGGACGGCTTTTATAAAGGAAATTTTGACCGTACTGCAATCCAGTCATATTTTGAGGTTGCAAAAGCCCGTTCGGCATTCAGCGGCAAGCTTATGGTTTGCGTCGGTGCGGAATTGGGTCAGGCAATATACAATAAACCCGTTTCGGAAAAGCTTGTTGAAATGATGAATTACGATTTCATTATCGGTGCAATTCACAATCTTCCCGAAATGCAGGATTTCTACTACATGGATTTCAGCGACGAAAATATTGACTACACGGATTTGCTCCGCCAATATTTTGAGTGCGAATTAAAGCTTGCCGAATGGGCAAAATTCGACACTCTCGCGCACCTCACCTATCCTTTGAGATATATCGTCGGCAAATACGGAAAAAGCGTTGATATGTCATGTTTTTCAGAGATAATCGACGAAATTCTGTTAACACTTATAAAGAACAAAACCGCTCTTGAAATAAACACCGCAGGTCTTCGACAGCCGATAGGAATCACTTCTCCGGACGAAAGCATTGTCAGAAGATACAAAGAACTCGGCGGAAAGCTTATAACAATCGGCTCGGATGCGCATTATGCAGAGCATCTCGGCGCCGGAATAGAGCAAGGCTATGAGCTTGCTCTTAAATGCGGCTTTGACAAGGTTGCGGTTTATCAAGGAAGAACACCCACACTCATTCCCATTGAATAAGGAGGCAACTTTATGAAAATAACCGTTAATGCCCCTGCAAAAATCAATCTTTTTCTTGATATAATCGGAAAACTCGACAACGGATATCACAGCCTTTTTATGGTTATGCAGACCGTCGGACTTTACGACACCGTAACCGTTGAAAAAACCGAAGAAAACGGTATTTTTCTCACCTGTTCGGAAGAAAAACTTCCGTGCGATGAAAAAAACATTGCATATAAAGCGGCTGCGGCATTCTGCAAAAAATATGGTATTGAACCGAATGTTAAAATTCACATAGAAAAAAGAATACCGTTTGCGGCAGGTCTTGCAGGCGGAAGTGCCGACGCTGCGGCAGTTATCGTTGCCCTCGATAAGCTCTATGAAACAAACTTAAGCGAATATGAGCTTTGCAAAACAGGTCTTTTGGTCGGAAGCGATGTTCCGTTTTGCATCAAAGGCGGAACCTGTCTTTCACAGAATACGGGCGGTGTCCTCTCTCCTCTCGAACCTTTAAAGGACTGCTTTATTGTTCTTGCAAAACCCGAATCGGGCGTCTCAACCGCCGAAGCCTATGCGGCGGCAGATAGCACATATCTTTACAAGCCCGACAGCACGAGAATGCTCGACGCCTGCGAAAAAGGAGATTTTGAAGGCATTTGCAAGTATGCAGGCAACGTTTTCGAGCAGGTAATTGAGGTTGCCGAAAGAGTTGAATTCAAGGAAATCATGAGAAAACACGGATGCGCACTCTGTCAGATGAGTGGCAGCGGACCGACTGTTTTCGCACTCTTTGAAAACAAAGAAAATGCAGAAAACTGCGCAGAAGAACTCAAAAAAATCTGTCCGAACGTTTTTATAACAACAACCGTAAATCACGGTGTAACCGCAAAATGATAATATCCCCCTTGGTTTTGGTGTGTTCCAAAATCAAGGGGGATATTTTAAAGTTCAAATTTCTTATAAAGCCAGTTTGAAACAAGCTCAAACCATCCTTTGAGGTGTGCATTATATTCTTCCTCTGTTTTTGAATAAACAGTGTGGTCAGCAAGAGAGAAGCCGTGATATCCTTTTTCATAGATATGTATTTCAAAAGGAATTTTTGCTTTTTCAAGCGCAGTTGCATATGCAAGCGAATTCTCAATAGGCACACAGTTATCTTCACAAGACGCAATTATGATTGCAGGAGGCGTTTTATCATCAACCTCTTTATCAAGCGAAGGAACGGGGAAAGCAAGAATTCTGCTGATTGAATCAAGAATACAGGGATAAATAAGTACGCTTGCGTTGGGTCGGATATCGCCCATTGTTGAAACCGCAGCGCAGAGATGTCCGCCTGCAGAAAAACCGATTGAGGCGATTTTCTCTTTGTCAACGCTCCATTCTTCGGCATTCTCGTGAATAATTCTCATCGCTTCATTGACATCAGCCATGGGCATGGAGAAATCATAACCCTCTTTTTCAGGTCCGACGGTGTAGCGAAGAACAAACGCCGCATAACCCTTTGCAAGAAATGCAAAAGCAACGGGTTCAGCCTCACGGTCCGAACACATATGGTAACCGCCGCCGGGAATAACGAGCATACCCGGTCTTATCTTCATTCGGGGCATTTCGGGTGATGCATCGGGAAGATACACGGTAAGATTTGCTTTTTGGTTTGTCAATTCTATCTTAAATGTTTTCATATTATCCCTCTTTTGGTTTATTCATGGGACAGACTTCATGCAGATTCCGCAGACAGAGCCTCTGCCGATATGCTGAAACTGTTTTTTCATATACTGACTGCATTTTTCAGGGTCAAATATTTCTTCACGGGGAGTATCGGGAGTCCAGTCACCGCCTTTTATCGCCTTTGCGGGACAAGCCTTTACGCATATGTCACATCCCGTACATACACTTTCGGCAAGAGTGTTGTAACATTCAAACGGACAATCCGTGAAAAGAGTTCCGAGACGGACATAACTGCCGTATTCGTTATGAAGAAAAAGAGAATTTCTGCCGATTGAGCCGAGTCCCGCAAGGCAGGCTCCTTTTTTATGCGAAAATCTTGCCATGTAATTCCAGCCGTCTTTGTTGATACTCTGTGAAGCGGCAACGGTTATATATTTATAGCCTTTTCTCTGAAGAAACATTCCTGCCTGAAGCAGCATTGAATCAATAAACGCATTGACATTGCGGTAATGATTGAAATATGTATGGGTCGGTTCATCCTCGATTTCGTCGATAATGCTTTCGGAAAGACGGGCAACTATACTCACTCCGTAAGACAGAGCTTCTTCGCCTTCTTCAAGCCTGAAAAAACCGACATCGGCAACTCCTTTTTCAAGTAGAAATGCCTTTAATTCTTCCTGAATATTCATCATTCCGCCGCCTTTGCTTCAAAACAGAGCCAACCGCCGCTTTCGTGACGGGCAATAACTTCAAGTCCGTTTTCGGCAAACGCCGCAAGAACATCATCTTCTCTGGGAACAATAATGCCCGACGTGATGAAAACTGCATCGGGATTCATGAAATCCTTGACATTCTTGCAAAGACCGATGATTATATCTGCAACAATATTTGCGGCAATTATATCGAATTTACCAGTTACCTTATCGGTTGTTGAGCCTTTGAGAACGGTGAATTCAGGTTCGTCAAATCCGTTGGTTATGCCGTTTTCTTTTGCGGTTTTAACAGCGAGAGCATCAATATCAACACCAACCGCGCTGTCTGCACCGAGAAGAAGAGATGCAACCGAAAGAATACCGCTTCCGCATCCCACATCAAGAACAGTTTTGCCCGGATAAGCATATTTTTCAAGAGTTTCAAGGCAAAGACGGGTTGTGTCGTGAGTACCCGAACCGAATGCAAGACCCGGTTCAAGATGAAGAACGGCTCTGTCACCCGCATCATATTCATCCTCCCAGATGGGACGGATAAGGAGTCTGTCACCGACGGGCATGGGCTTGAAATATTTTTTCCAATTATTTTCCCAGTCGGCATTTTTGCAGAGAACCTCATCAATTTCACAATCGATACCCTCTGCAACATATCTTTCTTTAAGGAACGAAACCGCTTCGGCAGGATTTTCTTCGGGTGAAATATAGACATGAACAATACCCTTGCTTCTGTCCTTTGCAAGCAAATCTTCATCAATAAGGTCGATTCTCGCTATCTCCCACGCTTCCTGCTCAAGAGTGCGGTAGTCTTCAATATAAATTCCGTAGGGAACAACCATGGAGGCAATATCCCCCGCCTTGTCAACCTCGTCTGCGTTGACAGTTATTTTAATTTCTGTCCAATCCATTTTTATCTCCGATTAATATTTATTATGTACATCTTCCGCAAAGCAAAGGCAGTCTTTAACCTCAATAACCGTTCCGTCATCAAGAATTGCCTTACCGCTCATTCTGCCGAACACCTGATGCTGGTCGGTTATGATAACCTTGACATCAATTTTTGCGGCGCGGTCAATAATGGGAACAAACTCCATTTCAAATCTGCCGTCGCTTGAAGTGAAGGTCCACGGGTCTGTGTATCCGCTTGCGGGAATATTGAAGGTTACATCGTCAAGTTTATGGCACTTTCCGTCATAGAAAAGCATGTTTTCGCTTGCGGCTGTTGTGTCACCGAAACCGTAGCCGATATTGAAACCGAATGCATGACCGTCAATATCCATGTTGCCCGAGCCCCAGTACCATGTGTTGTCATATGTCCATACGCCTCTGCCCCAGTCAAGAGTTCCGAAATCGGTTGAAGGGTCAAAAACATAATCCTTGCCGTCAAAGGTCGCCTTGCCGCTTGCTCTCATGCAGTTGATTTTCTGATTATAATAGAAAGCGGTTTTCTTTTCTTTCCAAGGAGTTGCGATAACCATTGTGTCCATATCGGGCTGTTCAAGAGTGATATCACAATAAAAGTCCTTGCCGTCGCAGAACTTTTTGAAATTGCAAACTATTCTGCGCTTACCCTCGGTCACCTGAAATTCCATGTCGAGGCGCTTATCGTGATAAACGGTGTTGCCCTTTGCACTTGTTGAAGGGAGCTTGAATTTGCCCATGGGAAGAGCATTGAGAATTGTTTCGGTATGTTCCCAGGGCTTTGAAAAATCAAGAAGGGTTGCAGACTGCAAGCCGATATATCCGTCATCGGAAATAGTGAAAGCAACACCGAAATTGTTTTTTTCCGAAATAACGAGATAATAGTCCCATTCCTTGATTCTGAACTTCGGAGCTTTGATTGCATTGCGGTCATAGACCTGATAAAGCTGTTTTGACCAGCCGGGCTCTCTGAGGCTTCCGTCTTCCTTAAGCAAGGGCTGAACCTTGGTTACTTCATGGTTTCTCATACATTTTCCTCCTTCAATAGTTCCACAGCACCGCTGTAAGCTCTGCCGTGATTATAAAGATTTCTGTTCTCAAGCGCCCACTGTCTGGGAGTGAACGCGCCTTCTTCAACCGCTTCAACTGCCGAATGCATCTCATAAAGACGGGCATCCATAAGGTCAAGCTCGGAAAGAAGCTCCGCTTCAATGAACATCGGAAGCTTTGCCGCACCGAATTCGGGAGTGCCGTGATGCGAAATAAGCATATGCTCAACAAGAGTGAGCGTTTCATCGGAAACTCCGATACTTTTTCCTATTCTGTCGATATTTATCGCGCCCATAACAAGATGTCCAAGAAGATTTCCTTTGGTTGTATATTCACTTGCAATGCCCGTTGAAGAAACATCCATTTCTTGGATTTTGGCAATATCATGGAGAATTGCGCCGGTGCAAAGCAAATCGTAATTCACAAATTTATATATTCTGCAAACACCCTCTGCAAGACGGAGAATTGAAAGAGTGTGCATAAGCAGACCGCTTCTTACAGCATGATGAAGATTCTTTGCGGCAGGCCAGTAGAGAATTTTTTCTCTGTATTCTTCCATAACCGCAAAAACAAGCTTTTTAAGTTCTTCATCCTTGAACGACTCAACAATCTTTTCAACTTCCGCAAGCATAACATCGCCTGTAAGGCACGCAGAAGGAACATAGTCCTCAATCATAACGTTATCTTCGGGCAACACCTGACGGATGCGTTCAACTCTGAACTGCATTGTGTCGTTAAACGGCACATATGTGCCTCTTACCTTAACAAAATCGGATTTGTCATATTGATTGGTCGGTGTTTCCTTATAGTCCCAGAGCTTTGCGCTGATTTCGCCGCTGTTATCCGCAAGAACAAGGTCAAGATAAGGCACGCCTTTTGCAGTGAGCTTTTTTTCAACCGATTTGATTAGACAAAAACCCTCGTGAGTTCCTGCCCCGCCTACGGGTGTGAAATTCATATATATCATCCTTTCAGGTTGCATCAAATAATTACAATTTATTGTAACATATATTTATATAAAACACAAACTCAAATTTTGTTAATTTCAATATTGTTATTGACAAATCCGTGCGGTGTACTATAATAAAGTTAATAATTCTCGGGGCGGGGTGAGATTCCCCACCGGTGGTATAGTCCACGAGCCGTTTAAAACGGTTGATGCGGTGAAATTCCGCAACCGACGGTAAGAGTCCGGATGAAAGAGAATGCCGATATTCTGCATTTTTACGCCCTGCATATTTTTGCAGGGTTTTTTGTTTGTTTCGGCATCTCCGAGCGAAAGGAGATAAAATCAATGCAAAACAATCAGCAAAAAGTTATCCGTACCGCCATAATGGCAATGCTCACGGCACTTTCAATAGTGTCGCTTTATGTTGTCAAATTCCCGCTGATACCCGCTGCACCGTTTCTTGAATATGATGCCGCGGATATCCCTGTACTTATCGGTTCAATGCTTCTCGGTCCTGTTTCGGGTATAATAATTCTGCTTGCGGTATGCATCATTCAGGCGTTAACCGTAAGCGCATCAAGCGGAATTATAGGCTTTTTTATGCATTTCATCGCATCATCGGTGCTTGTTTTTACAGCATCACTCATTTACAAAAAGAAAAAAACAACCGCAAGCCTTGTTATCGGTCTTGTTATCGGCTCGATTGCAATGACGGTTGTCATGATTCCTCTCAACCTTGTTTTTACGGGAATTTTCATGGGTGCAGGCACACAGACGGTTGTGGGAATGCTCATACCTGCAATTATTCCGTTCAATCTTCTTAAGGCAGGCATAAACTCTGCGGTTACCTTTGCCGTATTTCTTCCGATTTCGGGTATCCTTAAAAAACATATCAAAGGATGGGACAAATAATGATTGTTCATCCCATTCCGCCGCTTTTTGACGAAAATTCAAAAACACTTATTCTCGGTTCATTTCCGTCGGTTAAGTCAAGGGAAACCGCATTTTTCTACGGTCATCCGCAGAACAGATTCTGGCCGGTTCTCGCTATGATTTACGGCATGCCTAAACCCGAAACCGTTGAAGAAAAGAAAAAGCTTGTTCTTGAAAACGACCTTGCTTTATGGGATGTTATCGCATCATGCGAAATAATCGGAAGCTCCGACAGCTCAATATCCGATGTTACGGCAAATGACCTGAGCATTATTATAAATAACAGCAAGGTTGAAAGGATTTTTGTAAACGGCAAAACAGCCGAAAAATATTATAACAAATATACTTATCCGAAAACAGGAATAAAGGCTGTTTGTCTGCCGTCAACAAGCCCCGCAAATGCGGCATGGAAAATCGAAAAACTTGTTGAAGCATGGAAAAAAATTAAAGAATAATCAAAAACGGTGCAATTTTCTTGCGCCGTTTTTTGCACCATATATCACAAGCCGAATATAATAATGGTAGAAGGACAGGCAAATTTGAAATTTTTTGCTCCCCGATTTCAAATCTGCGTTTATTTTGCCTGCCGTATGCCAAAAATAGTGGTGAAAGTTAAACTTTGCAAATTCGGAGAGTGATAACATGACCGTTAAACGGGGAGAAATTTATTATGCTGACCTGAGTCCGGTTATAGGCTCGGAGCAAGGCGGAACAAGACCTGTTCTGATTGTTCAGAACGATGTGGGTAACAAATTCAGCCCAACGGTTATTGCTGCCGCAATTACAAGCCAGCGATTCAAAACAAGTCTGCCGACACACATAAGAGTCAACGCCGACGGCTGCGGTCTTGCAAAAGATTCGATAGTATTGCTTGAACAGGTACGTACTCTCGACAAAAAAAGGTTGAGAGAAAAAATGGGAATTCTTGATGAAACAGACATGGTCAGGGTTGACAGAGCTTTGTCGGTGAGTCTGGGTATTGTTGGCGAATAAAAATATCCCCCATATTTTCGGAGTTCCGAAAATATGGGGGATATTAATTGATAATTAAAGGATTTCGCCCATCATGCCGGGAACTGTACCTGCTGCATTTGATTCGTCTGTATCAATATGCATTGCAAGAGCAAAATTGGGGTTAACTCTTACGACAACATCGTCAAAAACAAGCTTTCTGCCGTCGGATTCAATCTTAACGCAAACAATCTGCTTATCCTCAAGACCGTACTTTTCAGCATCGGCGGGAGTTGCATGGATATGTCTCTTTGCGGAGATAACGCCGCACTCGATTTCAACTTCACCCTTGGGTCCTACAAGCTTGCACTTGCCGCTTTCTGCGATATCGCCGCTTTCGCGAACGGGTGCCTTAACACCGATTGAACGTGCATCTGTAAGTGAAAGCTCAACCTGAGTTGAGGGACGAACGGGTCCGAGAATCGAAACTGCGGGGAAGCTTCCCTTTTCGCCAACAACAGCTACTCTTTCTTCGCAAGCAAATTGACCGGGCTGTGAAAGGTCTTTTTTGTGTGTAAGTTCATAGCCTTCGCCGAAAAGAACATCAAGGTCTGCACGGCTTACATGAACGTGACGTGCTGAAGTTTCAACAAGAACTTCCTTTTTCATAGTAAATCACCTTTTTATCAATAAATTTTTAACAGAATAATGGTGACCGCAAAAATACGGTCACCGTTAAATCATAAATTACCAGTTGATTGTGTAGTCATTCTCTGTTGAGAAGGGAAGAACTACGTCTGTATCACCGAGAGGAATGAAAAGAGTCCAGTACATCATATAGTTAGCGGAAACAACATTGCCTGTTGCTGCGTCAACTGTAACCTGAACTGTGCTTGCAGGGTAAGCTGTTGCAACTGTACCAACGCTGAACATACTCTTAACGATACCGGGAATATAACCGTCAATGATGCCGGGAAGAACAACGTTGAAAGCCTTGGGAGCATGGCCTGAACCGTGCTTATGACCTTCTGAACGGGCATCATCCTTGGTTGTGATTCTGATTATGTATTTGCCGTCTTTTTCAACAAGCTTTGCATCCTTAACGTCGTCAGCGGTAAGCTTGCTTGCCCATGTTTCGTTTTCAACGGGGAAGAATGCATTTTTGTCTTCTGCTGTTGACCATGTAACATTCTTCTTGCTGTCATCTTCGCCCATGTTATCCTTGATAAGGCTCTGACCGATTGAATCAAGAGCGCTGGGGATACCGGTGATTTCGCCTGCAACTGCATGCTTCATATAGTTTGAATGAATGCTCTTTGAATTTTTCTTTGCGTTATTGATAGCTGTGTTGTAATATTCAACAATTTCTGCCTTGGTCTGGGGAACAGCTTTTGCAGCTTCTGTTGTTGCTGCTGTTGTTGTTTCGCCTGCAACTGTTGTGTCTTCAACTGCAACAGTGGTATCTTCAACGACAGCGGCTGTTGTGTCTTCAACTGCGGCTGTTGTATCCTCGATAGCAGCTGTTGTGTCTTCAACCTCTGCGAAGGGATCTGCTGTTGTTTCTGCGGGAGTTGTTGTGGTTTCTTCGTCACCCTTGCCGCCGCAAGCAGCAAAAGCAAATACGAATGTGAGTGCGAGAAGAATTGCAAGAATTTTCTTTGCCATTGTCTTTTCCTCCAAAATTTTGTTTTTGATACGCTGCGGTCAAAATTCGACGAATTACTGCCGCAACGGCGTTTGAAATAAGTATAGTATAAATTTATTATAATTGCAAGCAAAAAATTAATATATCGGTCACAAATTTGAATTATATTAAATGTTTTTCAATAAAAGCGGCAAAATCGGCTTGCACAAAAATGCACAAGCCGATAAAATCAGTCAATATAGAAGAAATCATCTGCAGGAAGTCCGTCTTCAACACAAGCCTCAATGCTTTCCGAAATAACAGTTTTCATTTTCTCTTTTTCGGCATATCCAAGGGAGGAAAACTCTGTCAGATACTTATAGGCAATTTCAGCATTGTCAAACGCACCTTCACCCGCAAGATGCAGAGATGCCATTTCGGCATTGCCTGCAATAAAATTAACCGAAACTTCATTGAACATTCTGAATTCATCAATAATCTCCGGATTGGAATTAATATAGTCGGTTCTTGCAACAACAACTGTATGAACAGGAAGGCTTTCCTTCTGATTTATCCAGCCCATTGTCATATCAATATAAACCTTTCTGCCCTCATCCGCAGGAAGATTTGCCGCATCAACACCGCTGAGCATGAGAACATAGCTGTCTTTTTCCGCAACGGTTGAGGCTATTTCATTTGTATCTGCCATAGCCTTGATATCAAGGCTTTCAAAATCAATACCGTTATCCTTAAGTGTTGTTCTGACAAACAAATCGGTAACTGCATCGTTTTCAAGCATATAAATTGTATGCTTCTTCAAATCGGTGATTTTAGAGATTTCAACACCCTTTGCCATAACATACATTGACGCAAGATTATTTACGGAAATAACCTTTATTCCCGCACCCTCATTATAAAGGTCAACAGCATCAGCAAGATTCATTGCGGCAAAATCTGCCTTACCGTTTTTAATAAGGTCTTTTACCTGCTGAACATCATCGTGGTAACTTACGGTGTATGCATAATCTCTGTCTGTCTTAATCTTTGAAACACCGAATCCCGTTACACCCGAAACTGCCGCCACATTCGCTTTTATCTCACGGATATAGCTTGTTGTTGAAGGTGCTTCTGTTGTATTGTTGCTTGTACCGTTTTCTCCGCATGCCGCAAAGGATAATATTATAAGCAATGCGGCAATCAAAGCAATTATTTTTTTCATCATGTCCCTTAACCTCGTTTCTGCTGTAAGCCATTGCCTAAATTATACAATTATTCTTCAGTATTGTCAATGTCAGAGCACTCAAGAATACCGTTAAGATATTCCGAAAGCTCTTCATTTCTGCCTTTTCCGATAAGATAATAGCGCTTTGAATATTTATCTGTTTCGGCAGTAACATGACCGTCATAATCTATTGATATATTTACCGGCTTTGAAAGAGAATAATATTCGCCTTCTCCCTCAAAAGCATAATGCACGGCTGTCAGATCCCAGCTTTCTCTCATATAGGGAGGCTCTTTTCCGCCGACATAATATTTGTAGCTGTCGTATACGGGATTGTTTTCGTGTTCCGATGAAAAACCTGTTTTTATTTTTGAACCGATTTCAAATCCCGAGCATACAATAATATTCTTAAATTTCTCAAAAACAGTTTTGGCAGCTTCGGGGTCGCATTCAATATTGAACTCCTTGCCTCTCGGGAATTTACCCGCCATGGCAACGATTGAATTGACTTTTTTATTGAACAAATCGGGGTTACTGTTAAGTATTTCCGCAAGATTAGTAAAAGGTCCGACGGAAATAACCGTTACCGAATTGTCCTCTGCTTTTTTCAGCACGGACTCATATAAATCGAGTGCCGATTCAACGTGAATTGCGCTGTTTTCGTATTTACAGTATTTTTTTGTTACGGGTTTATTGTACTTATCGTTATTTTTGAGAATTTCATATCCCTTATGCTGACCGATTTTCATATCCTCACTACCGTAATATTCCGCTATTGCACGGATTGCACCGTTACCGTAAGGGTTTGAAGTACAGTTTGCACAGCCGAGAATTCTGACATCATACTTCTTCGCCATCTCAAAAGAACAGCCATTGCACCCGCATCATCGCAGTCGGGACCGATATCCGTATCAAAGATAACAAATCTGCGACTGTCTTTGATGGGTTCATAAGGTGATTTTCCGTAGTTATCCTCTGCTTTTGACATTTTTACCGCGTATCTTATTACCCAGGCAACAAGCGCAACGGGAATAAGCACCGCGCCGACAACAATGATTTTCTGCATGGGAAAATAGTCGTATATGCCGTCTCCGAGAATTGTGAATAAAACAACTCTTGGAAGAATTCCTCCGAGAGAAACAAGAAAATACTGAAGAAATTTCATTCTGACTGCACCGAGAAGAAGGCTTACTATATCAATCGGAAAAACAGGAAGAACTCTTATAATAAATATTGCGGAAAGCTTATTCTTTTCCTGAAGTGCAAGGATTTTTTCTCCGTATTTATTCTTTTCAAGCTTATTTTTAACATATGGTCCGCCCATTATTATACCGAAAAGATATGAAGCGCTGACCTCTATGATTATTCCGACAGCGTTAATCAGTATTGCCCAATGTGCGGGGAAACACATTCCGACAGCTATGTAAACCAGTGAAGCCGGCAAAACAAAGGTAACGGATTTGAGAAGATAAACTCCCCATATCAGACCCACCGCCGCAAGAACACTTGAGCTTGAATCAACAAGCGCTCTTATATCTATATTTTTCAGTTCGTCATATTTTAATATTATAAAGGCAATAATAAATACCGAAACAATTATTCTTGCCGCAAGACCAATCGCATTTGATGAGCGAAAAAGCTTTTCTTTCATTTTTTCCTCCTGCATTTTACAACTTTTATTCTAATTATAATATTCTTTTCACAATTGTAAAGCCAAAAATATAATTTTTGTAGACAAATCGTTTTTAATATGGTATATTTATATTTATCTATGATTATACTTTTTGATATTCTATCAGTATAGATTTTAAGAAAGGAGAGTGTTACAATGACTGTTAAAGAAAAAATAGAAAGAGCTTCGGCTTCACTTGCTTTTGACGGAATTTATAAATATGTTAAAAAGAATCCCGAAGAAAACATAATCAAGCTTATCGACCTTGCCCAGAAGCTCATGGGTGGTGCCTTCCCCGAAAAAAACTTTGATTCTTTCCGCAACGCCATCAACGACCCCGAAAACGTATGGCACACATTTGCAATGAACATAATCAACGAATGTGACGGCGGAGTTATCAAGAATATGCTTCTTGCGCTCGGTCTGGGTGCAGGCGTAAACGGCACAAAGGCTGTAAGAGCAAACAGAGAAAAATACAAATGTAACATTCCTTTTATCATGCTTTTCGACCCCACAAGTGCTTGCAATCTTCACTGTAAGGGTTGTTGGTCAGCAGAATACGGTCACAAATCCAACCTTTCTCTTGACGAAATGAGAAGCATTCTCAGCCAGGGAACGGAGCTTGGAACACACCTTTATATGCTTACCGGCGGTGAACCGCTCATCAAGAAAAAAGAGGTTCTTACTCTCTGCCGCGAAAATCCCGACTGCGCATTTCTTGCATACACCAATGCAACACTCATCGACCGTGAGCTTTGCGAGGAAATGAAAGAAGTAGGAAATCTTTCCCTTGCACTCAGCATTGAAGGCACAGAGGAAAGCAACGATGCAAGACGAGGCGAAGGCGCATACAAAACAACTATTGAAGCCATGGAGCTTCTTAAGGAATACGGCTTGCTTTATGGCATCTCAGTTTGCTACACAAGTCAGAACATTCCTTCCGTTACAAGCGATGAGTTCCTTGACCTTATGGTGAAAAAGGGTGCAAAATTCGGTCTTTATTTCAACTATATGCCCGTGGGTAAGGATGCGGTTGTTGATCTTATCCCCACTCCGGAACAGAGAGCATATATGTATGACTGGCTTCGCAAGGTAAGAAACGGAAAAACAGGCAAGCCCATGTTTATCATGGATTTCCAGAATGACGGTGAATATGTCGGCGGATGCATTGCCGGCGGCAGAAACTATATTCATATCAACTCCGAAGGCGATATGGAACCCTGCGTATTCATTCACTATTCCGATTCAAACATCAGAACACACACTATTCTTGAAGGATTGAGAAATCCTCTTTTCCAGGCATTCTGGCATAATCAGCCGTTCAATGACAACCATTTAAGACCCTGCCCCATGCTCGAAAATCCGCAGTGTCTTCGCAAGATAATTGCAGAAACAGGCGCAAAATCAACAGACCTTATCGAACCCGAAAGTGCCGAAACACTCTGCTCAAAATGCGATAAATTTGCAAATGCATGGGCACCCGTTGCCGAGGAGCTCTGGAATTCAAGAAAGCATCCCAATCCCAAAACGCAGTATTACCGCGATACTCCCGAGGGAAAAGCTGAAAACAAATAAAATCAAGAACGCTGAAGTTTCAAAACCTCAGCGTTCTTTTTTTACTTATTCTTTTTTTCCGCTTTCAGCTTTTCGGCATAAGCCTTTTCTTCAGCTTCCTTGCGTTCTCTCTCTGCTGCCTCTTCAATCATTGCCTGCTCGTGACGGAGCTTTGCATCCTCATACATTGCGGCAATTTCATCGAATTTTGCATAGTTTTCGCTCTGTGTAAGAAGCTTCTTTGCGTTAATATAGGGCTTTGCGGCACGGTTATAAACGGAATTATCGTTTGTTGCCTTCTTGATTTCGTTTTCAACATTCTTCTGCTCTGCTCTGATTGATTTGACAGTCTGCATATATTTTTCAACTGCAGGCTTATCTTTTCTGTCTCTTGCAGCATAGAGCTTCTTATATGTTGCTTCAAGGTCTTCGGCAAGCTTATCTTCTTTGTCAAAGAGGGTTTCAAATATTCCCGTATCAAATTCTTTGATACCGTTCGGGAAATATTTTGCAGCTGCCTTTTTGGCATAAACAAAATTCTTTGCTGTTGAAAGCGCCGTTTTTTTGTATTCTTTCTCTTCGGGAGTTCTTGCGGGAAGAACCTTTGCTTCGCGAATGCCGGAAGCATCATAGTCATAGATTGCTTCATAGCCCGCACTTGCTGTTTTTCTTGCTTCTTCAAGACCCATTCTGCCGAAAGGTGTGTTAAAGCGATTCATTTCATCAACAACAAACTTTGAAATTTCAATATTCTGATTGAAAGCAACGGCTTCCTTATATGCCTTTTTAGCTGCTTTCTTTTCTTCTTTGCCGGAAGCATTTCTCTTTGCCGCCTTGAATTCCTTGAGATTCTTCGGCTGTGCATTTTCAAGATCATTTGCTTCTTTGATTATTTCAATTGCTTCAACAAGATCCTTGTCCTTAAGAACACCGTTGCCGTAATCTTCAAATAAAGCACGGATTTTGAGAACCTTGATCATACCCTGCTGCTTGATTTCAGAGAGGTCGTAGAAGAAATACGGAATAACATTCATCGCTGCGCCGAGAATCGAAACTGCGATAAGAACGCCGAAAATGCTTATGAAAGTTTCTCTGTGATAAAGAACATTATAAACATTCGTCGGGTCAAGAAGTTCGCCTTCCTGAGCAATAATCTTCGGAAGAAGCTCATTGAGCTTTGTTTCGTTGAAGCCGACTTTTTCATAAATTGCAGGAAGAACGGAGCTTGTTGCCATTGTGACAACACTGCCGATAAGACCGACTGCGGCAAACATACCGTCGATTCTTTCGCCTGTGATATACTGCTGATAGTCACGGATATCGCCGTTCAATGCGGGTGTAAGAATATGAGCAAATGAACCTACAAGAGCGTTGAACCAGAGGCAAATCATAACAAGCCATATCATAATACTCATATCAGCATGCTTTACAACGGGATATATTGCGGCAATGAAAACTATATTGAGTGCATTGGTAAGAATAAGGGTGTTTCTTTTACCGATTTTCTTAATGGCAAAAGGAGCAAGAAGCATTCCCCAAAACGATGCATTACCGTAAATTGTGTAAATAAGAGAATACTGTGCAGCTGAGCATGCATGCTGATAAGAATAGAGCCAGTTGAGAATATTAAGGCAAGAACCTTCAAGGAATCCGAGCCAGCCGGCAAGCGAGATAACCCAGAAATACTTATTCTTTGCAACTGCACGGAGAGCATCAATAAATTTAATCTGAACAACATGAGTTTTTGCCTGAACGATTTTTTCTTCGGTATTAACATAAACAATAACGCTCAGAAGGAAACCGATAATAAGCACGGGAGGCCATATATATCTGTAAATTCTTATATCGTTAAGATTGGTTGTTCCGATAAATCCTTTTGCAAGAAGAGGAATAACTGCGTTTGTTATTGTGGGAGCAAGTGAATCGGTAACGGATTTGATTGATGATACGTTTGCTCTCTCCTGAGTGTTGGGAGAAAGAACAACGATATAGTTATCGTATGCATCGTAGAGGAAGTTATAAAAAAACTGAAAACCGATGTTAAAAAGCAAAACAACGATACATTTGGTCAACTGGCTGCCCATCTTTTCATATGGCATCCAGAAATAGCCTATCGAAAGAATAATCGTGGGCAGACCCATAGTTAAAATATAAGGTCTGTACTTGCCTTTTCTGTTCCGAGCGTTGTCAATTATGTATGCCCTGAACATCGTCAGCGGGAAACTGATAATAACAGCAAGAATATAAATGAAATACATATTCATCGGTTCGATACCGATAGTGTTGCCGACGAAAACGTTTGTTGCGGAAAGCAGAACTGCCGATACGCAGGTGATGATGAACTTAACACCTATTCCGCCGCCTGCAAGAGAAACGATTTCTTTAAAATTCATGTAGTTGCCCAAAGGGGGTGTTTTCCAATAGGTTTTAACCTTGGAAAAACCTTCTTTTACCATTCCGATAGGACTCATAGTTTTCCTCCTGTCAATTCTCTTTATATTTAGTATATTATATCAAAACAAAATAAAAATTGCAACACAATAAGCATCTTTTGTTCACAATTCATTTTTCTTTTTATTCTTGACGGCAGAGTCACATTTTGGTATTATTAATATGTGTATTTTATATATGGAGTTGATTTACATGGAAAATATAAAGCTTGCAATTGAAAACGCACAGACTGCTCTCGGTATCGAGTTCGGTTCAACAAGAATCAAAGCTGTTCTTATCGGCAAAAATCATGAGCCTCTTGCTTCGGGAAGCTTCGACTGGGAAAACAGCTACGATAACGGAGTATGGACCTATCCCCTCGAACAGGTCTGGGAGGGTCTTCGCGGTGCATTTGCAAAGCTCAAGGCAAATGTTTTTGAAAAATACGGTGTAAAGCTCACATCCGTCGGCGCTCTCGGTATCAGCGGCATGATGCACGGCTATCTTGCTTTTGACAAAGACGGTAATCTTCTTGCACCTTTCAGAACATGGAGAAACACCATAACCGCAAAGGCAGCCGAAGAGCTCAGCGCACTTTTTGATTTCAACATTCCTCAGCGTTGGAGTATCGCTCATCTCTATCAGGCAATTCTGAACGGTGAGGAGCACGTTAAAGACGTTGAATACATTGCAACTCTTGCGGCTTATGTTCATTGGAAATTGACGGGCAACAAGGTTATCGGTGTGGGCGAAGCATCGGGTATGTTCCCCATAGACAGCGAAACAAACGATTACGACAAAAAAATGCTTTCTCTTTTCTCCGAGAAAGTTTCACAGTTCCCCTGGAACATTGAAAACATACTTCCCAAGGTGCTTGTTGCAGGCGAAAACGCAGGCACTCTCACCGAAGAAGGCGCACTTCTTCTTGACCCCACAGGCGAATTCAAGGCAGGCATTCCCCTCTGTCCCCCCGAAGGCGACGCAGGCACAGGAATGGTTGCAACAAACTCCGTCGGCGTAAGAACAGGTAATGTTTCCGCAGGTACATCCATTTTCCTTATGGTTGTTCTTGAAAAAGCACTTTCAAAGCTTTATCCCGAAATTGACATGGTAACAACTCCCGCGGGCAAACCCGTTGCAATGGTACACTGCAACAACTGCTCGGGCGAAATTGATGCATGGGCAGGAATGTTCACCTCAATGTGCAAGGCACTCGGCATGGATATCAGCATCTACAAGGTTCTTGACAAGATGTTTGAAAAAGCACTTGAAGGTGACAAGGACTGCGGCGGTCTTGTTGCTTATAACTATATTTCAGGCGAAGTTATCACGGGTCTTGACAGCGGCAAGCCCATGTTCTTCAGAGGACCCGAAAGCAAGTTCACTCTTGAAAACTTTGCAAGAGTTCAGCTCTCATCTGCGGCGGCAACTCTCAGTATCGGCATGGAAATCCTTGCAGACGAGGATGTTAAGATTGACAGAATTCTCGGTCACGGCGGTTACTTCAAAGCTCCCGTTTCCGGTCAGAAAATCATGGGCGCAGCACTCAACGCACCCGTTTCTGTTATGAAAACTGCCGGTGAAGGCGGTCCCTGGGGCGTTGCTATCCTTGCCGAATATATGGTAAGCAAGAGTGAAAGCGAAGCACTTGACGAATATCTTGAAAACAAAGTTTTTGCAGGTCAGGATTCAACCGAAATCAGACCCGATGCAGATGACATTGAAGGCTTCAAGGCATTCCTTGAAAACTATAAAAAAGGTCTTGCAGCAGAAAAAGCGGCAGTTGATGCATTTTAATCAAATAAAACTTCAGAGCAGGCAATCGCCTGCTCTTTTTTTCTTGACAATAACGATATTCGATATTATAATCAAATTGTAATGTCGATATTCGATAAAAGGTGGTGAAGCGAATTGCCAAGAGCTAAATTTCAAACGCTGACAGAGCAGATGTTTTATATTCTTTTATGTCTTAAAGACGAATGCTGCGGTACGGATATCATGGAAAAGGTTTTAAAAATAACCGACAGCAGGATTTCCGTTGGTCCCGGCACGCTCTATAATCTTCTTGAGCAATTCGTTTATGAAGAAATAATCTGCGAAACAAAAGTTGAAGGCAGAAGAAGAAGCTATATTCTGACCAAAAAAGGAAAAGAAATTCTTGAAACCGAATATAAACGCATTCAAAAGCAGGCTGACGACTATCGCCGATTATTTGAGGAGGAGAAATGATGAAAGAAACAAAGCGCAGAATGGAATTCTTTTCACTCTATGACCACACAAACATAGAAAAGCATCTTGAAAAAATGGCTTTAAAAGGCTGGCTCATAGAAGATATAGGTTCATATTTCTGGAAATACCAAAAAATCGAACCGAAGAAGCTTCGTTTTTCCGTTGTGTATTATCCGAAAGCCGTTAATGAGGGTACTGTTGTTTCTGCCGACAGACAGCATTTCATTGATATGTGTACCTCGGGCGGATGGAAATATATTATAAACCAAGGTCAAATGCACATATTCTGCACCAAAGACGAAAACACTCCCCCGATTGAAACCGACCCCGAAATTCAGATTGAATGCATACATAAATTCGCAAAGCATGAGATAATATACAATTATTGTTTTGCTGCCACTTGTTTTCTCGTTTTATTTGCCGCTTTTATATATCGGATTTGGAAAGAACCTATCGAAGCAATAGATAACCATCTTTACAAAATATGGGATGCACCATTTATAGTCGGATTTTCAGTCTATAACATCATAAACTATCTCTCTTGGTATAAAAAAGCAAAATCCGCCGCAGAAAACGGCGAATTCACAGATACAAAAAAGCTTATTAAAATCGAGGTTCTTCTCTGGGCACCCATCTATTTGTTCAGCGCAGTATTGGAATTTTTTTCATTTTTGAGATTAAGATATATACTGTTTATACTCGGTTTAATCTTGTTCGCGGTAATACTGTTTTATCTGTTCAAAAAGATAAGAAGTGCCGTTTACAAATCAGAGCGCGAAGATAAAGCCAAAATAAAAATCAAGAACATTATTGCAGTTTTTCTTGTTATCGCTTATGTTGCCGCAGGAATCTTTGCTTATATTATTATTCCGAAGCCTTATACTCATGTCCGAGAACACACAGACGAAATATTCGTGAAATCATACAACATTTATCACGACGATGATGCACCGCTTGATATTTCAGCTTTTGCGGATATAGGCAACAAAACGATATCCCGCGAAAAGTTTGTCGATGAATCCGTTTTGATAAAACAATCATCATGGACAATTTATTCAATTGAAGAAGATGATGACTTATATTTAAAATATGAAATAACAGATGTACGTTTCTCTCCTATTATTGAAAGATGCAAAAATGAGTTGATTTATAATCATTATATTTTCGATTATAAAAAGATTGACTGTTCTGCAGAATATGAAATATACAGACAGCATGATGAAAACGGCGAAAAAGGGAACAGATTTGTTTTCTGCGACAACAACAGAATAATTGAAGTCCATTTCGGCTTTGAGCTTTCTGAGAAAGAAATTATTTTTGCCGCTGAAAAACTTATGAATGCAAATATATAAAAAAATCCCGCATCCTTAGATGCGGGATAATTGTTTTGCAATTACTGGTTGTCCTTACCCTTGATTATGTCGTTAATCATGATATAGAACTGGTCGTCCTCAAAGCCGTTGTCACTTGCCTTGGGAGCTTCTGCTGCAGGAGCTTCCTTAACTTCGTTGACGGATGAACCGAAGTGGGGAATGCTGGGTGCGCCTGTTGGTGCAGAAGGAGCAGCAGGAACTGCTGCAGGTGCTGCTTTGGGAGCTGCAGGTGCTGCAACGGGAGCTGCGGGAGCAACAGGTGCTGCTGCAGGAGCCTTTGCTGCTGCTGAATAGAAGGGATTTGCGGGAGCTGCAGGTGCTGCTGCCTTGGGAGCTTCAACCTGAGGCTTTGAATCGAAGCCTGTTGCGATAACAGTGATAACCATTTCATCGTCAAGGTCGGGATCGAATGCGATACCCCATGTGATGTTTGCATCTTCATGAGCCTTGGCGGTGATGATTTCTGCTGCATTTTCAACATCTTCAAGATCAACGTCATCGGAAGCGGTAATGCTGATGATAACACCCTTTGCGCCTGCGATTGATGTTTCGAGAAGAGGACTGGAAACTGCTGCGTTTGCTGCGGTTTCTGCCTTGTCCTTGCCCTTTGCTCTGCCTACGCCCATGTGAGCATAGCCTGCATCCTTCATAACGCTTGTTACGTCGGCAAAGTCGAGGTTGATGAATCCGGGAACCTTGATAAGCTCGGAAATGCTCTTAACACCCTGAAGGAGAACTTCGTCTGCCTCTGCGAATGCTTCAGCGATAGTCTTCTTTCTGTCGTCAATAGCACGAAGTCTGTCGTTGGGGATAACAATAAGGCTGTCTACATGCTCTGCAAGCTTTGCGATACCGTCCTGAGCAAGGAGCATTCTTCTGCGGCCTTCAAACTTGAAGGGCTTTGTTACAACGCCGATTGTGAGGCAGCCCATATCCTTTGCAACCTGAGCGATAACGGGAGCTGCGCCTGTACCTGTGCCGCCGCCCATGCCGGTTGTGATAAACACCATATCTGTGCCCTTGAGAGCATCAGCGATGGAATCTCTGCTTTCTTCTGCGGCTTTTGCGCCGATTTCAGGCTTACCGCCTGCGCCCTGACCGTGAGTTGACTTTTCACCGATCTGGATTTTGTGTGTTGCTTTTGAGTGAACAAGAACCTGCTTATCTGTGTTTACAGCGATGAATTCTGCACCGAGAACGCCTGAAGTTATCATTCTGTTAACTGCGTTTCCGCCGCCACCGCCGACACCGATTACCTTTATCTGAACCGCACTCTCAAAATCATTATCAATTTCAAATGCCATTGGTATGACCCCCTGTGGTTTTATTTTTCCTTATAATACTGAATTATATTACCATGTATTTGTAAAAAAAACAAGAACAAATTGAAAAAATCTTTCTATTTTAATGTTTTTTTTACAATTTATATATATTTTTCATTATATTTCCGTTTTTATTGCTTTTTATTCCTCATTTTCATCGGATTCGGGTTCATTTTCGGGGTCATCTGCATCATCTTCTTCGGGTGTGTAATTCTCAAGATAATAAACGATTTCCGAAATATCCTTCATATCGGAAGGATTGAAAACAGCTTCCGTTACAACGGTGAGATTAATCGTTCCGTACTGGAACGGGTCAATTGAGTTTTCGCTGTTGATAACCTTCGTGCCGAGCGAAAGCTTTGAAGAAAGCTCACTGCTGTTGCCGAGATTGAGAACGATTCTTCCCTGATAAATCAGATAAATATCGTTCCTATCCGAAACATTGATAAGATTGATATCTTTAGTTTCGTTTTTCGCAATCGCGCCCGTAATTTCAAGAAGAAGATGCAGAGTTTCATCAACAAACTCCTCTTTCTTTTCTCCATCCTTAATAACGTCAAAAGCTGCAATCTCACCGATTTCCGCACTGTAAGGAACAACACCCGTTATAAGAGAAATGCCTGAAGGCAGTTTTCCCGAAAGTTCAAGCACCTTGAGATTTTCGTTTGTGAGTGCATAGAGACCGTTGGGCATTGCAATTGCAAATGCAGCTTCGGTTGAATCGCATCTGATAATTATTCCGTCAGGAAGCTTCTTTGTTATCTTTACTTCATCGGTAAACGGAAGAATTCTCTCTATATTGTCCGAAGCTTCGTCAAGGTCGGCAAAAAGCAGATTTTTTCCGAGTGCTATTCCGCTTGCCGATATAATCTCTTCCTGAGTATATTTACCCACTCCCTCTACCGTAAAGGACTTGACTCTGAAAAGCGTCAGAATCAGGACGGGGCTTATGATAAGGCTTAATATCAGTAAAAATCCGATAATAACAATTGCCTTACGGATATTTCTTTTTCGTTTAAGCTGTTTTACTCTGATTTGTCTTTCTTCGGGGGTCAATCTGCGCTGCTGTCCCATACCGTTATTTTCTGTATTCATTTTCATCCCGCCATTTTCATTCTCTTTTTATTTCCGCACCGAGCTGTGAAAGACTTGTTTCCAAAGTCTCGCACCCTCTGTCAATATGATAGATTTCATCCACAACCGTTTTGCCTTCCGCACCGAGTGCGGCAACCGCCAGCGCACAGCCTCCGCGTAAATCGCATGATGTGACGTTGGCACCGTAAAGTTTTTTTACTCCTTCAATGACAGCCACTCTGCCGTCCTCAACTCTTATATCCGCACCCATTTTTATCAGCTCGGGCACGTGTCTGAATCTGTTTTCAAATATTTTTTCGCTGATAATGCTTGTTCCGCGTGATTTTGCGAGCATCGCCATTATTATTGCCTGAGAATCGGTAGGAAATCCCGGATACGGCATAGTAACAACAGATTTCACTCTTGAAAGCCGTTCCGGAGCTTTGATGAAAAGCTCGTTTTTTCTGAAAGCTATATCACATCCCGCCGCTTCAAAAACAGGAATCACAGGAGCAAGGTACTCTCTGCACACTCCTTCGATAAGAGCTTTTCCACCTGCCGATGCAACACACGCCATAAATGTTGACGCAACGATTCTGTCGGGTATCACTGTGTGTTCAGCAGAAGAAAGCTTTCTGCATGGTTTAATCCTTATAACACTCTCGCCCGCGCCATAAATCACAGCACCGCAGGACGTGAGAAAATCCGCAAGGTCAACAATTTCGGGTTCTCTTGCGGCATTTGTTATAACGGTTTCACCCGATGCACCCACAGAAGCGAGCATAATATTTTCTGTTGCTCCAACACTCGGGAATGAAAGATTTATATTTGCACCGCAAAGACCGTCCGTCGTGCATTCAAGCACTCCGCCGGTTTCATTAATCCGGACATTCATTCTTCTCAATGCGGAGAGGTGCAAATCAATCGGACGCAGACCTATTTCACACCCTCCCGGTGAAGACACAGAAGCCGCACCGAAACGGGAAATCAATGCACCGAGAAAAACTATTGACGAGCGCATTTCCCGCATGAGGTTATCAGGAATATCAAATCGGTTCACAACTGTTGAATCAACGGTAACAGTGCTTCCCTCTCGTTTAACCCTGCATCCGATGCACTCAAGAATTTTAAGTGCCGCCGATACATCGGTCAAATCGGGGCAGTTATGTATAACGCTGATTCCGTCAACGGCGACACAAGCCGAAAGAATCGGCAGCGCGCTGTTTTTAGAGCCTTGCAAATCAATTCTTCCGTCAAGCTTTTTTCCGCCGTTTATTATAAATTTTCCCATTATCCACACACCTCACTATGTTTCCATATTATTCAGGAAGTGTGTTCAATGTGATTATTTTACTATTTCACAGATAGTGTCATAAATTCTTGCCGTTGCATCCGAAACAGCCATTTCCTTTGCACATCTGCCGATTTTTTCAAGTTTTGCTCTGTCACCGATAAGTTCATTGACCTTTTCGGTTATTGATTCCGCTGTCAGATTCTTTTCTTCAAGAATAACCGCCGCACCGTTTTCAACAAGAGCCATTGCATTGTGATACTGGTGGTTTTCGGTTACATAAGGCGAAGGAATAAGAATAGAGGGCTTTCCGAGTGCCTGAAGCTCGCTCAATGTGCTTGCGCCCGAGCGACCGATAACAAGGTCTGCCGCGGGAAGACATTTCGGAATATCAATATACTCAACGATTTTTATATGAGGATTCTTCGCAAGGTCAACACCGTTTTCCACAAGCTCTCTCTTGAATTTTTCGCTGTCTTTTCCTGTTGCATGAAGAAACACACAGTCATTATCCTTATATTTATTGAGAATAAGACTCTTTACCGCTTCATTAACGGGCCTTGCACCGAGACTTCCGCCCATTGAAAGAATAAGAGGTTTATCATCCGCAAGTCCGAGTTCAGCACGGGCAAAATCTCTGTCACCCTTAAGAATATCTCCTCTTATGGGAAGTCCCGTAAGCACGCAGGGATTTTTTGATTTTATATATTTTTCAGCCTGAATTGCGGTAAGCATAACTCTGTCCACCTTACCTGCAAGAGCCTTGTTTGTAACCCCCGGGAAAGCGTTCTGCTCATGAATGGCGGTAGGAATACCCATTTTGGCAGCCATGCGCAAAACCGGTCCGCTTACATATCCGCCGAAACCTATAACAAGGTCGGGTTTAAAATTTTTGATGATTTTTTTCGCCTGCGACGATGATTTGAGAAGCTTAAGCAGCGTGCCGATATTATGTTTTATCGCACTCAAAGAGAAGCTGCGCCAGAATCCGCTGATTTCTATTGTGCGAAGCTCATAACCTGCTTCGGGAACAAGCCTTGCTTCCATTTTATCGGCAGTTCCGACAAACACAATTTCCGCAGAAGGATTTTTTTCTTTTATGTAACCTGCGGTACCGAGGGCGGGGTTTATATGTCCGCCCGTTCCGCCCGTTGCTATAAGAATTCTTTTATTATCAAGCATTATCCGTTCTTCCTTTCGCTGTTTCTTGAAACCGCAAGTACCATTCCCATTTCAACAAGCAGCATGATAAGCGATGTGCCGCCGTAGCTGAAAAACGGTAAACTGATACCTGTGTTCGGTACGGTTGAAGTTACAACGGCAATATTCAATGCCGCCTGCAAACCAACCTGAAAGCTGATACCCATGGCAAGCATAGCTTCATATCTGCTTCTTGCTCGAAGTCCTATAACAAAGCCTCTTCCAACAAGACAGATAAAAAGCAATATTATGAGAATAGCTCTGACAAATCCGAGTTCTTCACATACAACCGCGAAAACAAAGTCATTCTGCGGTTCGGGAATATACATATGCTTCTGTTTTGAATTACCGAAGCCGAGTCCGAAAAGTCCGCCCGAACCGATTGCATAAAGCGACTGCAGGCTTTGCCATCCCGAACGGGATGCTTCTTCGCTTGTAAGCTCTTCATTCAGAAGAAGTTTGAGCCATATGC
>JAFWYP010000059.1 GCA_017517665.1 Clostridia bacterium | reverse complement strand
GTCAACACGTTTGCCGAGAAGATTCTGTCTGAAACGACCCTGCTTACCCTTAAGCATATCGGAAAGAGATTTGAGTGCTCTGTTGTTGGGACCTGTAACGGGTCTGCCGCGTCTGCCGTTGTCGATAAGAGCGTCAACAGCTTCCTGGAGCATTCTCTTTTCGTTTCTGATAATGATTTCGGGAGAGCCGAGTTCTATGAGCTTTGCAAGACGGTTATTTCTGTTGATAACGCGTCTGTAGAGGTCATTGAGGTCGGAGGTAGCAAATCTGCCGCCTTCGAGCTGAACCATGGGTCTGATTTCGGGAGGAATTACGGGAATTACATCGAGAATCATCCATTCGGGTCTGTTGCCTGACTGTCTGAATGCTTCTACAACTTCAAGGCGCTTGAGAGCCTTTGCTCTCTTCTGACCCGAAGCGGATTCCATTTCATCTTTAAGCTTTGCGGAAAGGTCTTCAAGGTCGATTTCCGCAAGAAGCTCCTTGATTGCCTCAGCACCCATACCTGCTCTGAAGTCATCCTCGTAGCGAAGTCTGTACTCTTCGTAATCCTTCTCATCGAGAGTCTGATATTTTTCAAGAGGTGTGTCACCGGGATCGATGACGATGTGCTTTGCAAAATAGAGAACCTTTTCGAGGTCTCTGGGAGATATATCGAGGATAAGTCCCATTCTTGAAGGAATACCCTTGAAATACCAGATGTGAGAAACGGGTGTTGCGAGTTCGATATGACCCATTCTCTCACGGCGAACCTTTGCTCTTGTGATTTCAACACCGCAGCGTTCGCAGACTTTGCCTTTATAGCGGATTCTCTTATATTTTCCGCAGTGGCACTCCCAGTCCTTCTGGGGTCCGAAAATCTTTTCGCAGAAAAGACCGTCCTTTTCAGGCTTGAGAGTTCTGTAGTTTATGGTTTCGGGCTTCTTTACTTCGCCGTACGACCATTCTCTTATCTGGTCGGGTGAAGCAAGGCCGATTTTTATGGATTCAAAAGTAAGGTTGCTGTTGGATTCAATATTTTCCATTAAACGATGCCCCTTCCGTTAGATTTTTGGAGCAGGCGATTATTCATAATCGTCCTCCGAAGTTTCGAAGTCAAAGCCGTAGTCCTCAACTCCAAGTTCATCCTGCAAGTCATCAAACATATCATCATCGCCGTCTGTATCTCTGATAAAGATATCGTTATCGGCACTGTCCTCGTCAATCATGAAATCGTCACTCTGTTCGGCATCGTTGACACTCTGGAATGCCTTATCATCCGAAACAAAGCCTGTATCGTCATTGTCAAATGACTGACGAAGGTCGATTTCTTCATTGTTTTCGTCGAGAACCTTGATGTCAAGCGCAAGCGCCTGAAGTTCCTTGATGAGAACCTTGAAGGATTCGGGAATACCGGGGGTGGGAACGTTTTTGCCCTTGACGATTGCTTCGTAGGTCTTTACACGACCGACAACGTCATCGGACTTAACGGTAAGAATTTCCTGAAGAGTATAGGCTGCACCGTAAGCTTCAAGTGCCCAAACTTCCATTTCACCGAAACGCTGACCGCCGAACTGAGCTTTACCGCCGAGGGGCTGTTGGGTAACGAGTGAGTAAGGACCTGTTGAACGGGCATGAATCTTATCGTCAACAAGGTGATGCAGCTTAAGATAATACATGACACCGACTGTTACGGGGTTATCGAACTTTCTGCCCGTTCTGCCGTCGGTAAGAATTGATTTGCAGTCAAGACGGAGCTGAGGAACTGTTGAGGGGTCAAATTCAACACCCTTTGCAGCTGCTTCCTTTTCAGCCTCTTCCATTGCAACTCTGTTTGCTTCTTTGAACGCCTCGGTGATGTCTTCTTCGTGTGCACCGTCGAATACGGGAGTCATCATTTTGTATCCGAGTGCTCTTGCGGCAAATCCGAGGTGAACCTCAAGAACCTGACCGATATTCATTCGGGAAGGAACGCCGAGGGGGTTAAGAACGATATCAAGAGGAGTACCGTCGGGAAGGAAGGGCATATCTTCCTGAGGAAGAATTCTTGAAACAACACCCTTGTTACCGTGGCGGCCTGCCATCTTGTCGCCGACTGAAAGCTTACGCTTCTGAGCGATATAGCAGCGAACAACCTTGTTTACACCGGGTGAAAGCTCATCGCTGTTTTCTCTTGTGAAAACTTCAACATTAACAACGATACCGTATTCACCGTGAGGAACCTTGGGAGAGGTGTCTCTGACTTCCTTTGCCTTTTCGCCGAAGATTGCGCGGAGAAGTCTCTCTTCTGCTGTAAGCTCGGTCTCACCCTTGGGAGTAACCTTACCTACGAGAATATCGCCCGACTGAACCTCTGCACCGATTCTGATAATACCGCGTTCGTCAAGGTTGCCGAGAGCATCCTCGCCGACGTTGGGAATATCTCTTGTGATTTCTTCGGGTCCGAGCTTCGTATCTCTTGCTTCGGTTTCGTATTCTTCAATGTGGATTGATGTGTAAACGTCGTCACGAACAATTTTTTCGTTAACAAGAACGGCGTCTTCGTAGTTATAGCCTTCCCATGTCATGAAGCCGACAAGAGCGTTTTTACCAAGGCTGATTTCGCCGTGGTCGGTTGCGGGACCGTCTGCGATAACTTCGTTCCTTTCAACTCTCTGTCCGACTTTAACGATGGGACGCTGGTTGATACATGTGCCCTGGTTGGAGCGCATGAATTTGATAAGCTCGTAGTATCTGCTTGTACCGCTGTCACCCATAACGGTGATACCGTCTGCGCAGACCTTTGTTACTGTACCGCCTTCTGCTGCAAGAACCGTTACGCCCGAGTCAACAGCGGCTTTGTATTCCATACCTGTACCGACGATGGGGGCATCTGTCTTAAGAAGAGGAACAGCCTGCTTCTGCATGTTAGAACCCATGAGAGCACGGTTTGCGTCGTCGTTCTCAAGGAAAGGAATCATTGCGGTTGCAACTGAAACAACCATCTTGGGAGAAACATCCATGTAGTCAACGGTGGTGCTGTCTACCTCCATGAATTCGTCTCTGTATCTTGCGGTAATCTTATCTTTTGCGAAGCGGTTTTCGCTGTCAAGCGGTGCGTTTGCCTGAGCAACTACAAACTCGTCTTCTTCATCAGCTGTCATATAGATAACTTCGTCGAGAACCTTGCCTGTTTCTTTGTCAATCTTTCTGAAAGGTGCTTCGATGAAGCCATATTCATTGATTCTTGCGAAAGTTGCAAGGTAGGAGATAAGACCGATGTTGGGACCTTCGGGGGTCTCAATGGGGCACATTCTGCCGTAGTGTGTATAGTGAACGTCTCGAACCTCGAAACCTGCTCTGTCTCGTGAAAGACCGCCGGGACCGAGAGCCGAAAGACGGCGCTTATGAGTAAGTTCTGCAAGAGGGTTGGACTGGTCCATGAACTGCGAAAGCGGTGATGAACCGAAGAACTCTCTGATTGCTACCATTACGGGACGGATGTTGATAAGAGTCTGCGGAGTGATCTTATCTTCATCTTCCTGAGCCTGGATGGCCATTCTTTCGCGGACAACTCTTTCCATTCTTGCGAGACCGATTCTGAACTGATTCTGAAGAAGCTCGCCTACGGAACGGATACGTCTGTTGCCGAGATGGTCTATATCGTCAACATTGCCGACACGCTTGGTAAGGCAGTTAACGTAGTTGACAGATGCAAAGATATCGTCAACAATGATGTGCTTGGGAATAAGGTCATCGCAGCGCTCTGCCATTTCAGCAAGAAGAGCCGCTTTGTCTTCGCCGCACTTTTCAACGATTTCGTGAAGAACGGAGAAGCGAACCTTTTCGTTGATGCCGATTGCATCAAGTTCTTCTTTGGTGATATCTGCAGGGAGAAGTGCTGCGGGGTCTGTCATGCCGTTGGAGATAACGAACAGCTCGCTGCCGTCCTCGCAGGCAACAACAACCTTCATAACACCAGCCTGCTCTATTTCAAGAGCCTTCTGCTTTGTGAGAATCTCACCGGGCTCAGCAAGAAGCTCGCCTGTGTATTCGGAAATAACGGGCTGTGCAACCTTGCAGCCGGGGAGACGGTTGAGCAGAGAAAGCTTTTTGTTGTATTTATAACGGCCCACTCTGGAAATGTCATATCTGTGCGGATCGAAGAAAAGATTGTCAATGTGCTGCTGTGCGGATTCAAGGGTTACGGGTTCACCGGGACGAAGCTTCTTGAATACTTCCATGAGAGCTTCTTCAGTGTTTCTCGTTTCATCCTTTTCCATGGTAGCTTCAAGCTTTGCATCCTCACCGAAGAAACGGCGGATATCATCGTTTGAGCTCAGACCGAGTGCACGGATAAACGCAGTAATATAAATCTTTCTGTTTTTGTCGATACGGACATAGAAAATATCGTTGATATCGGTTTCATACTCAAGCCATGCACCTCTGTTGGGGTTGATGGTACTTGTATAAAGCTCGATACCCGTCTTATCATGTGTCATTCCGTAATAAACGCCGGGAGAACGAACGAGCTGAGAAACGATAACACGTTCAGCACCGTTGATAACAAAAGTACCGCTCTCGGTCATTATGGGGAAATCACCCATGTAGACTTCAGATTCCTTGATAATTCCTGTCTCTTTGTTTTGCAGACGCACTGTTACTCTCATGGGAGCCGCATAAGTGGCATCGCGCTCTTTGCATTCGCGAACCGTATACTTGGGCTTATCGTCCATGCGGTAATCAATGAAGCTGAGAACCCAGTTTCCTGTGTAGTCCGTGATATCCGCCATATCACGGAAAACCTCCTTAAGACCGGTTTCAATGAACCACTGATAGGAGGACTTCTGGATTTCAATCAGGTTAGGCATATCCATAACCTCATTGATTTTGCCGAAGCTCATGCGTGTGCAGCTTCCTCGTTTAACGGGATTAACTTTCAGCATTAGGCTAAACTCACTCCGTTTCTTTGAAATTTCCATTTTGTGGAAAGCCGAAAATTTACTGTGGAATTTCTCCTATATATTAATAATCTATACGCAAAATAAGTGTAAAATATAGGGTATTAAATTCCAGTATAATATGCAGTTTAGCATTATATTCCAATACCGTAAAAAAGTCAAGCTTTTATTTAAAAAATATTTTATAAAAAAATTATTTGTGCAATCATACGAAATTTTGTAAATATATAAATATATTTTTGTGCATATTTTCACCGTTTTTGTTAAATATGACAAAAAGAAACCCAAGCCGCTGAATCTTCCGCAGTTAAGGTTTCTTTCTACAAGTCATAGAATTAATTACTAAATATGTATCACGGGGCGAAGACTTTTTTCTGTTCCGCATACATCGGGATTCTCCGTGCAAAGAGCATATATATCCCCTGCCGTACATTCGAGAGAAAACACTCTCTGTGCAGCTTCTCCGAGCGCCGAAAGGTCTGCCGGTTTGGAAATAACAGGAAGAACTGCTGTTTGTTTTGCTGCTTTTATAAGCTCTGCACCATTCTTATTGAAACCTGAAATCCTTATATACGGAACAGATAAATCAAGGTCATCCGCCGTAACTCCGAGAAAGCAATTCCATATAATTCTCCTGATTCTCGCGTGTGAATACCGCTTGGTTTTTGCAAGAGAATAAAGCTCTTCAAGGCTTCTCGCCTGCTTGGCGGCAGAAAGGATTCTGTTTTCAATCCCCTCGCTCACATCGGGAACTTTTGAAATTTCCGCTGCAGAAACCGTGCGTATTTTATAAAGAACGGCATTCTCAATTCTCTTCATATCTGCAATATCAGCATCGCAATAAATTTCTTTTGCACTTTCGGGAACAAGGTTTCTCCATTCACTTTTATTCCTTATAAGCTCCCTTATCAGCGATGCACCGGCAATATTTCCGTTTGCTTCATGGGAATCGTGTGCCGCACCGACTCTTTCAAATGTTACGGGAATTATCCGGCTTTTCAGTCTTTTTAATGCGGCAATATATTCAACTCCGAGGATATTGTTGGGACTTTTTACTATGTCGGCATATACGGGATTTATTGCTCTGAGTGCATTTTCTCTTGCCGAAGCAAACGAGATTCCTTTGCTCAGTTCTTCCGAAAGAATCGGCTTTATTTCTTCGCCGTATATCGCATCTGCCGTTTGTGAAAGCAAGTCCGCATTGCTGCACTCACTGCCGAAAACGATTGAATCAACGCAGCCGAAGCCGTCAAGGATTTCCGCACCTGCCCTTGCAAAGCTCTGCGCACCTGACATTGCGTACACACCCGGAAGCTGCAATACAAGGTCAACGCCGTTTTCAAGAGCCGCTTTTGTTCTTACGGAATGATGAAAAACGGCAGGCTCTCCCCTCTGAACAAAATTGCCGCTCATAACCGCAATGACATGGGTATACCCCGCCTCACGTGCTTTTTGCACAAGAAGCGCATGCCCGTTATGAAAAGGATTGAATTCAGCTATTATTCCCGCAACCTTCATTTCCGTAACCTTTCATGATAATTTAATGTAATAAACACTTGAAAAAATGGAAATATAAGTATATAATATAACAGTTAAGAGCTTAAATCAAGCAAATATTCACTATTAGGAGTGTTAAAATTGAAAATTCTTGTAATCAACTGCGGCAGTTCATCACTCAAGTATCAGCTTTTTGATATGGAGAACGAATCCGTTCTTGCAAAGGGTAACTGCGAAAAAATCGGTAATGCAGACAGCTTTATCGGCGGCTCTGCAAACGGCGAAAAGTTTGAAACTCCCGTATTCATGGCTAACCACACAGAAGCTTTCCTTCAGGTTAAAAAGGCTCTTACCGAAGGTGCATCAAAAGTTATTGATGACCTGAGCGAAATCTCAGCTATCGGTCACAGAATAGTTCAGGGCGGCGCTCTCTTCAAGGAAAGCACCCTCGTTACAGACGAAGTTATTGCAGGCATCGAAAGCCTTTGCGACCTCGCTCCTCTCCACAACCCCGCACACATTCAGGGTATCAAAGCTTGCATCGACGTTTTCGGAAAAGACCTTCCTCAGGTTGTTGTTTTTGATAACGCATTCCATTCAACAATGCCCCCCGAAGCATATATTTTCCCCATTCCCTATGAATATTATGAGAAGTATCAGGTTCGCCGCTACGGCTTCCACGGCACATCTCACCGTTTCGTAAGCGCAAGATGCGCAGAGGTTATGGGCAAGAACATCGAAGACCTCAAGATTGTTACCTGTCACCTCGGCAACGGTTCATCAATCACCGCTGTCAAGGGCGGCAAGTGCATCGACACAAGCATGGGTCTCACTCCCCTCGACGGTTTCATCATGGGTACACGCTGCGGCGCTGTTGACCCCTCCGTTATCACCTATCTTCAGCAGAAGGAAGGCTGGACTCCCGCTGAAACAGACACCATTCTCAACAAGAAGTCAGGCGTTCTCGGTATTTCGGGCGTAGGCAGTGACGACAGAGACGTTTCCGCTGCAGAAGCAGAAGGCAACGAAAGAGCACACCTTGCAAGAAGCATTCAGAAATATCAGGTACGCAAGCTCATCGGCAGCTATGTTGCAGCCATGAACGGCGTTGACGCTATCGTGTTCACAGGCGGTATCGGCGAAAACACAATCGACCTTCGTGCAGACGTTTGTAATAACCTTGCATATCTCGGCGTTGAGCTTGACGCAGAAGCAAACGAAATCATGCGCAGAGGCAAGGAAGGCGAAATCTCAACCGCAAACTCAAAGGTTAAGGTTTATGTTCTTCCCACAAACGAAGAGCTTGTTATCGCAAGAGATACAAAAGCTATCGTTGAAGCTATGTAATTGCAAATTTTTAACGGGTACGGTTTTCCGTACCCGTTATTTTTATTGACTATTCACTCCCCATATAGTATAATGTTTTATAATATATAACAGACGGAGGTGATTTGTTTGATTGCTCCGATATTTAAAAGCACGGACTTTATAAAAGATTTTCCCGTCGGTGAAATAGCAAATTTCCCGTGGGAGAAAGACGGAGGTTTTCATCCCGAAAGCTATGCGGCGATTTTCGCCGTTGAGGGGGAAGGGATACACGTTCTTTTGTGGTCATTTGAAGAAAATCCCCTGTGCAATTGCACCAAACGCGATGACCCTGTTTACACGGACAGCTGTCTGGAAGTTTTCCTTATGCCCGTTGGAAACGATAACCGCTATATAAATTTTGAGGTTAACAAAAACGGCGTTTACCTCTCGGAAATCGGCACATGCCGCGAAGACAGAGTTTTTATCAAATCGCTCACCGATATCGAACCGGTTATCGGAACAATGGAGATAACCGAAGACGGCAAAACAGCATGGGGTTATGAAATAATCATTCCCGAAAAGCTTATATCCGCACTTTACGGCACGGATTATCATATAAGAGAAACAATGGTAAAGGGCAATTTTTATAAGTGCGCGGAGTTATCGGATAATCCGCATTTCGGTTCGTTTTTTCCCGTAAAAACAGAAAAACCCGATTTTCACAGACCCGAATTTTTCGGAGACATAGATTTCAGAAAGGTGTGACTTTCCTTGGATAATACAATTGTTACAGAGCTTCTCAATGCATTTGATTTTGACGGCGAATTTGAAAACAGCTCACAGCTTCGCGACGGTCATATAAACAACACATATGTTTTTGATTTCCGTGAAGAAAGCGGAAAAATCAATAAATATCTCGTTCAGGAGCTTAACACATATGTTTTTAAACAGCCTGAAGCACTCATGGAAAATGTTATGGGTGTTACAAAATATATGCGTGACTATGTAAAGAAAAACGGCGGAGACACCGAAAGAGAATGCCTTTATGTTATCCCTGCAAAAGACGGTAAGCCTTATTATATTGACGGCAAAAACCGTTTCTGGAGATGCTATAACTTCATCTCTGACGCTCATTCATGCCAGAGCGTTGAAAATCCCGAAGTATTCTTCAATGCGGCAAAGGCATTCGGCAAATTCCAGTGCATACTTGCCGATTACCCCATTGATTCTCTGACAGAAACAATCCCCAATTTCCACAACACCGTTTCAAGATTTGCCGATTTCAAAAAAGCTGTTGCCGATAATCTTTCGGGCAGAGCTTTTCAGGCGGAAGAAGAAATAAAGTTTGTTCTTGACAGAGAAAGTGATTGTTCAATTCTTCTTGATATGCTCAATGCAGGCGAGCTTCCGTTAAGAGTAACTCATAACGATACAAAACTCAACAACGTTATGTTTGACAACAAGACAAACGAAGGTATCTGCGTTGTTGACCTTGATACGGTTATGCCCGGTCTTTCGCTCTACGATTTCGGCGACAGCATCCGTTTCGGTGCAAACACCGCCGCAGAGGATGAAAAGGATGTTTCAAAGGTTTCACTCAGCCTTGATAACTTCAAGGCATACACACTCGGCTATCTCACCACCGCAGGTGAAAGCCTTACCAAAAACGAAATTGAACAGCTCGCATTCTCTTCAAAGCTCATGACGCTTGAATGCGGTATGCGTTTCCTCGGCGATTTCATCAACGGCGATACATATTTCAAAACAGAATATCCCGAACACAACCTCGTAAGATGCCGCACACAGTTTGCTCTTGTTGCGGATATCGAAAAAAAGATGGAAGAAATGCAGAAAATCGTTTGCGACTGCTGTAAGGAACTCGGCATTGAAAAATGAGCGAGCTTAATCTTCTGACCGAACGGGAATTCAAAACGGAAGTTGTTAAATGGCTTTTGAAATATGACCGCATATTTTTCAAAAAGGAAGGCTATGACCTCGAAGATTATGTTGTGGAATACAGACTTCCCGAATTTGAATATGTTCATGTTGATTCGTTCATTGATGACAACGATGATGTTCTGACTTTTCTTAAGGCTGAAATAGTGCTTGACAACGTGCGCTCAAGAAGCTGCAAGGAACAGAAGCTGGTATTCTACCATATTCTCAGAACCTTCATTGATTCACCCGAGGTTGAACCGTATCCCATGGGATATCATATCGCATCATATATTCAGGGTTATTAATGCTCAAAACAGGGAATGCATATGCGCATTCCCTGTTTTTTATTTAAAAATGCGTATGCAACACTTTGTTGCGTGACTTTTTAAGTGATTTATGATTAAATTAAGTCACGGAAAGACTCCGTTTAATTCACGGGAGGTGAAAAAATGGCAAAGGTTTCAAAAAATATTAAAAAGTTAAGAAACGAAAGAAAGCTGACTCAAGACTCCCTCGCCGAAAAAATCAACGTCACAAGGCAGACCGTTTCAAGCTGGGAAAATGACAGAACTCAGCCGGATATTGAAATGCTCGGTGTGCTTGCCGATGTTTTCGGGGTAAGTCTTGAAGAAATCATTTACGGCGAAAAACGCAACGTCGGACTTGAGGCAACAAAAAAGGACAACCGCAAGGCAATGAACATTGTTTTTGCAACGCTTGGCACGCTTCTGACCGTGACCGGAATCGTGATTGTCTTTGCTTGCTTCTGGGACGAAATTCCCGAAGCACTTCTTGCCGCACTTATGTTTCTTCCTCTTATCGCAGGAAGTGCGGTTGCATTTTATGCTTATTCAAAGAAAAAAGACAGCATATCATGGTGTGAGAGTGCGTGTGTTGCATGGACAGCGGGACTTGCAATCACAAATGCTCTTGTCAATGCCAACTTCGGGGCAGACCTCAGCTTTGAAAAACTTCTGGTAATTGATGCGCTTTTGGTTTTACCTATGGCATTTGTTCTCAATTCCGTGTTTCCTCTTACGGCATATTTTGCCTGCATATGCACATGGAATATTTTTACCGAAGCAGAATATGCGGCGGTGCTTATCCCCCTCTTTGCGGCAGGACTTCTTTTTGTTTTCAAATCAAAAGGGTCTGACACGAAGCATAAATACTCCGTCTGGGTTTCGGTCATTTCAGCCGCATTTTTAGTTGTTTCGTCGCTCTGCATAACAGGTCAGCAGCCGCTCACCATTCTGTTTTATCTGCTCCTTGCCGTTTTCGCTCTTCTCTATGCGGCAGATAAAAACAGTGATTCGTCCTATCCGTTCAGATATTTTGCCGTTCCGTGTATTACCGTTATTAATGCCGTTCTCTGCGTTATCACGGAAAGACTGCTTGATGAATACAAGCAGGACGGATACGCAGTGTTCCCCTTTATTGTTTCAATAGTTATTATTGCACTTGCGTTTTTTATCGGCAGAAAAGATCTCGGAAAGAATCCCGTTAAAACCGCCTTTCTTTCCGTAACGGCATTAACCTCTTTTGTTCTCGGCGGAAGTTCGGTTCTCGAACAGTTTTCATACGGCGAAGAACTGCAGATAGTTATTTCTCTGCTTTCTCTCGCATCAAGCATTATCCTCATTATCAGCGGTATAAAGAATGCAAAGATGCTGACGGTGAATCTCGGACTGCTAATGATTTGCTACATCATTTATGTGACACTTATAATGGGCAACTGGGATTTGGTTTACAGCGGAATTGCCTGCATTGTTATGGGTGCCGCCCTGCTTCTCATCAACAGAAAGCTCTCAAAAACTTTTAAAGCAAGGGAGGATGAGACCAATGCGTAAAAAGCTTCCGATAATCATTCTGGTTGCAATTCAGCTTGCGTTTGCACTGTCACTTACCGCGATAAGACCCGTCACGGAATGGCTGATTGCCAACAAAGGCAAGGAATTCATTTTTGAGGTTGACGGCATTTCGGCACATTATGACGGGTGGGCAGGCACGGCTTATATCTATGCGCCGATAAAAGGCACAACCCCGCCTTACCGTGACAACAGCAAATACGCTATAATAGAAAAAGGTGATAACGGACTTTATTCCGTTACGGGTTTCTCCGAAAAAAAGCCGAAAGAAAAGCTCTACCTCAAAAGCGATTATGATTATTTTAGTGAAGAATCAGGAATATACAGCGATAATTTTCCTCGGGACTTGTTTTATGAAATGTTTTCCGATTACGGGGAAGATTATGTTGTTACGGCTGAAAACCTGAATTTCACGGTAAAAGCAACAATATATAGCCACAAGATTGAACTCACGGAAATTCTTATCAACGGTATGACTGTTGAAGAATATGTAAAGAAACACGCATGAAAATGCCCCGTTTGGTTAATTCCAAACGGGGTTATCTTATTTGCGGTAGTATTTATCCGAACGTTTCAGATAATCGACAAGCATCATTGTCCAGTCAGTCTGAATCATGTCAACGCCCTTGTCGGCAATCCAGCCCCAGCCGTAGTCCTCACTGACGGTAAGTGCGGTATCGTCGCTGTGACCGCCCGAAAGCTGTTCTTTGTAGTCATAAATAATCGAATTCATCCACACAAGAACATTGTCACGGTGCATCCTTTCAATGAATTCATCGCTCGCAACATATGAATTCCCTTTTTCAAACAGCACCTCAACGCCAACATAGTTGATGTTGCTCTTCAAAAGCATTTCGTGAAGCGGATGTTCATCCCTGACAATCGGCATGAACGGTATTTCGGGTGCAACTTCTTCAAGGATTTTGAAAACCTTATCCGACGGCTTGCTTTTGACAAGCATCTGGTCGGTCATTCCGTGGCGTTTCACGGCTTCATAAATCTTTTGAGGATTGCTCCAGAATTTGTCAATATTTATAAAACATCTGCCTTTAAAATTTTCGAGAAGTTCATCAAAATCCGCAATAGGAAATTGAGTGGGTGTTCTGTCGTAGTTTACATAACGGAATTTTTTGATTTTATCGTAATTAAACCGGGGCAAAAGAGTTCTTTTTCCGAGGTGTTCTTTCTCCATTCCGGGATGAAAAAGAAAGAGCTTTCCGTCTTTGCTGCAGCTGACATCAACCTCTATCATATCCGCACCCTGCTTAAGTGCGATTTCGTAAGCCGCCATTGTGTTGCACGGAATATTGCCTCCGCTTGCGCCTCTGTGGGCAACAACAATTATGTTTTCTTTTGCTTTTTCGTGAAGATTGAAATTCATATAACCATCTCCTTATTGATAAGTATAAAGAAATATATTATAATAGTCAATATCAACGGGGGTGACATCGTGATTTTTTATTTTTCCGCAACAGGCAACAGCCGTCATGTTGCAAAAGTGATTGCAGAAAAAACGGGCGACAGATATGCCGACATAACTGAATGTCTGAAAAAGGAATTATATAATTTTATCGCTGACAAAAGCGAAAACATCGGCTTTGTTTTTCCTGTTTATAACTTCGGTCTGCCGGTTACCCTCTGCCGTTTCATTGATAAACTGAATATAAAAACAAACGGCAATTATATTTTCACCGTTGCAACCTACGGCGGATTTTCGGGCGGTGCAAGCAAAATCATAAAGAAAATGCTTGCAGAAAAGAATATTGCTGTCAAGGCACAGTATTCCGTCAGAATGCCCGACACCTGGACACCGATTTACGATTTATCCGATAAAAATAAGGTTTCGGAAAGAAATAAAGAAGCCGATAAAGCAGCTGATAAAATAATAAAAAGGATTAACAAAAAGAAAAACGGCAATTTTGATTACCGCCATATACCGTTTTCGGATTATTTCTATAAAGACTATGAAAATCTGCGCCGTACAAGCAGCCTTTCGGTTGAGGACAGTTGCATAGGCTGCGGAATGTGTGCAAAAAATTGCCCCGAAAATGCAATTGAAATCAGAAAAGGAAAACCCGCGTGGGTAAAAGAAAAATGCGCCATGTGCCTCGGCTGTCTGCACCACTGTCCGCAGTTTGCAATTCAGAGAGGCGAAAACACAAAGAAACACGGACAGTATGTTCATCCTTAAAATTCATATCCCCCGTAAATTTGTTTGACATACAAATTTACGGGGGATATATTAATTAAAATTACAGATTATCTTATCGCCCTCTGTTGTGAGGTTTACTGATTTAATTTCCGTTTCGGCGTTGACAATTCTTTCCGTTATAACATCCTCAACATTCTTGCGGATAACGTTGCGTAAATCTCTTGCACCTCTGGGTCCGTCAACGGACTTTTCAGCGATAAGAGATACTGCTTCATCGTTCCATGTAAAGGTGATTCCCTTGTCAGAGAGAGGATCAACAAGCTCGCTGAGCATAAGAACTGCAATGCGTTTATAATCATCAAGCGAAAGGTCGTTGAAGACAACAACCTCATCAACTCTGCCGATGAATTCGGGGCGGAGGAATTCATTGAGTGCCTTAAGTGCTCTTTCCTTGGATGCCTCATTCTTTGTTTTTGCAAAACCGAGTGCGCCCGAGCCTCTGTTGCTGCCTGCATTGGAGGTCATAACGATAACTGTGTTTTCAAAGTTGACCGTTCTGCCCTGAGCATCGGTTATTCTGCCTTCGTCAAGAATCTGAAGAAGAATATTCATAACATCGGGATGTGCCTTTTCGATTTCATCAAAAAGAACAACGGAATAGGGCTTGCGGCGCACCTTTTCGGTGAGCTGACCCGCTTCGTCATAGCCTACATATCCCGGAGGCGAACCGATGATTCTTGAAACGGAGTGTTTCTCCATGAATTCGCTCATATCAAGACGGATAAGAGTTTCGGGAGTATCAAAAAGCTCTTTTGCAAGGAGCTTTACAAGCTCTGTTTTACCTACGCCCGTGGGACCTACAAAAATGAATGATGCGGGTCTGCGGCGCGGACTGATTCTCACTCTGCCCCTTCTTACTGCAGCGGCAACGAGCGAAACGGCTTCATCCTGACCGATAATTCCTGCCTTGAGATTATCCTCAAGAGAAGAAAGTCTGCGAAGGTCGCTTTCGATAACCTTGCTTGCGGGAATACCTGTCCAGAGCTGAATAACTCTTGCAAGGTCATCTTCGGTAACATGGTTGTCCGATGCAAGCTCATCAAGCTTTGCAACCTCTTCTTTTTTCTGGATGATTTCAGCCTTTATCTTTGCGATTTCCTCATAGTTCTTTTCTTCGGTTGTTTCCATAAGCTCAGCTTCGTGAGCTTCAAGCTCTTCAAGCTCTGCCGATGCAACCTCAAAATCGCTTATGTGCTTGTTGCGAAGATTTGCGCAGGTGCAGGCTTCGTCAAGAAGGTCAATTGCCTTGTCGGGCAAAAATCTGTCATTGATATATCTTTCGGAAAGATTGACCGCCTTCTCGATAAGAGTATCGGTAACTCTTACACGGTGATAATCCTCATAATAATCCTTGACACCAATGAGCATTTCGGTTGTCTGCTCAATTGAAGGCTCTTCAACCTTGATGGGCTGAAGTCTGCGTTCAAGGGCGGCATCCTTTTCGATATATTTTCTGTATTCGGTGAAGGTTGTTGCACCAATAATCTGAATTTCTCCTCTTGAAAGAGAAGGCTTAAGAATGTTGGCAGCGTTCATCGAACCTTCAGCATCACCCGTACCGACAAGGGAATGAACCTCGTCGATAAAGAGGATAATATTGCCCTCGGAACGCACTTCCTCAACAAGACCCTTTATTCTGCTTTCAAACTGACCTCTGAACTGTGTGCCTGCAACAAGTGCGGCAAGGTCAAGCATATGGATTTCTTTGTCACGGAGCTTTGCGGGAACATCGCCTGCCGAAATCTTGAGTGCAAGACCCTCGGCGATTGCGGTCTTACCTACACCGGGTTCACCGATAAAGCAGGGGTTGTTCTTTGTTCTTCTGCAAAGAATCTGAATTGCTCTGTAAATCTCGTTTTCTCTGCCGATAATGCGGTCAATATTACCTGACTTTGCCTTTGCTGTGAGGTCGGTGCAGAACTGCGAAAGATACTTGCGTTTCTTTTCTTCCTGATTTGCCTTTTTATTCTTTCCCCATCTCTTTTTCTTTTCTTCGCCGCTTGTTGTTTCGGAAGCGGTATTTTCTTCGGCATTTTGAGAATTACCCATTGCACCGAAGTTCTGCAAAAAGGGCATTGTGCCTGCGCCGCCGGGTTCAAAGCCGCCGTCTTCGCCGAACATTGCTTCAAACTGCTCGCTCACATCTTCGAGTTCATCCTCGGAAATGCCCATGCTCTGCATAATCTGTTTGACGGGACCGATATTCATTTCCATGGCACACTTGATGCACAGACCCTCCTGCGTTGTTTTTTCGCCCTCAACCTTTGTTACAAAGAACATTGCAGGGCGTTTTTTACATTTTGCACATAAAACCTGTTTCATTGACTGATTTCCTTTTTGAATTATTTTGCGTTTTTCTTTTCTTTAATCTGACTGATAACTCCGGGCACATAGCTGAAGAATGCAACCAAAGTAAGTATAACGCTGATACCCACAAGAACAAGCATAGCCGCTGCGGGAAGAGTAAATGCGTTTCTGAAAATGCCGATATCCGGACCGAATGCCATGATAACGCACATAATGGTGTAGAAAGCAAAGGTTGCAATCTTACCGGGCATTTCTGCTGCAACGGGCTTGAGACCGAACATAATCATTATTGCACCGCCGACAACCATAACAGCTTCCTTGATAAGAAAAACAAGGAAAATCCAGCTGAATGCCTTAACGGTTTCGTCAGCGCTGTTTTTGAATGCAAGATAGAAAACAATTGCAATTGTTATCTGGCTGAGCTTATCGGCAATGGGGTCGAGAAGCTTGCCGAGTGCACTTATCTGGTTAAATTTACGGGCAATTTTACCGTCAAAGAAATCGGTGAGACCCGAAATTGCAAGAACGATAATTGCCCACACATAGTTGCCGTCATTGAAAAGAACAGCAAAAACGGGAATAAGAGCGATTCTGATGAGTGAGAGAAGATTCGGAATTGTGAGACATCCCGTAAAATATTCTTTTAATAAAGCTTTCATAATATCCTCCTTAATATATCTTGATTGAAATTTCTTCAATTAAATTCGGTATTATTGAAGAATCAATTGCCTCCCTGATTTCCTCGGGAGTTATTATCGGCGCAAAAACAACAAGCGCCATACTTAAAATAACAACAATAACAACACCCTTGACCGCACCCAGAATTCCTCCGAAAAACTTATTGAGTCCCTTAAGCACGGGAAGTCTGAATATGTTGTTAAGGAAATTCACGCCGAGAGAAAGAATTGCGTTGGATATTGCATAAATAACAATGAATGCAACAACCATCAGAATCGGGAAAACAATAACCGAATAAATGCCGCCGTAAATCAGCTCTGCCGCCTGAACAACATCAAACGAAGAACCGATATCGGAAATCACGTCTGAAACGGATGTTCCGGTTACCTGTGCTGCCTCTGTTATGTAGTCGGGAATCGAATCGAGAACAGCCTGTGTGCCGCTGCTTAAATGTGCGGAAATTGAATCGGCTAATATATTGACCGCCGCTTTCTGAACAAAAGCTTCATTTACCCACCCGACAAGCGGCGCTGAATATTCATAGGCTATGATTACGGCTATAGCAGTTGCAACAAGCGAAAACAGCATTTTGAAAAAACCTTTTCTTCTTCCGTCAAAAAATGTTGCAACAAGAATAAGGATGAGAATACCGTCAATTACAAAAGGAAGTATTTCCATGCTTTTCACCAACCTTTAATATTTATGTATTGAACCGCTTTCAACGGTATAAACCGTGCCTGAGCAGATGAACACCCGTGCAACGGAATTTTCGGTTTCAATAACCTTTGCCTCTGCTCCTTTCGAGGAGTAAACCGTTATGGTATTACCCGAAGCAACCGCAATTCTTCCTGCATGAGCGGCAACACAATCGGGGAGTCCGTCGATAACGATTGAACAGCTTTTCTTTCCCGAAGCCGAAAATCTTGCTATTCCCGTTTTTGAACCGCCGAATTCTTCATAACACACTGTTGTGTTTCCGTTATCATCTGCGCAAATGGCAATCAGACTGTCCTCGGAATAAACAAGCTCGTCAATTACCTCGCCTTTTTTGTTGTGAACAACGGTTTTGTTATCTCCGACGGCTATAATCTTATTCGAGGAAGTATACACAACACGTAGGAACATTGTTCCGTTGTATCTGATATCGGCTACAGTTTCAGCAGAATCAACTTCAAAAATCAGAATGCGGGTATAAATCTCCGCGTTTTCAACACCTGCTGCCGCAACCGCGACTTTTTTCCCGTTTGAAGAAAGTGAGATATCCGTTATGAATTCATGTGTACAGTTCCATTGAAAAATCTTTTTGAATCTGCTGTTATAAACAGTCAGAACACTCTGGTTTCCGTCCGACGCATGGGATGTTGCAAAGCCTCCGTTTTCGGCAAGTGCGGTAACGGTTACGGGAGTCGGCTCTGTTATACTGCCAAGCTTTTCCGTTTTGCTCTGAAGAATAACCTCATTTGACGAGGGACTGTAAATAAGTGCGCGTCCGTTTTTGGTCACAGCTTTTGAATCGGAATATCCGAGCTGCATGGAGAATACCTCGTCTGACGCCGCATTCAAAACAAGAGTTGAATCGTCGTATATAACAAGCGGTCCTCCTCCTATGGGAACAGCATTCTTGAAATTCAGAGTTTCAAGCGGATAAGGATATCCCTCGCTTTTTGTGAAAACAGTTTTCACCTGTCTTATGCTGTCCGTTATGTTTGAAACGGCGACGTTTCCCATGAGTCTTGCGCTCAGAAACAGTGCGGCGGCAACAACAAGAACAACCAAAGGTATACGAAGCCATCTGAATATCTTTTTAGCAATGACTGCAGCTCTCTTTTTATTAAGATTAATTATTTTTTTCTCTGCCATATATCCCCCTCCCGATTAATAATAAATTTTATTGAGATATAAACCGTGTGCAGGCGCGGTATGACCTGCGGCAAAACGGTTTTCTGCAAGTATAATGTTTTCTATTGAATCAGCAGGAATTTTTCCCCTTGAGATATCAATAAGCGTGCCCGTCATTATACGAACCATATTATATAAAAATCCGTTTGCTTCAACTCTGAAAATAACCATATCTCCGTCGCGTTCAACGGCGGCATTCAAAACCGTTCTTTCGGTATCGCAAACGCTGCTTCCCGCGGCACAGAACGAATCGAACTTATGAGTTCCGATATATGCCTTTGCCTGTTCAGACAAAAACCTTTCATCAAGCGGATATTTATAGTGTAAAGAATAATTAAAAAAAAACGGATTTTTATTCGGTGAGTTCCAGATTTTATAAATATATTCTTTTGACTTGCAGTCATATCTTGCGTGGAAATCATAATCAACTTCACGACAGTCAAGCGCAGCAATATCTCTGGGCAGAACAGCGTTGAGTGCACCGACAAGCTTTTTGCAGTCAATCACGCTTTCGGTTCTGATGTTGCAGCAATACATATTTGCATGAACACCCGAATCGGTTCTTGAACAGCCCACAACGTTATCACGTCTTGAGCATATATGCTCAAGTGCATCCTGCAAGGTCTGCTGAACGGTTACGGCATTTTCCTGAACCTGCCAGCCGTGATATGCCGTGCCGTCAAATGAAATTGTCAGAAGAAGATTTCTTTTCATCAAATCACCGCATCGAAAAATATATTGAGAACTATAACGCCTGCCGTTACGGCAACGCAGACAACGATTGCAGCGATATCTCTTGCGGCAATTTTCATCTGCTTCATGCGTGTTCTGCCTTCACCGCCAGTATAACAGCGACAGGTCATTGCAAACGCAAGCTCATATGCTCTTCTGAAAGAAGAAACCATGAGAGGTATAAATATCGGAACAAGTGCCTTTGCGCGCTGGATAAGACTTCCCGTTTCAAGGTCTGCTCCTCTTGCCTTCTGCGCATTCATTATTCTGTCGATTTCCTCAATGAGGGTCGGAATGAAGCGGAGCGCAAGAGTCATCATCATTGCAAGGGTATGAACCTTGATTTTGAAAACCTTGAGGGGTGAAAGTATCCTTTCAAGCGCATCGGTAAGCATAGTGGGGGTTGTGGTATAGGTTAAAAGAGAACTGATAACAACAAGGCTGACTATTCTTACCATTGTGAAAATCGCCGTGTTGACACCCTTTTCGGTTATCTTTATCTGCCACCATTCAAAATAGGTTTTACCGCCCTCTGTGTAGAAAATATTGAGTATGGCGGTAAAAATAAGAATAATCACAATCGGCTTGAGGCTCTTTAAAATCATCTTGGGCGGTACTTTTGAAAGTGCCGCGGCAACAACCGCCGTAAGAGTTATCAGACCGAGAGAAAAGAAGCTTTTGCAAAGGAAGATAACAACAATAAGCCAGAATGTTGCAATGAGTTTTATTCTCGGGTCAAGATTATGAAGAACGGATTTTCCGGGATAATACTGACCGATGGTTATATCTCTTATCATTTTACACTCCTCCTCTCCATGAGATTGCGGAGTATCTCTGCACCCTGCTCAACCGTATAAACATTCGCAGGCACATCAATTCCCTTTGCACGGAGCTTTGCAAAAATCTCCGTTATTTCGGGCACGTTAAGACCCATTTCACGAAGTTCATCCCCTCTTGAATAAACCTCGTCAACACTTCCCTGCATGGCAACGGAGGATTTGTTCATAACAATAACCCTGTCTGCCATTTCGGCAATATCCTCCATGCTGTGGGAAACTATGATAACGGTGCTGCCTGTCTGATTTCTGTAGTTTTTGATTAGATTTATCAAATCTGCTCTGCCTCTCGGGTCAAGACCTGCGGCAGGTTCATCGAAAATGAGTACCTCGGGCTGCATTGACATAACGCCTGCAATTGCAACTCTTCTTTTTTCACCGCCCGAAAGGTCGAAGGGTGACTTGTTGAGATGTTCCGCCTTAACGCCCGTGAATTCTGCCGCACGGAGAACTCTCTCTCTGATTTCACCTTCCGAAAGCTTCATGTTTTTCGGTCCGAAAGCGATATCTTTATATACCGTTTCTTCAAAAAGCTGATATTCAGGATACTGAAAACAAAGACCGACTTTGAAACGGGAATTCTTGAGAGTTTCCTTATCCTTCCAGATATCAACTCCGTCAACAAGAATTTTTCCGCTGTCGGGCTTTAAGAGTCCGTTAAAATGAGAAATGAGCGTGCTTTTACCCGAGCCGGTGTGACCGATGATGCCGACAAGCTCACCTTTATTTATCTGAAGGTTAACGTTTTCTATTGCGGCAACCTGTGAAATTGTGCCTTTGGAATAATAATGGGTAAGACCGACTGTTTCTATCGCAAAACTCATAAGGCACCTCCCATTACACGGACGATTTCGTCAACACATTCGTCAACATCAAGAACGCCCTCTTTTATTCCGAGAACATGGCAAAGCTCGGTTGACTGCGGAACATCAAGACCGTAAGAACGAAGCTTCTCAACATTCGAGAAAACCTCTTTGGGTGTTCCCTGCATGACAACTCTGCCGCCGTCCATGATAACAACTCTGTCCGCCTGCACGGCTTCGTCCATGAAGTGGGTAACCGTAACAACGGTTATGCCCATTTCCTTATTAAGACGCCTGACGGTGTTCATAACCTCTTCTCTGCCCTTGGGGTCGAGCATTGCGGTGGGTTCATCGAGAACGATGCACTCCGTCTGCATGGCGATGACACCTGCAATCGCAACTCTCTGCTTCTGACCTCCCGAAAGCTTATGAGGCTCTCTGTGACGGAATTCGTACATATTCACGCACTTAAGCGCATCGTCAACCCTTCTGCGGATTTCAGAAGGCTCAATTCCGAGATTTTCGGGGCCGAAGGCAACGTCATCCTCAACAATCGTTGCAACAATCTGATTATCGGGATTCTGGAAAACCATACCGACTATGCGGCGCACCTCGTCCGCCTTTTCCTCGGTATCGGGAACGATTCCTTTAACGGTAACCGTGCCTTTTGTGGGTTCAAGAATGGCGTTGCAAAGCTTCGCAAGGGTGCTTTTTCCCGAACCGTTGTGACCGAGAACAGCCACGAATTCGCCTTTATTTATCGTCAGATTTACGTCAGTGAGGGCAGGAAATCCCGCAACGGGGGCATCCTCGTCCTCGGTTTCATAAATATATGTCACATTTTCAAATTCAATAATTTTTTCGCTCATAATTATTTACCTGAATTATTCATTAACTTTTTCGCCGCAGGATTCACAGCTTTTTTCGGAATTTACGGCGTAGTTTCCGCAGAACGGGCAGTAACCCTTTCCGCTGTCGTTATCGAACTCGCTGAGTTCTTCCACTTCTTCGGCATATTCAAGATATTCCTTATACTCCTCGTCATCCTCTTCATCTTCGATGATTTCGATGTCTTCGGTTTCAATCGGTGTATCGGTTAAACCGAGCTTTGCACGCTCTTCTTCAAGAAACCTTTTATAGGCTTTTCGAGAAAGACAGTAATCATAAATTTCAAATCCCGTGCAAATAATTGGAATAATTGTGAAAATAAGCATAAACCACATTTCAGAAAAAATTGAAATTGCTGCCCAGATTACCCCGACAACAGCAATCGTTATCGCATCTTCCAGTGTTTTCATGCCCATGTCCCCTTTTGTTCGGGGGAAAATTCGTTTTTTCTTCTGTTTGCGGTAATTCCGATGGGTCGACGGAAGCCGCCTGCCTGAATTATTCATCGACTTTTTCTCCGCATGATTCACAGGTTTTTTCGGAATTCACAGCGTAGTTTCCGCAGAATGGGCAGTAACCCTTTCCGCTGTCGTTATCAAACTCACGGATTTCTTCCATTTCCTGCTCATATTCAACAGCTTCAGGATGCTTTTCTTCCCATTCTTTCTCTTCTTCCTCAATCATCGCTTCATACTCTTCGGGATTTTCTTCATAAAGCTTGCGAAGTCTTTTTTCTTTCGCAATCTGATAAACAAGGAACACTGCACCGAGCACGAAAACTATTCCGAATCCGGTAACAATCAGTTGTTTTGTCATCATTCCGAACAATCCGAATAAAATACCGAAAATTGCAAATGCAAGTGCCATAAAAATCATGTTATTTCTCCCCTTCAATTATTCACCTTAAGGTGCAACAGGTCGTCGGGTCGCCAACCCCTGCAATTAAAAACTCCGAATTATTCAACTCCCTTTCCGAGCCAGATTGCGCTTGCTCCGCAAGGAAGCACTCTGCCGGGTTTTGATGAAACGGGAATGCCTATTTCGTCGCTCGTTGTTGAGCCGCCGAACCGATTTTGCACGGTTTCGCCTAAAATATATTCCATAACGCTGGGTGAAAGACCCGTTGTATAGGAATTAATCAGAACCATGAGTGAATCCTCTGTGAGAAGCTCGGAACAAAGCTCAACAAAGCCGTAAACCTCGTTTTCAAGCTTCCATACTTCACCACCGGGTCCTCTGCCGTATGACGGGGGGTCCATAATTATTATGTCGTATTTATTTCCTCTGCGGATTTCACGCTGAACAAACTTTATGCAGTCATCAACAAGCCAGCGCACGGGGGCATCGGAAAGTCTGCAAGCCGCTGCGTTTTCTTTTGCCCATAAGGTCATTCCTTTTGAGGCATCAACATGGGTAACGCTTGCACCTGCACTAAGAGCCGCAACGGTTGCACCGCCCGTATACGCAAAGAGATTGAGCACCTTGACGGGTCTGCCTGCGTTTTTGATTATATCGGCTGTCATTTTCCAGTTGACTGCCTGTTCGGGGAAAAGACCCGTATGCTTGAAGCCCATTGTTTTTATGTTAAAACGAAGGTCATCAAGACCTATCTGCCACACATCGGGCATTTTCTTGCATACTCTCCAGCTTCCGCCGCCCGTGTTTGAACGATTATAAATTGCATGAGGATTATACCAGAGAGGATTTTCCTTGGGCGTTTTCCAGATAACCTGAGGGTCGGGACGGACAAGGATAATATCGCCCCAGCGTTCAAGTCTTTCACCGTCGGAACAGTCTATAAGCTCATAATCAATCCAGTTATCTGCTTTTCTCATAAATCACACATCCAATCTCTGCTGACCCGGCATGGCTATTCCGAGATGTGCATAGCCTGCGGGAGTTACCATTCTGCCTCTCGGGGTACGGCTTAAAAATCCGACCTGCATAAGATAAGGCTCATAAACATCCTCTATGGTAACGGCTTCTTCGCCTATTGCCGCCGCAATTGTTTCAAGTCCTACGGGGCCGCCGTTATAATTCTTTATCATTGTTGTGAGAATGAGTCTGTCGATTGAATCAAGACCCAGTTCATCAATTTCCATTCTGTCAAGCGCAAGAGATGCGGCTTCCTTGCTGATTGCGCCGTCACACATAACCTGCGCAAAGTCCCTCGCTCTCTTGAGAAGTCGGTTTGCAATACGGGGTGTTCCTCTTGAACGGGAAGCGATTTCCATTGAGCCGTGAGGGTCGATATCCATATTGAGAATACCTGCACTTCTGTTGACAATCTCCGAAAGCTGTTCGGGGGTATACATTTCAAGACGGAGAATAACTCCGAAACGGTCACGAAGAGGTGCACTGAGCTGTCCTGCTCTTGTTGTTGCACCGACAAGGGTGAATCGGTGAAGGTCAAGTCTTATCGAACGCGCGGAAGGTCCTTTGCCGATGATAATGTCGAGCACGTTATCTTCCATTGCAGGATAAAGCACTTCTTCAACGGCTCTTGAGAGACGGTGGATTTCATCAATAAAGAGAACATCGCCGTCATTAAGATTTGTAAGAAGTGCCGCAAGATCACCCGGCTTTTCAATCGCAGGGCCGCTTGTCACACGGAAATTAACTCCCATTTCATTTGCGATAATTCCTGCAAGCGTTGTTTTGCCGAGACCCGGAGGTCCATAGAGCAGAACATGGTCAAGAGGCTCGCCTCTCTGACGTGCCGCTTCAATATATATCGAAAGATTTTCCTTAACTTTATCCTGACCTATATATTCTCCGAGAGTTTTGGGTCGGAGAGAAAATTCTATGTCGTTATCCTCGGAGGATGTATACTCGGGAGCAACTATTCTGTTTTCAAAATCAAAGTCCACGGTAATCCTCCTCTGTTATAAATTTCTTGCAAGCTGTTTTAATGCCTGCTTAATCATTTCTTCGGTTGAAAGGTTGCCGTCAAGCTTTCCGACAGCTATACTTGCTTCGGAACGGCTGTAGCCGAGCATAACAAGTGCATTTACAGCATCCTCGCCTGCATAACTGATTGTCGCCTTCTGTGCGGCGGCAATATTGCCCATAGCCTCGGAGGTTGAAGCAAAAACATCGAGCTTTCCTTTAAGCTCGAGAACAACCCTCTGCGCAAGCTTCGGGCCTACACCCTGCGCAGCTGTGATGGCCTTTACGTCTCCGCCTGCAACACTCACGGCAAGCATATCGGGGGTAAGCTGTGAAAGAATCGCAAGACCCGCTTTGGGGCCTACGCCCGAAACATTCGTCAGCATCTTGAAGCAGTCAAGCTCGCTCTTATCCGCAAACCCGAAAAGGTCAAGTGCATCTTCACGCACGTTGAGATGGGTGAAAAGTGTCTGAGTCTGGCCGATATCGGCACATTTTTTCAGAGTGTTGAGAGTTGTGAAAAGTCTGAAAGCCACTCCGCCGCAGTCAAGTGCAACGCTGTTTTCATCGGCATAGACTATTTTACCTGTTAAGCTGTAAAACATGGTTTAACTCCTTTTATAATCGTGAGCGAAGCGAGCCTATAAGCGAGCCTGCGCTGTGGCAATGGCAGATTGCCATGGCAAGGGCATCGGCGGCATCGTCGGGCTTGGGGATTTTCTCGAGATTCAGCATAACTCTCGTCATTTCCTGAACCTGCTTTTTCTCTGCTCTGCCGTAGCCGACAACACTCTGCTTCACCTGAAGGGGTGTATATTCAAAAATGGGCATTTTTGCCTGCTGTGCCGCAAGCACAAGAACGCCTCTCGCCTGCGCAACATCAATCGCCGTTTTCTGGTTGGTATTGAAAAACAGCTTTTCAATCGCCATTGCATCGGGGTGATATCTGTCAATAAGCATGCAGGCGCAGTTATAGATTCTTTCAAGTCTTTCGTTGAAAGGGGTATGCGCTTCGGTGGTTATCGCACCGAAATCAAGAACCTTGAAGTGGTTGTTATGATATTCAATAACACCGTAGCCGACTATCGCATAGCCGGGGTCAATTCCGAGAACTATCATTTCTTGTTTGACTCTCTTTCGCGGATTACCATTCTTGTGGGCGTTCCTTCAAGACCGAAGGTTGCTCTTATCTGATTGTCAAGATAACGCTGATAGCTGTAATGGAAAAGCTCGGCATTATTGACAAAGCAGACAAATGTCGGCGGTCTTGTTGAAGCCTGAGTCATGTAGTAAATTTTAAGGCGCTTACCCTTGTCTGTGGGCGGCTGAACTCTTGCTGTTGCATCCGCAAGAACATCGTTGAGCTTGCCCGTTGAAATACGCATTGCATTCTGTGTATCGACAAACTTGATAAGCTCAAAAAGACGGTCAAGTCTGATTTTCTCTTTTGCAGAGATAAATATGATAGGTGCATAGGACATGAATGAAAAATCCTTCATGAGCTGTTTTCTCATGCTGTCCATTGTTTTGCCGTCTTTTTCAACGGCATCCCATTTATTGACGGCGATAATGCAAGCCTTGCCCATTTCGTGAGCAATGCCTGCAACCTTTGAATCCTGCTCGGTAAAGCCTTCGGTTGCATCAATCATAATAACGCAGACCTGCGCTCTTTCAACCGCCATTTTGGCTCTGATTATCGAATATTTTTCTATCTGGTCATAAACACGGCTCTTTCTGCGAAGACCTGCCGTGTCAATAAACACAAACTTTCCGTGTTCATTTTCAACAAGCGAATCGGTTGCATCTCTTGTTGTGCCCGCAATATTGGAAACAATCATTCTGTTTTCACCAAGAACGGCATTGACAAGCGATGACTTGCCCACATTAGGTTTGCCGATAACCGCAACGCTTATTGAATCTCTTTCGTCCTCGTTTTCGTCATCATCGGGAAGATATTTGAGAACTTCGTCGAGCAAATCGCCCGTACCCATGCCGTGAACCGATGAAACGGGGAACGGATCGCCGAGTCCGAGATTATAGAATTCATAGAAATCCGGGGGAAGCTCGCCCGGAGTATCGCATTTGTTAACACAGAGGATGATGGGCTTGCCGCTTTTCTGAAGCATCGCTGCAACCTCGCTGTCGGTTGCAACAACTCCCGAACGGATATCCGTGACAAGAATTATTACCTCAGCGCTGTCGATTGCAAGCTCCGCCTGCATTCTCATCTGCTTAAGAATGATATCATCCGAATACGGTTCAATACCGCCTGTGTCAATAAGCATAAAATGCTTGCCGAGCCACTCGCAGTCGCCGTAAATTCTGTCTCGTGTAACGCCGGGGGTATCGTCAACAATCGAAAGGCGTTCACCTATCAGCTTATTAAAAAGCGTTGATTTGCCGACATTGGGTCTGCCGACAATCGCCACTACGCTTCGTGCCATAATTTAACCTCCTGTCATAGCATTCAGCAGTTCTTCGCCGCTGCTGCCGTTTTGGGTAACTTTTATATTTAATCTGTCCGAAAGTCCGTCAACCGTCATATTGTCAAGGAACATATCGCCCTCACTCCGCAAACAGTTCGGCGGAATTATAAGCTCATCGCCGAGTTCAATTCCTTCAAGTGCGGAAACTATATCTCTGCCGCAGAGAAGACCCGAAACCGTTATCATTTCTCCGAGCAGTTTATTTTCTGCCGCAACAACATTTATCCTGAGACCATTAATTTTGTTGCAGGCTTTCTTTGCAAGGGAAGAAATCAGCGGATATGCCGCCTTGCCCGTAACAATTGTCGCCGTGCGGTCAAGCGATTTTATATCGCATTCATCAAGGGCTTCATTGAATTCAGATTCGAGAAGTGCCCACATTCCCACTCCGTTTTCAAGCTGCGGAAAGCCGTTATAATAATCCGCATCGGGCATCGGAAGCTCGGCTTTGAGATAGAATTCATCCGCCGCATAAGCTATTATCTCTCCGTGTTCTTCTTTGAACTTGTTGTTGAATTTATCAATTATTCCGATAACCTCGCGTGCGGTTTCTTTTGTGTAAGGTTTTAACGGATAAAGTCCTTCTCTGTGGTCGGAAAGACCGACAGGCACCGCCGCTATGCTCTGCACCGAGGGATAAAGCGCTCCGAGTTCGGAAAGACTGCGTTCAAGCTCCTTGCCGTCATTTATATTCGGGCAGAGAACAAGCTGTGTATTGATTGCAATTTCAGCATTCGCAAACTTATGCAGATATTTCAGCGATTCTCCTGCCTTGGGATTTGCCATCATTTCAACACGCAGGTCGGGATTCATCGTCTGCACAGAAATATTGACGGGGCTGATATGCATTTTTATTATTCTTTCAGCTTCGGCATCGGTGAGATTTGTGAGCGTTATATAGTTTCCGAAAAGGAAAGATAATCTTGAGTCATCATCCTTGAAATAAAGGCTTTTACGCAGACCCTTCGGAAGCTGGTCTATGAAGCAGAAAATACATTTGTTTTTGCAACTTCTCTGCTTATCCATGAGATAAGTTTCAAATTCAAGTCCGATATCCTCAAACTCATCCTTATGAATAACGGCAAGCCTCGATTTTCCGTCAGCCGTTTTCAACGACAGAAGAAGCTTTGTGTCATTGATATAAAATCTGTAATCAAGAACATCGTTGATTTCGTTGCCGTTGATACTTATAAGAACATCGCCTGCACCGATTTTTTTCTTTTGGGCAATACTGCCTTTTACGATTTCGCCGATTCTGACTGCCATGCTTTCACCTGCCGATACTCTTCCATTTTAATTACAGAATAGTATATCATATATTTTATAAAAATAAAAGTAAAATATTTGTAAATATTATAATAATAAATTGTAGAAAATATCTATTGTAAAGCATGGCTGTCTGGGATATAATTCATAATGAATAGATATGTTCCAAAATAAACAGAAAAGGTAAAAAAATATGTTTGTTGATATTGCGAAAATAAAAATAAAAGCAGGTAACGGCGGCAACGGTGCGGTTACTTTCCGCAGAGAAAAATATGTTGCGGCAGGCGGTCCCGACGGCGGTGACGGCGGTAAGGGCGGCAACATAGTTTTCAGGGTTGACGACAACCTCTCAACCCTTGCGGATTTCCGTTATAAAAGAAAATATGTTGCACAGAACGGCGAAAACGGTTCGGGTGGACGCAAAAACGGCAGAGGCGGCGAAGATCTCATAATCAAAGTTCCGAGAGGCACAATAATCAAAGAGGTTGAAAGCGGTGCCGTCATGGCAGACATGAGCGATATGGACGAATTCATTGCTGCAAAAGGCGGTAAAGGCGGGTGGGGAAACCCCCATTTTGCAACCCCCACAAGGCAGGTTCCGAGATTCGCAAAAAGCGGCATTCCCGGCGAAGAATGGGAAGTTACGCTTGAACTTAAGCTCCTTGCGGATGTTGGTCTTTTAGGCTTTCCGAACGTCGGCAAATCAACGCTGGTTTCAGTTGTAAGTCAGGCAAAGCCCATCATTGCAAACTATCATTTCACAACCCTCACACCTGTTCTCGGAGTTGTTTCTCTGGGCGAAGGAAGCTCGTTTGTTATGGCTGACATCCCCGGTCTTATCGAAGGCGCAGGCGACGGTGTCGGTCTCGGTCACGAATTTCTCCGTCATGTTGACCGCTGCAGACTTCTCGTTCACATTGTTGATGCCGCAGGAAGCGAAGGCAGAGACCCGATTGAGGACTTTGAAATCATCAATAAAGAGCTTGAAAAATTCGACCACGAGCTTGCCAAAAGACCTCAGATTGTTGCGGCTAACAAAATCGACCTTGCAAGCGATGAACAGCTTGAAAAGCTCCGTAATTACTTTGAGGGCAAGGGCTATGAATTCCATACGATTTGCGCTCCCATCACCGAAGGCACGGCAGAATTAATCAGTGCCGTATGGAATAAACTGCAGACTCTTCCGCCCATCAAAAAATATGAGGCAGAGGCAATTCCCCTTGAAATGTTTGAAAAACAGAACGACAAGGGCTTCACAATCCGCGTTGAGGACGACGTTTATTTTGTTGAAGCACCGTGGCTTCTTAAAATTCTTCAGCGTACAGACCTTGACGACTATGAATCGCTCCAGTATTTCCAGAGAATTCTTATTTCAAGCGGCATAATCGATGCACTCCGCGAAAGAGGAATCTGCGAGGGTGACACGGTTTCGATTTACGACCTTGAATTTGATTTTGTCAACTGATTGCGAGGAGAAACATGGATATATTGCACAAAAAAAACGTTGATGTTTCTTCGCTCAGTCCTCTGACACTCGCATTTATCGGTGACACGGTTTTTGATTTGCTGACAAGATGCGAACTTGTGTGCGAGGCAAACAGACCCGTCAATGCGCTTCACAACATGGCAAGTAAAAGAGTCTGCGCCGCCGCACAAGCGGAAGCAATAAAAAAAATAATGCCGCTTCTCACAGAGGATGAAACGGCAGTTTTCAAAAGAGGCAGAAACGCCCATGTCGGTTCAAAAGCAAAAAATGCTTCGAGTTCCGATTATCATTATGCAACGGGACTTGAAAGCCTTTTCGGCTGGTTATGGCTCAAAGGCGAAACAGACAGAATAAAATATCTCTATTCCGAAATCAATAACAGCGGTGATTAATTATTATGAACAAAACTAAAGCTTTGAATTTGGCAAAAAACAATATCATATGGATAATCGGCTGCGTGCTGTATGCCTTCGGAGTAAACAGCTTTTCAATTCCGAATTCCATTGCACAGAGCGGAATCACGGGCCTTGCGGTTATCTTCAACCAGCTTTTCGGCTTTCCCGTGGGTACGGTTAACCTTATTCTCAACATTCCCCTGCTCATTCTCATGTGGAAATATCTCGGCAAAAAGCTCGTTGCAAGAACATTATGGGTAACCGTGCTTCTTTCAACGGCGCTCGACGTTACGGCAATGTTTGCTCCCGCATATCAGGGCGATAAAATCCTCGCAGCTCTTTTCTGCGGTCTGCTTCAGGGCTCGGGTCTCGGACTTATCATGATTACGGGTGCAACAAGCGGCGGCACGGATATCGTGGGCAGGCTGGTTCACAAAAGATGGCCTCACATCACCGTGGGTACAATCGTTATGATTGCCGATGCAATTGTAGTCGGCTCGGGAATGCTTGTTTTCCGAAGTATTGAAAGCGGTCTTTATGCGATTATCATGATTTTTGTCAGCACAAAGGTTATTGACGCTCTTATTTACGGCACGGGCAACGGCAAGATGCTGATGATTGTTACGGAAAAAGCGGATGAGGTTGCAAGCGCAATCGTTCATTCTTCTCCCAGAGGTGTTTCAATTGTTCCCGCAACGGGTGCTTACACGGGAAACAGCAAGAACATTCTTATCTGTGTTGCAAGAAAGCACGAAATTTCGGGTATCCTCAAAACAGTCAAATCCATCGACGAAAAAACGTTTATCATTGTCAGCGAAGCAAATGAAATACTCGGCGAAGGCTTCAACAAGTCCATTTAATTCTTGACAACAATATAACGTTGATATATAATTATAAAGTTAAATTTATCAAAGAGAGGTTTTCTAAATGTCAGGCCATTCAAAATGGAGTACCATTAAAAGAAAGAAAGAAAAAACCGATAATCAGAGAGCTAAAATCTTCACAAAGATAGGCAGAGAGATTGCGGTTGTTGTTCGCGAAGGCGGTCCCGACCCCGCTTCAAACTCAAAGCTCAAGGACGTTATCGCAAAGGCTAAGGCAAACAACGTTCCCAACGACAATATCGAAAGAATCATCAAAAAGGCTGCAGGCGAAACAGGCGGCGCAGATTACGAAGAAATCATGTATGAGGGCTACGGTCCTTCAGGCGTTGCAGTTATCGTTGAAGCTCTCACAGATAACCGTAACCGTACAGCAGGCGATGTTCGCCACTATTTTGACAAATACGGCGGAAATATGGGCCAGAGCGGTTGCGTTTCATTCATGTTCTCAAAACAGGGTGTTCTTGTTGTTGAGGCTGAAGGCGTTGACGAAGATAAGCTCATGGAAGATGCACTCGAAGCAGGCGCAAGCGATTTTATCACCGATGAAGAAGGCGTTTTTGAAATCAGAACCGAACCCAACGACTGCGGTGCGGTAAGAGAAGACCTTGAAGCAAAGGGCTACACCTTCGTTTCCGCAGAAGTTGAATATGTACCCTCAACATACACCGCACTCACCAATCCCGATGACATCAAGAATATGTCAAAGATGCTTGAAATGTTTGAAGATAACGACGACGTTCAGGCTGTATGGCATAACTGGGAAAACGCAGACGATGCAGAATAATTGATTGTGATAGTTGCGTTAAATTATATGTTAACAACCCCCTCGGAAATCCGAGGGGGTTGTTGCATATCATTTTATCTGCTGTTTGCAGTATTCACCATTCCGAAATAGAACTCTTCAAAGCCTTCAGGATAGTCCTTTGTACCGCAGAAATCGAAATGGTCCATGCCCGTCATGGGTTCAAAATAATACCATCTGCCGGGTTTTATCTTATTGCCTTTTTCTGTTTCGGTTGCATAGTTGAGCGCGGTTTTTTCATCGCATGAAGGATATCTTGCCGATGCAAGAGGCACTATTCCGTCATTCAACGCCCAGTCGCCCTCAATTTTTATTCCGTCAACCGTTTTGCCTTTTGTTGAAGCAAGCATCATTGACGAGATATAGAAAATGATACTCAGCCCCTTGTCGGGAAGCTCAAATTCCGTTATATCCCATGTGTTTTCGGTTGTGTATGAATAGTAATATGTATCGGGAGAGAGCTTGATTTTTTCGTTGAGCTCAGCCGCACCGCGAAGTGTCATATCATAGCCGCAGTTATCGTTGGTTTTACAGTAGCTATTTATACCGTCGATGCTGAGAAAAGCACGGAATTCGTCCTGCTTCGGAGTAAGTCCCATATGTCCGAGCTGGAAAGCAAAAACAAGGAAATCGTTACCAAAAATCATACCGATAAAATTCAGCACGGTTGCCATGAGAAGCATCGTAACCTCAGGGTCAACAAGCTGATTTGCAACTTGAGAGCCGTTGTGAGGCGCAGAAAGTGTTATACACGAATGGATGCAGTTATGTCCACCTTTAAAAAGAGGGCTTGTATCCTTGCCCGTTGCGGCAATTTCATCGGCATCGCCGAACGCAAGAAGTGAAGTAAAAAGTCTGACGGTTGCACCGCCGAAGGAGTGACCGACAAGATTGATTTTATCCTTTAAATTCCAAGGCTCGCCCATTGTTGCCTTGCCTTCGTAGCTGAAGCCGTATCTGTCGTGACCGTGCTCTTTTGAATGAGCCTCGCCGTAGTCAACAACCGTACCCGTAAGCTGTGCGTAAAGCTCGCACGCTCTGTCCCATGCACTGCTGAGAGGTCCTACGGAAGGAGCGTATGCTTCAACGCCGTTTTCGTTCAGAATTTTAACAATATCGGTTTCAGAACCCGGCAAAAGTCCGCCGCCCCAGTAGGGTGAAAGCGAATAATACGGGGTTTCGCTGCCCCATCCGCCCATTCCGTGGACAAAAATATAGGGATAGTTCGTTTTGCCATCTTTGATTTCTGCGGCACTTGCAGGGATTGCCGCGAGGCCGAAAATTATGGCAAAGGAAAGTATAACTGCAATTAATTTTTTCATCTAAATGCTCCTTTCTGTCTTAAAACAGACAATTCGGTTCATTTATATTTTAACTAAAACATTTTTTCATGTCAATTATACATTTTGTTGATTTTGTTAAAAAAATATTTTATTAATTACTTGAAATATTATGAAAAAATGATAAAATTATTTTGATTAGTTTTAAAATAAAACTGGAGGCATTATTATGGCAAAATTTTTATTTTCCGCATTTGCAGACGAAGCTTCTCCCGACATTCTTGAGCAGATAGCTGCCTGCAAAGAAAACAACATTGAATATATCGAACTCCGCAATGTTAACGGCAAAAACATCTCAAATTTCACCGTTGAAGAGGCAGAAGACCTCAAAAAACTCCTTGACGAGCACGGAATAAAAGTTTCTTCAATCGGTTCTCACTACGGCAAAATCGAAATCGACGATGACTTTGAGCCTCATTTTGAAGCTTTTAAGCAGACCGTTGAGGTCGCAAAGGTTCTCGGCACAAAATATATCAGAATGTTCAGTTTTTTCTTCACAAAGGGTCAGAGCATTGATGAATATAAGGATGAGGTTTACAGACGTCTCACCGCAATGGTTGACTACGCCTGCGAGCACGATGTTCTCTGCTGTCATGAAAACGAAAAGGGCATTTACGGCGATATCCACGAAAGATGCCTTGAGCTTGCAGAACATTTCGGCAATAAGCTCGGCTGTATCTTTGACCCCTCAAACTATATTCAGTGCGGCTGTGACACCACAGAAGGCTTCAAACTTCTCAAAAATTATATCACATATATGCACATCAAGGATTGCATTGCCGAAATTGATACCGTTGTTCCTGCAGGCGAGGGTGACGGTCATCTTGAAGACATCATCAAGGCTCTTGATCAGGAAGAAAAGGTTTACTTCCTTTCCGTTGAGCCTCATCTGAGAGTCTTTGAAGGTCTTGACAATCTTGAACCCGACGATTCGACCGCTTCAAAGATGAACAGCAGATTTGTTTATCCCGACAACAAAACCTCTTTTGCCGCAGCCTGCACGGCAATTCACGAAATTGTGAAGAGAGTTCAGCCCGTAAGATTCGGCATCATCGGTGTGGGCAATATGGGACGCTCACACATCAATATGCACCTTAAGGGCGCTCACAAAGAGCTCCGCATCACAGCCTGCGCAGACATCGACCCCAAGAGACTTGACGGCGCAAAAGAGCTTATGCCCAATATCAAAACCTATAACACGGCAGAAGAACTTATTGACAGCGGCGAGGTTGATGCCGTAATTATTGCAACTCCCCATTATGACCACTCCCCCATCGCACAGTATGCATTCTCAAAGGGTGTTCATGTTCTCACAGAAAAGCCTGCAGGCGTTTATACAAAGCAGGTAAGAGAAATGAATGAAGCTGCCGCAAAGACAGACCTTGTTTTCGGTATCATGTATAATCAGCGCACAAACTGCGTTTACAGAAAAATGCGTGAGCTTGTTCAGAGCGGCGAGCTTGGCGAAATCAAAAGAGTAAGCTGGATTATCACCGACTGGTACCGCACTCAAGCATATTATAATTCAGGCGGATGGCGTGCAACATGGGCAGGCGAAGGCGGCGGTGTTCTTCTTAATCAGTGCCCCCATAACCTTGACCTCTGGCAATGGATTTGCGGTCTTCCCGTTAAGGTGAAGGAGTTTGTTCACGAAGGCAAATGGCACAACATCGAGGTTGAAGACGATGTTACAATCTATGCCGAATATGCAAACGGCGCAACGGGCACATTCATCACAACAACGGGTGACTGTCCCGGCACAAACCGTTTTGAAGTTACGCTCGACGGCGGTAAGCTCGTTTGTGAAAACGATAAACTAATGCTCTATAAGCTTAGGGGACTCACATCCGAGCATTGTGCAACCGCAGAAGAAGGCTTCGGCTCGATTGAAGGCGAGTGGATTGAGGTTGAAACCGACGGCAGAAACAAGCAGCATTCCGAAGTCTGCAATAAATTTGCAGCTGCCGTTCTTCGCGGTGAAGAGCTTGTTGCAAGGGGCGAAGAAGGCATCAGAGGTCTTTCAATCTCCAATGCGGCTCACCTTTCCGCATGGCTCGGGAAAGAAATCGAACTTCCTGTTGACGAAGATGTTTACTATGCCGAACTTCAGAAGAAAATTGCTGCTGGCAAGGCAGAAAAAGATGTTGTTGTCGAAGCAATCCAGGGCGATATGTCCTCCACTTTCTGATTGAAAGGAAGCAATATTATGAAAGTTGCAGTTGTCGGTTGCGGCGGAATTTCTTCAATGCATTTAAGAGCATTGAAAGACAATCCCGATACCGATATTGTTGCCGTTGCCGATATAAAACCCGAAAGAGCCGATAAAGCCGCCGCGGAATACGGTGCAAAAGCATACTATGATTTTGACGAGCTTATCGGAAATGAAGAGCTTGATGCGATTCATATATGCACTCCGCACTACCTTCACACAGATATGGCGATAAAGGCTCTTTCTAAGGGCATAAATGTTTTAACGGAAAAACCCTGCTCCGTTTCTGCCGACGAGGTTGAAGCACTCCGCAAGGCTCAGGAAGAAAGCGGAATGCAGGTTGGTGTCTGTTTTCAGAACAGATACAATAACTGTGTCCATCGTGCAAAAGAAATCATTGCATCGGGCACTCTCGGAAAAATGCTTTCCGCACGAGCTTTTGTAACATGGTACAGAGGCAAAGATTATTATTCCGATGACTGGCACGGCACTCTTGAAAAAGAATGCGGCGGAGTTCTCATTAACCAGTCCATACATACACTTGACCTCATTGAGCATCTCTGCGGAAAATGCAGAAAAGTTACTGCTCATGTTTCAAATGACCACTTGAAAGGCATAATTGAAGTAGAGGACAACGCGAGTGTGCTCATGGAACTTGAAAACGGAATTACGGCGATGATGTATGCCACAACGGCTTATGCCGAAAACTCGGATGTTTTCATTGAGATTTCATTTGAAAACGGCAAACTCCGTTTTGAGGGCGACAGGCTTTATTCAGTTGATGCCAACGGAAATATCACCGAAGCGTGCGAAAGACCCGAAGCGGTTTATCACGGACAGAGCTATTGGGGTGTCGGTCATTCAATTCTCATTAATGATTATTATGACTGTCTGAAATCGGGCAGAAAATTCGGTATAGATGCCTTTGAGGGAGGAAATGCGGCAAAGCTTGTTTTTGCCTGTTACGAGTCCTCCGAAAAGGACGAAAGCGTTGAAATTCTTTGATTTAAAAGGAGAAAACAATATGTTTCACGATAATTTAAAAGGCAGAGTAGCCGTTATTACGGGCGGCGGCGGTGTTCTTTGCAGCGGTTTTGCGAAGGACCTTGCAAAGCTCGGCGTTAAGGTAGCCGTTCTCGATTTGAGAGAAGAAGCTGCACAGAAGGTTGTTGACGAAATTACCGCAGAGGGCGGCGTTGCTGTTGCGGTAGGCTGCAATGTTCTCGAAACTGAAAGCCTTGAAAACGCAAAGGCAAAGGTTATCAATGAACTCGGCATCTGCGACATTCTCATCAACGGCGCAGGCGGAAATTCTCCTCTCGGCACAACAACAAAGGATACTCTTGAACTCAAAGATATGGCTGAAAAGGCAGAAGGCATAAAGACTTTCTTTGACCTTGATGCAAAGGGCATTGAATTCGTTTTCAACCTCAATTTCCTCGGCACTCTTCTCACAACGCAGTGCTTCGCAAAGGAAATGGTCGGCAGAGAAAACGCAACAATTCTCAATGTTTCATCAATGAATTCTTTCAAGCCTCTCACAAGAATCCCTGCATACTCTGCAGCAAAAGCAGCGGTTTCAAACTTCACGCAGTGGATGGCTGTTCACTTTGCAGAGGTCGGAATCAGAGTCAATGCAATCGCACCGGGATTCTTCTCGACAATCCAGAATGCAAAGCTTCTCTATAACGAAGACGGTTCTCTCACCGAGCGTTCAAACAAGATTATCTCCCATACTCCCATGCGCCGTTTCGGTGTTCCCGAGGATTTGACAGGTGCACTTGTTTTCCTCTGTGACGAACAGTATTCGGGATTTGTGACAGGCATTGTTCTTCCCGTTGACGGCGGTTTCTCCGCTTATTCAGGCGTATAATCAAAAAAAGACATATAATTAACCGGCAGGCTGAACCTGCCGGTTTTTGCTATTTTTCAATTCTGAATTTGCCGATTACCGTAATGCCGTCACGGTCATAAACATCAATTTCATAATAATCTCTGCTGCCGAATATTCTCTCTTTCCAATTTTCATCGTCAGGCGATGAAGGTCCGCAGGCATACATTTCTTCTTTTTTCACATAACCGTATTTGCCGTTTGTTGCTTTGACATATATGAAATCGGGTTCATCAACCTTCAAAGGATTATCAGGTGAAGTCATCGCATCAAAAACCGTACCGAAGGACTTAATGTTCGGATTAGGCGCGGGGTCAGTTCCGTTCAAATGAAAATAAAGAATTACAGCAATAGCAATTATCAGAATAACCGATAAGGAAACAATAATCTTTTTTACCATTTCTGTCCCCTCCGCACATTACTGCGAAATGTTTTTCTTTGCCTTACGCTTTTTGATAAGCTTTTTTATAATGATAATTGCAACTATTGCAATAGCAATAACAGGAATAATCACAGGAAGTCCGCCGATTATCGCAACCGCAAAATCTTCAAATCCTTCCTTGAGATTATCAATATTATCAAGGAATTCATTCTTGATTCTCTGCCAGAGAGTGGGTTCGGCTTCGCTGACCCTTTCAACTTCATTAATATGGAGTGTTACCGTGCTGTAGCTTACTCTGTTTTCAAGCACGCGAAGTTGTGCGGTGTAGTTTTCAATCTGATAGTTAACCTCGGAAAGTCTTTCCTGAATTGCAAGCACATTTTCAAGCGAAGCGGCTTTTTCGAGAAGATTGGTAAGCGTTTCTTTTTCTGTTTTGTATGCGGAAATTCTGCTTTCAACATCAACATATTCAAGGGTTACATTCTGCTGGGTTTCTGTTTTGGAAGTAATTTTTCCGTTTTCCTCAGCCGAAACCATAAAAGCGTCAAGCTTATCGGCGGGAATTCTCAGAACATAGGTTGAATGACGGTTTGAATCATAGTATCCGCCCATATTCGCATCGGATTTTTCAACATAACCGCCGTTTGCCGAAACATTTGCGGTAAGAGATGAAATATACTTATCATATTCCTTGGTCTGAACATAGGCTTCAACGGTTTTGATAATTTTTTCGTTATTTGTCTGAGGAGCTTCACCGTTTTCGTTGGGAACGCTGTCGGACTGAAGCTCAACCTTGCCGTTGAGCGATTCGGAGGTGTTATAGAATATTCCGCCTGCGCTGTCTGCGGCAGAAAAATATTCCATATCCTGAACAGCCATGTCATTTGACATTTTTGCACCGCAAGCTGCAAGAGAAACAGCCATAACGATACAGAGTAAAATTGCGAACAGTTTTTTCATTTCAATCACCTTTCTTTTGTTTTTTATTTTGCGGAAATGTTAATTTTCTTTAAAACCATTGACATTTTTGCAAAAATGTGTCAGTAATATAGTATAAAATAAATAGGAGGATTTTTATGAAGAAAATAATTGCTTTAATAGCTGTTTTGACTGCCGTAGCTTCTCTTTCGGCTTGCAAAACAATAAATATGACACCGGAAGAAAAATTATCAAAATATATCGTCGAAGAATCCGAAAGAGTTGCCGCTTCAATTCAGGCTGAAAACGATTATATCGACGGTGTAAACCGGCATTCGGAAGATACCATCGGCAAAACAATCAAGGGTAAAAGACTCGTTATAAAAAAAGATAACTTCTCCCTCGGATACGAATACAGGGTTTACGAATTCGATAAAAAGGGTGTTTTTTCCAAGCATTATTTATATAAATTCTATGATAAACTCGAAACCTATGAAGGTCAGATTGAAATAGGCAGTGACAAATCAAGAAAAATCATAGATAAAGACCCTAAAGCCAGAATGATTGTTTATGAAATCAAAGAAGATTTATCATATACCTTCGATGATATTTATGAAATATATTCATCACCCGAAAAAATCGAACGCGGACATATAATTATTGAATAATCCCAAGCCGTCCGAAGGGGCGGCTTTTTTAATTGTAATCAGCAAGATAATATTCGTTTATTCTGTCTTTATCGAAGCTGTAAATCACTTCGGCATTAAATATTTCAAGCTCTTCCTCGGATTTGTTTGCAGGCTTTCCGAGTATCGAACAGCCGGAAGTGCTGTTTATATATGAAGCATAAGCTTCATTGGCGTAGTCAAATTCTTCACGGGTTATTCCGAAATGCTCAACAAACTGAAGCATTGCCATTCCGCCTGCTACGCTGACAGATTTTTCCCACTTTTTATATTCCTCGAAATCCACCAGCCACGCAAACTGTGACGGGATAACGGAATATATTTTTCTGTAAACTCCGCTGTTGAAAAGGGATTTCACTTCAACGGCATTCGTCTGGCTCTGTGCGGAAACCACAACCTGAGTTATACAATCCTCAACGGCGACATATATTTCTTCATCGTTGACTTCTCCTGCATAGGAATCTGCAAGATAACCGAAACCTTTTCCGTTTTCGGGCGCTTCCGCCTCCATATTATCCGCCGATTTTGATGCTCTGAAAATAAAACCGGGAGAAAAGATAACAACAACAAACATTGCGGCAACGGCAACGGGAATCCAGAGCTTATAGTTGAAGCTTTTCTTCTTATGCTTTTCACAAGCTTCAATAATTCTCTCCTGCCGGATTTCGCTGAGCTGAATTTCATCGACTGCGGGCTTTATTTTTTCAAAATCCATGTTATCTCGCCTCCTTTTCATAAATTTCTCTGAGTGCCTCCCTGCCCCGTTGCAGACGTTTTTTGACCGCCGCTTCCGTTATACCGATCACGGATGCAATTTCCCAAGCCTTATAACCCTCAACATAATGAAGATGAATAACAATTCTGTATTTATCTTCAAGCGATACCAGCATTTCGAGGATTTGCGCATTATCCTCGCTTGTGCCGAGATTCCGGATTTCGTCAAGACTTACAAAGCTCTGATGCTTTCTTTTTCTTAAAATGTCCTTACATATGTTTGATGCGACACGTATCAGCCATGCTTTTTCGTGTTCTTCATCGTTGAATTGCGGAGCTTTTTCCACATATTTCAAAAAGCACTCCTGAACAGCGTCATCCGCATCCTCCCTGTTGCCCGTCATAACGGAGCAAAGCCGATAAAGACTGTTGCCGTATTCCTTTACCACTCTTCGGGCATCGGGGATAAGTTTTTCCTTCCTCATGGGCAAATCACCGCCCCCTTTTCACTATATACACGAAACAAAACCGTAAAAGGTGACAAAAAACAAAGCATTCCCGTAAAAATATTACAGGAATGCTTCTTTTCTTATTTTGAATAAACCTTGATTATTTCGCCAATATACATTTTATGATAATCCTTTTTGGCATAATTATCCTCTATCGCTGCATCCGCAAAACCTGCAGGGTCGATAAACTGCGAAGCCATCTTGCGGCAGACAAGAGTATATTCCGCTTCTTCAAAAGTCATGCCTCCGTCAACAGAAACAGGTGTGAGACCGCATTCCTTCACTTTATCAATGTCTCTTCCGCTTTTTGAGCCGCAGATGCGCAGCGCATCCTTATATTCGGGTGCGTAGAAGGAAAGAGTGAAAAAATCCTCTTTTTCCGTAAATTCATATGTGTAGCGCTGAGGACGGATAAAAACAAATGCCGCATCCTTGCCCCAGATTTCACCGAGTGCGCCCCAGCTTACTGTCATGGTATTGAATTTATCTGCATTTCCTGCAGTAACAAGTCCCCAGCCGTCTGAAATGAGTTCGGGTGCACTGACTTTGATATCTCTGATGTTTATTTCTTTCATAACTGCCTCCTGATATAAATATTAATTACATATGTTATTATAACACAAACACTCTTTGCTGTACAGTACGGAAAGAGAAAAAGGAGAAAAGAAATGCCGGAACAGAATATACCCGAGGTAAAAGGCTCTCTGCGTGATTTTATGCTGACTGTACCAAATGAAATATATGCCTGCACGGGAATAAAAATTCTCGGAAGAAGAATAAAATCCCTGCTTTTTTCAACCGATGCAAGCATCATAAAAAATACAAATGCCGATGCGGTCATTGCAGTTTATCCGTTCACTCCTCAGCCGGTTATCACTCAGGCGGTGATGACTGCTGCGGATGTGCCGGTTTTTGTAGGTGTAGGCGGAGGGCTTACACAAGGTCACAGAGTTATTAACCTTGCACTCCATGCGGAATTTCAGGGTGCACTCGGAGTTGTTGTGAACGCGCCGACAAAAAACGAAATAATCGAAGAACTGAAAAAATCAATTGATATTCCCGTTGTTGTCACAATCGCTTCCGACAATGATGACATTGATGCACGGATTTCTGCAGGTGCGGATATCTTCAATGTTTCTGCTGCCGCAAAAACGCCTGAAATTGTTGCAAAAATCAAATCTCAATATCCCGATTTCCCCGTTATAGCAACGGGAGGGCAGACAGGCGAAACGATAGCTGCAACAATCCGTGCAGGTGCAAACGCAATTACATGGACACCGCCCTCGAATGCTGAAGTATTCAGGAATATCATGGCAGCATACAGACAAGGTCTGCCTCATCCGTAAAAAATATGTGAATTTTTAAAATAATATTTGAACTTTGCAGAAATAAATGTTAGAATATAGTTCTACATGATAAAAAGGAGGTTGCCTGTATGTCCGATGAAAACATAAAGGGTATACCCGAAGAAGAAACTGCAGAATTAACAGAAGAGACAGTTGATGAAGCAGTTGAAGAAACAATTGAAGAACCCGCAGAGGATATTTCCGAAGAGTCATCCGAAGAAACACCCGAAGAAGCGGCATAAGAAATTGCCGAAGAATCCGATTTGTCCGAAGAAACCGATAAATCAATCTCCGCAGAAGAAACGGAAGAAGAAATCAGTGAAGATGATATTTGTCCGTATTGCGGCGAAAACAAAAAGCAGGAAGAAAGCGACTACTGCGCCGAATGCGAAGCCGCAATGCTTGCAAGAAAGATTCCTTTCCTTGCATGGATTGGCGGTCTTGTTGCAGTTGTTTTCAGCGTATTTGCGCTGGCAATTGTTTTTCTTCTTACCGCACCCTCGATTCAGGTTGCAAAAGGAGATTCTTATGCAAGAGAAAAACGTTGGTACTCTGCATACACCGCTTATTCCGATGTGCCCGCGGTTGTTGATGAAATAACAACAATACTCGGCGGAGAATCACCCTTTGTTCAGACAGGTACAAACATAGCAGTCAAGAAATTCGATGCTCTTGCACATTACACCTCTCCCCTTGAAGCCTTCTATTATGAAAGCCAGAGCGTTTCTCATCTTGAGGGCAAATTCAACACCACAATGAAGGGTTATTACGAGATATATAATGATTATATGTCATCGTATGATATCGTACTCGAAACCCTTGAAACAAAATTCGGCATGACAGAACCTTCTGCAGAAGAAATGCACGCGGCTGTTGAAGATCTCCGCGGCACGGAAGGCGTAAGCGATATCTGGATTGACTATTATCACCTTACATTTGCCTATAACTTCAACGAATCCGATGAAGCTGCACTCAAATACCTCAAGGCAATTGATGAAAGCGCCAAAAAATCAAAGCTTGACTATTCATGGCTTTACTACACGGAATTATCCGACCTTCTCTACAAAATGAATGACTATGAAGGTTCAACCGAGTATCTTGATAAGCTTATCAAAAATGACAGAACAAACTTCGGTGCTTATGAACTCAAGATGCGTATCACCCTTAAAATAAAGGGGCTTGAAGAAGCAAAAAAGCTTCTTGATGAATTTATTGAATACAATGAAGGCATTGATACAGCTTATGTTCTCAGAATAATGTATCTGCGTGCTGCAAAGGAATATGACAAGGCTCTTGAGCTTTGCGTTGAGGCACAGGAAGAATTTGCAACAGCACCCGAGCTTTACCGTCAGGAGGCTCTTATCCACCTTCTCAAGGGTGAATACGGCAAAGCATACGAAGCGGTATTCACAGCTTACAGCAATGCGTCTTATATTGCGCAGTATTATCAGGATGACAGCTCGCTGACAAATCAGCTTTACAACACCCTTTACCTCTGCTCATATCTTGAATCCGAAAAAGGAAGCATGAATACGGATAATGCATCAGAAATCAGCAATATCATTAATGACCTTAAAGATTATGTTAATGCCGAATCGGTTCTTGATGTTATCAGCGGCAAAAAAACCGTTGAACAGGTTCTTACGGAAGGAGAGTATGATTTAGTATGAGAACACTTTACATCATAACAAGAATTCTTACCTTCCCCGGTGCATATCTCAGAGGATTCTGGGAACAGCTTACCTGCAGAATTCTCGGTCTTCCCGTTGAAATTCCCGGTTATCTCAGAATTGATGAAGCGTGCAGCCACGTTGAGCACGCACTTGCCAAAAAAGGCTTTGCTTCATATCTTATGGCAACGGGTGCGGGCTTCATGAACTTTATGACAGGTCTCCCTATTTTCCTTGCAGGCTTCATGAATCTCCGCTACATGGGAATCACTCCCTATGACAATCTCGGTTACTTCATTTTTTATGTAATCATAACCTATATCGGTTTTTCAATGCTCTGCAACATCTTCCCTCTTGTTGAGGATACGATGAACCTTTTTGATGTTGCATATAAGCAGAAAAAGATGAACATAATCGGAAGAATTCTTTTTGCAATTCCCTCCGCACTCGCATTCGTCGGTTCATTTCTTGAAAAATACTGCATAACGTTTATCGCTCTTGCGGCAGCAGTTATTCTTTCATTTGTAATCTGATTTTAAAAGATGTCAACTCATCGGTTGGCATCTTTTTTATTTATTTGTAATTTTTCATACACAAATTTGTAATATATTCCATTTATAATAAAAACACAGAAAATATTAAGAAAGGCAGGTATTACCGTGGAAAAGAAAAAATTCTATAAAACAAGCGAATTTTGGTGTTTTTTTATTACAATTGCAGAATTTATTCTGTTTGTTGTTTGGGGACTTAATATGCATGGCGGCGACGAAATGGGATATTCTTTGATTGCTTTTTACGGTGCAGTACCCATTACAGCATTGATTCTATGTGCCGTTCTTGCTGCAAAAAAATCAAAACTCGCACTTCCTCTTGCCGCTTTTATTATTCTGATTGAGTTTTTTCTTCCGTTCATTGTTTTTGAAACATTTGAATTTGAACTTAGTCTGGCACTTGCAGGCATACCTTGTATAGCAGGTCTGGTATTCGGATATATCTTAAGCAAAAGAAAGTAACATCAAACGGGCTTTACAGATTATGTAAAGCCCGTTATTTTTGTATAAAAAGCAAAAACGGAGATAACCTCTTTTGAGATTTCTCCGTTTAAAGCTAAATTTAACTCTGACTTATGCTTCCTTAACTACTACCTGCTTGCCGTTGTAATAACCGCACTCGGGGCAAAGTCTGTGAGTTCTCTTGTACTCACCGCAGTTTGAGCACTTTTCAAGCTGGGGAGCGGACATCTTCCAAACGTTGGAGCGTCTCTTGTCTCTTCTTGCCTTTGATACTCTTCTCTTGGGTACTGCCATGCCTAAGCACCTCCTTAATTTTGTGCTTTAATTAAACCCTCGGGTTTTTTTATTAATTATCCAAAAGCTGCTTAAGCGCCGCAAGACGCGGGTCAACCTCTTTTTCGCAGCTGCATGAACCTTCATTCAAATCCGCACCGCACTTCGGACAAATCCCTTTGCAATCCTTTCCGCAAAGAAACTTTGAGGGAAGGTCAAGGAAAATATCCTCGGATATAAGTTCATCGAGATTGAATCTCAGTTCATTGACGAGCAAAAGCTCATCGTTTGTTTCGTCATTAAGACTTGTAACAAGCGTGTGGAAAATTTTGGTTGCGAGCGAGAGCGAAATCGGTTTTGCGCAACGGTCGCAAGCGGTTTCAAGAGTGAAATCCGCAGTCGCATGAAGTTCAACTATGCCAGTATAGTTGCCAGCATGGCCGCTGATTCTTACCGGAGAAGCAAAAGGCTTCGAGCCGTTAAGCTCCTGCTCCGAAAGGTCAAGCTCATAATCAAACTGCTTAACCATTCCTTCATTGTTAAAAATAGGTTCTAAATCCAATATCATAAATTTACACCTAAAATCACGCAGAGAATATTATATATTCAAAGACGCGATTTGTCAACTAAAATTTTGAATTAAATTCAGATTTTTTCGCAGAAATCGAAAACTCTTGCGGGAAGGTCGCTTTCATCGCATGAAACGGTGAAGGTGATATCCTGCTCTGCAAGCTTGCTGAGCTCTGAAACCTTCTCAAGGAAGTTTGCAAGTGCTTCATAATCTCTGCCGCCAATCTTGAGAGTAGCGTCAACAAGGATATCCGTTATGTCATGGTCGCCTGCAACGATACCGCAAAGGAAACCGTAGAATGCATCGTAACCCGATACTTTATAATGGTCTGTTTCAACAAGTCTTGCTCTGTAGTTTACGTCATAAGTGAGAAGTCTTTCTTTTTCAATGCAAACAACATTGCCGTTTGACTTTTCAACTGCATTATTTACGAGGTCGATAAGTCTTTTTGTTTTTCCTGAGCCTTTGTTTCCGAGAATAAGTTTTACCATTTTAAAAATCCTCCTGTATAGTAAATTTATTTAATTCTTGCTTCGAGTGCCTCTTTCTCAGCCTCGTAACCGGGCTTTCCGAGAAGGGCAAACATATTCTTTTTATAGCTCTCAACGCCGGGCTGGTCGAAAGGATTAACACCAAGCATATAACCCGAAAGACCGCAAGCCTTTTCAAAGAAATAAATCATCTGACCGAGAGTATATTCATCCTGCTTTTCGATTTCAAGAACGATATTGGGAACATCGCCGTCAGCATGTGCGAGAACAGTTCCTGCAAAAGCCTTGCTGTTGACAAAATGAAGAGTTTTGCCTGCAACAAAGTTGAGTCCGTCACCGTTGACATCGTCGAATTCGATTTCAACATCTTCCTTGGGACTGTTAACCCAGATAACCGTTTCAAAAAGACTTCTTTCACCCTGCTGAATATACTGACCGAGTGAATGAAGGTCGGTTGAGAAAATAGCTGAAGTGGGATAAATACCCTTGCCGTCTTTTCCTTCGCTTTCACCGAAAAGCTGCTTGAACCATTCGCACCACATGGTCATTGAAGGTTCGTAAGCCGCCATCATTTCAAGCTTCTTGCCGTCACGGTAGAGCATATTTCTGATTGCCGCATATTTGTAGCAATCATTTGACAGAACATCATCCTTTGAATATGCTTCTCTTGCATCTGCAGCGCCCTGCATAATGGCATCAATATCAATTCCCGCTACTGCAATGGGAAGAAGACCTACCGCAGTAAGAACGGAATATCTGCCGCCTACATCATCGGGCACAACAAAGGTTTTGTAGCCTTCGCTGTCTGCAAGTGCCTTGAGAGCACCTCTGGATTTGTCTGTTGTTACGTAAATTCTTTTTGCCGCTTCTTCCTTGCCGTATTTTTCTTCGGCAAGCTTTTTGAAGATACGGAATGCAACGGCTGTTTCTGTTGTTGTTCCCGATTTTGAAATAACGTTAATCGAGAAATTTTTTCCTTCAACAAGCTTTATAAGCTCTGCAACAGCCGATGAGCTGATTGTGTTACCGCCGAAATATATATCGGGAGTATCCTTTTTGACAAGGTTATAGTTATTTGACTTGATAAATTCAATAGCCGCTCTGGCACCGAGGTATGAGCCGCCGATACCGAGAACAATAAGCACCTCTGAATCCTTCTTGATTTTTTCGGCGCATTCTTTTATTTGAGCAAATTCCGCCTTGTCATAATTAACGGGAAGATCTATCCAGCCGAGGAAATCATTTCCCTCACCTGTTCCCTCGTGAAGCATTGCATGAGCCTTGGAAACCTCAGCCTGCATAGCCTTAAGTTTTTCTTCGCAGGCATATCCGCCCGCATAGTTGAGATTGAGTTTTATCGTCATCTCAGTCTTTACACCCCTACTATAAAAAACAGTATAATAAATGATTATTTAATATATTTTACCCTATAAATGAATTCTTTGCAACACTTAATAGTAAAAAATATTAAAATATTTTAAGATTTCGGGGTAAAAAACAGACACGAAACAAAGATTTTTGTTCCATGTCCATTTTACCATATTCTATTGATTTTTGCAAACGGTATTTATGAAGCAATTGCACTTATTATTCTTTTGAATATTATTCCGAAGGTAAGCATCTCAACAGTGTCGGGCGATGTTAAATTATATGTCCCGATTTCTTCATCGCCAAGCTTAAAAGTTACCGTGCCGAGTACCTGACCCTGCTCAACAGGTGCCGCCACATCAACGGCAAGGTCTATCGTCTGCGTTATATCGCCCTCCCTGCCTTTTTCAATCAGCACAGGATTCACCTGAGGAATTTTCGGAGTTATTTCTTCAACAACTCCCCCTATAACGCCAACTTTCGGAATCAGGGAAGTATCTATAACCGGAGTTACCGTTGAATAATTTGCAAAACCCATATTAAGCATTGCCTTCGCTGTTTCAAAACGGTCTGTGCTGTTATCACTTCCCATGACAACGGCTATAAGATGCGTTCCGTCACGCATTGCACTTGCAGAAACACAGCATCCTGCCTTTGCTGTTGTGCCCGTTTTCAGACCCGTTGTTCCCTCATAAAAACGCACAAGCTTATTTGTGTTCACAAGCTCCGTCTGACCGTTTCTGAGCGAATCCATCCATATCGTTGTGTAATTCGTTATCAGTTCATGTTTGAGAAGCTCTCTTGACATAATCGCAACATCAAGTGCGGTTGTGAGATGATTTTCCGTTGTGTCGTCAAGACCCGTGCAATTTTCAAAATAAGTGTTTGTCATGCCCAGCTCTTTTGCTCTTTCATTGAGCAATTTAACAAACGCCTCATCACTTCCCGCTATGTATTCGCCGAGAGCCGTACACGCATCATTTGCACTGTAAACGGCGGTTGCTTTCAGAAGCTCATCAACAGTCATCTGCTCCCCTTCCTTCAGCCATATCTGAGAACCTCCTTTTGATGCCGCAGAAGCTGATACGGTTACTTTATCACCAAGCGATATTCTGCCTTCATCAATAGCTTCACATACAAGCAAAAGCGGCATTATCTTCGTTACAGATGCAGGATAAAGCTTCTCGTTTTCATTGTATTTCATCAGAACCTTTCCCGTTGACGCATCCATCAGAACTGCTGCCTTTGCTTTTATATCAACGGGCAATTTTTCTTCAGCAGCATATACCTGCAAAACCGATAACAGCATGACTGCCATTGCAATAATGAGTGATATTGTTTTTTTCATATAAACTCCCCTTTCACATATATCTAAATATATGTTATAATACGCATTGATTATCACAGGATTATCTGTTATAATTTACAAGGTGATTTTTATGAAAGCTGCATTTTACACACTCGGATGCAAAGTTAATCAATATGAGTCGCAGGCGATGGCACAGAACCTTGAAAGCCACGGCTTCCTTATATCAGACCATACCGAAGATGCCGATGTTTATATTATAAATTCCTGCACGGTCACAGCAGAAAGTGACAGAAAAACCAGACAGGCTGTGCGCAGATTCAAGAAGAACCATCCCGACAGCATAGTTGTTTTAACGGGATGTATGCCGCAGGCTTTTCCCGAAATCAGCGGAAAGCTTGACGAAGCGGATATTATTATCGGCAACAAAAGCAACCGTCTGATTTTTGAATATATTAATCAGTATATCAGCAACAGAGGCAGAATCATTGCTGTTGACGAACATAAAACGGGAGATGCATTTTCAGGCGACTGCATAAGCAGTTTCCGCGAAAGAACAAGAGCAAACGTCAAAATCGAGGACGGCTGCAATCGTTTCTGTTCATACTGCATTATTCCCTACGCAAGAGGCAGAGTGCGCTCAAAACCTCTTGAAGAACTGAAAAACGAAATTGCCGCACTCGAAAAGAACGGCTTTTCGGAGATAGTTCTGGTGGGAATAAATCTTTCGGCATACGGCATGGGGACCGACTATAATATTGTTGATGCTGTCAGACTTGCCGCATCATTTGAGGGCATAAAAAGAGTCAGACTCGGTTCTCTTGAGCCTGACCACATCACAGATGAAATTATTTCCGGACTTGCTGAAATCCCTGAGTTTTGTCCGCAGCTTCATATTTCTCTTCAAAGCGGATGCGACAGCACTCTCAAACGCATGAACAGACACTATAACAGCGCAGAATACTTTGAGCTTTGCCAAAAGCTGCGCAATGCATTTGACGACACAACAATAACAACCGATATCATGGTCGGTTTTCCGGGCGAGACCAATAAAGATTTCCTTTCTTCGCTTGAATTTGCTCAAAAGGTGGGATTTGAAAAGGTTCATGTTTTCCCTTATTCGATAAGACCGGGTACACCTGCCGCAAAAATGCCTGACCAGATTGAAAAGAGCGAAAAGGAACGCAGAGCATCCCTTATGAGTGACGCCTGCGATAAAATAAGGAATAAATTTCTTGAAAGCCAAGTCGGCAAAACGGTTGACATTCTTATCGAGGAATATCATGACGGATTTTCACAAGGCTACACCGCAAACTACACACCCGTCAAAATTCCCTGCGAAAATATTCACGGAATAGTCAAGGCCGAAATAGTCGGTGTTGATGGAGATTTTTGTGTAGGAGAATTAATATAAAATGATTAAAGCCGTACTGCAACAGTACGGCTTTTCTTGTATGCATTATATAAAAGAGCTGCCACTTTCGTGACAGCTCTCATTTTGTTTATTCGGGATTATGATTTGTTAAAATCAGTCTTCCTTTTTTCTTCTTGTGATTACATAAGCTGCTGCAGCCGCACCTGAGATAACCGCGAATGCTGCAAGACCGCCTGCAACCGAACCTGTTTCGGGAATTTCAACATCAACATCTGAAGAATTATCATCTGAAATTTCAGTCCATGTTGCCTCGAATACAAGGTCTTCCTTGCCCATCTTTTCGGGAACTTCGGGATTCCAGCCTTCAAATGTGAAGCCGTCCTTTACGGGGTCTGCGGGAACGGGAATCTTCATTCCTTCAACAACCTTGTAGGTCTTGTATGTTTCGCCGTCAACAATGTATGTTACTGTGTGAGTATGCTTAACAAGTTCAGCAACACCGACAAGAACGATAACACCGCCGATGATTGAAGCGCCTGTTATGATAGCTGCATTTGCAATTGAAGCTGCAATTGCACCGCCTGCAATAACTGTTCCGCCTACAACGATTGTTACGAATGTTTTATCAATTTCGTACTGAGGCTCAAATACCATATCCTGTGCAGGCATTGTTTCGGGAACTTCAGGCTCCCAGCCTACGAATACATAGCCAAACTTCTTGGGTGCTTCGGGAATTTCAATTGCTTCGCCTTCTGCAAGAACACGCTTTGCATGTGTCTTTCCGTCTGCACGAAGGAATGTTGCTGTGTACTTATCGGGTTCGGGATCTGCCCACTTTGCTGTGTACGTGAGGTCACGTGCGGGCATTACTGCTTCGGGATTGGGATCCCAGCCTGCGAATACGCGTTCGGGAGAATCCGCGGGATCTTCGGGAACGGGTACTTCTTCCTGATAAAGAACATCATATTCTTCATAAACTTCGCCGTCAACAATATAAGTTACCTTATAGCTGTTAACATCGAACTTAGCATAAATCTTTATGTCTTCTGTACCCATTACAAGATCTTCGGGGATTGCATTGCCATCCTTATCTACCCATTCTACGAATGTAAGACCTTCAACAGTGGGATCTGCGGGATGAACGATGGGCTTACCTTCTTCAACTGTGAGAGTTTCGTAAACTTCACCGTCTACAGCGTAGAAGTACTCAACCTTATGAGTTGCAGGGCCTACGGGAGTCCATGTTGCCTTAAGTGATACTGCGTTATCGGGCATTGTTGAGGGAAGCTCGCCGTCCCAGCCTGCGAATTCATAGCCGTCTCTTGTGGGATTTGCGGGAAGCTTGTCCGAAAGAGATGTTCCGAATTCAAATGTCTCTTTGAATTCAGTTGCACCGCCTGCAAAAGTACCGCCGGCTGCATCAAGAGTGAAGGAGTGCTTGTTGGTTTCCCAAACAGCCTCTACGGTAAGGTTTTCTGCGGGCATTGTTTCGGGAAGAGCGGGTGACCATCCCTTGAATGTCTTGCCTTCAACATTAGCAAGAGTATACTCAACGATGGATTCGTTTTCAGCATAAGTTGCTGTGTGAACTGTTTCACCGTTATCGGTATAGGTGATTGTGAATTTAGGAACATTGTTTTCTTCCCACTTAGCTATAAGAGCAAGGTTTCTTGCGGGCATCTTGAAGCCTGCCTCAACCTTTGTATCGCCGTCATACCAGCCAAGGAATTCAAAACCATTCTTGGTAACTGTGGGAAGGGTGCTTACAACTTCATCACAATCATAATATTCGGGAGCAATTGAACCTGCGCCGTCTGTATCGTATATGATGGCGTATTCTTTTGCTGTGTAAGTACCGGTAAGAGTGATATTCTTATCAATTGCATCAATCTTATCTTCACCGTCAGCATCGTATTTAACTCTGCCGTCATACCAGCCGTCGAATGTGTAGCCTTCAACTTCGGGAGCTGCAGCTACATCAGCAGGTTCGCCGTAACGAAGGCCTGTCTGCTTTGCAGGTGCTTCAACATTCTTATCTTCGGGAAGACCTGAGATTCCATAAGAAACTGAGTAATAGATGGGATCAAGAGTTGATGTGAATGTTACATCTTTTTCTCCCATTGTTGTTCCTGCGGGAATATCCCAGCCGTTGAACTCATAACCGTTATCGGGTGTGTAATCGGGAGCTGTGATTGCTTTGTCGTATTCATATTCAACGGAGATTCTGTCAACCTCTTTGCCGTTTTCGTCAACTACAACGAAGATTGCATTGTGCTTCTGAATTGCCCATGTTGCATTAATAACAACATCTTCTGTGAATGTATCGGGAACGGTCTTGTCCCAGTCTGTAAATGTATAACCTGTTCTTGTGGGCTGTGCGGGAGCATCTACTTTCTGACCCCATGTGCCGTTTACGATAACCGAATCTTCTGATTCGCCGAACTTACCACCGTTGGGATTGAACTCAACAGTATAATTGGTAAGCTTGAATTCAACAACGATTTCGCCGCCGTTTTCTGTTACGGTCATGGTTGCGGGTTTGTTATTGTAGTCGGGTTCGATGCCGTCTACCGTAACCTTTGCAAGGATTTCTTCGTAGGTATGAACCTTATCTGTTGTTGCTGTTTCGCCTTCTTCAATAACTCCTACGGTTGTTCCGGGAAGAGCACTGTCGGTGATAACAGCCTTTGTGATTGTTTCCTCGGGATTTGCGGGGTTGGGATATGAAATAAAGATTTTGTATTCAACCTCTGTGGGTTCGGGAATCTTTTCCCATACAGCTGTGAAGCGGAGCTCGTTATCGGGCATTACTTCGGGAGCTTCGGGAGTCCATCTTATAAATTCATAACCATCTTTTTCAGGATTGTTTGCAGGAACGGGAATTTCCTTGCCGTATTCAATATTCTTATAAACAAGGAATCCGGGAGTGCCTTCTTCTTCTGTAAAGATACCGCCAAGTGCATCGTAATAAACATCATGCTTGTTTGTTTTCCATACAGCCTTGATGTTCAATGCTTCAGCAGGCATTGTTTTGGGAAGTGTGATGATTGTGTTGCTTTCGTCATCAGCCTTTGCCCAGCCGAGGAATTCATGACCTGTCCAATCGGGCTGTTCAACATTGAGAGGTTCGCCGTAGAGAATCTTACCGGAAATCTTATCCTCTTCATTATCAAACTTACCGCCGTTTGCATTGGCACTGAAGTCATATGAAAGCTTTTCCCATGTTGCTTTAAGAACCATATCATCAGCGGGCATTGTTGCGGGAACGTTGACCGTTCCTGTTACGCCATCTGCTGTCCAGCCTGTGAACTTATGGCCTTCCTTAACGGGAGGATTGAGGCTATCGGGAGTTTCGATTTCTTCATCGGTATCGGCTGTGATTTTGCCAAGCTCTTTACCGTCTTCATCAACAAATGTGATTGTGTGTTCTTCTGCATCCCAATCAGCTTTAAGAGTGATGTTTTCTGTGGGAACAGCATATGATTCGCCTGCTTTACCCACATTTTTATCGTCGGGAGTTACCCAGCCGAGGAATTCGTAGCCGTCTTTTGCTGCTTCGGGAAGTGTAACGCTTTCTTCGTACTTAACTGTAGCGGAAGGAACAGCGCATTCACCGCCGTTGGGGTCATAAGTTACGGTAATATCCTTCGCATCAAATACTGCATAGAAATCCATGCCGTCATATGAATCCATGATAAGACCGCTTTCAGCATCGGGTATCCATGAAATGAAGTTGTAGCCGTCCTTTTCGGGAGCCTTGGGAGCAGAAATTTCTGTATCGTACTTAACATATACGGTTGTATAGGGTTCTGCGCCGTTGTTAAGGTCTTCTTCACTCCAGTAGAAGTTTGCGGGATATTCATCCGAACCAACTGTGTAAAGAACAACATCTTCTGTTACCGTAAATGCTGTTTTTTCGTCATTGACAAACTGAACTGCTGTGCCGTCTTCAAGCTTCCATACATCTGCAGGATAGCTTTCGGGAGCGTGTTCGGGATAGAGCTTTTCGCCGTAAGTGAACTTAAGCTCCGAAACTGTTGTTTCGTATGTTCCGTCTTCGTCTGTATCAGCCTTGAATGTTACTTTGTAGAATACATCTTCATACATGGCTTCAAAGTACATATCACCGTCTGCCAGTTCGGGAACATCAACATCCCAGCCGACAAATTTCTTGCCGGGTGCTGTAGGTTCTTCGGGGTCAACGGTTTCTTCAAGATACTGGTATGAATATCTCTTTATTTTTGTGCCGTCAGAGAAAGTACCTTCCTTGGCATCAAAGATGAATTCAAAATCATATGTTTCGCCGGGCACATAGATTGCATAAATATGAAGCTCTTCTGCAGGCATTACAAGAGGAAGATTCTCGGGTTCTGTTCCATCTTTGGTGGTTGTCCAGCCAACGAAGGTGTAACCTGTTCTTACAGGTTCATCCGAGCCGTTTGCATTGAATGCGGGAAGCTCTGCACCGAATCTTGCTGAGTATGTATCGGTCTGAGCACCGAGCATATCTTCATAATGATAAACTACATTATATTTATTTCTTTCATAATAAGCATTAACAACGGAGGTGCCGTTTTTATCTATTTCAACTTCAAAGTCACTGAGATTTTTATCAAGAGTGAAGCGTTCGTCTGTTGATTCGGGAGCACTCACCTTGTCGCCTGCCTGTGCACTTTCGGTAGTTCCTTCTACATCCTCGGGATAATTGCCGTCAGCGTCCATATAGAACTCTTTGAGAGTATATGTAACATCAGCAGCAGGCTCACCCCATACGGCATAAAGAGTTACAGCATCGTAATCATAGTTGACTACCGATACCTTTTCGGGTGTTTCACCTTCAACAGGCTTCTTATCTGTCCAATACTTGAACTCTTTGTTCACTTCATATTCATTGCCCTCTTCATCTTCACGAGTTATCGTGGGAAATGTATCAGGGTCAGGTATTGTGTCGGGAGTGGGTTTAGGTATTGAACTGAGCTGAGCTTCCGTGCCGATAATGCCTTTTTCAATTGTGTATATATTATCTTCCGAATAAGAACCGTCTTCATTAACAAGACCAAGGTTCAAATCAAAGATAACTTCACTTGTGGTTGTGAGCGTTCCGGGATTTGAATGAAATTCAGGATACCACAAAAGCATACTCTTGTTATAGGCTCTGTCTGATCTTTTCTCGCCTTCCTTACCCTTTATGATATCTATGAACATCTCGCCGTCTATATCGGCACTGTTATAGAATGGCGGAACACTTATTTCACCTGTGCTGCCGACTGTTGTTGTTTTCTCATTGTTATTGACAACAAAATCAAACTCATACATCCAGTCGCTGTCATCAAGTTTGGTGTTTAATTTTGTGTTCTCATACACTATTGAATGCTGAATAATATCGTAGGTATTGAAATAATCCTTACCAACGAGTTCAAGTATATAAGCCCAATAGTATTTATCAATCCATTCAAAAAAGTTATCGGCTGATTTCCAGCTTGATTTTCCTTCAAGGCCGTATTCGCCTGCGCCGTACAAATCATCGTTGGGACCTGCGTAATCAGGGTTTGTTGACAAGGGCATCTGCTCGTTGTCTTTAAGACCGACACCACTGAAGAAATCCTTATCGAAAACAAGGCAGCTTTCGCCACCGCTTGTGGCATAACCGGTTTTGATATAGAATCTTGCCTTAACGGTATCGCCGGGTGCAGCTTTTTCAGTGGGAATCCACTTTCCTGAACCTTTGGGACTTTCTCTGAAGAATTTGACAGTAAAAGTAATGTCATCAGGTTCTTCAGCGGGAGTCCATGCGTTTGCTGCAACTGACATTGAACTGAACATCATTATCAATGCCAGAAGCATCGCCAATGATTTCTTTAAATGTGTCATATGCATTTTCCTCCTTAATGCTTTGAAAGCGATAAGCGCACTTTCGTATAATACAGCTTATTCTATCATAATTGAAAATAAATTTCAAGTGTGTTTTATAATTATTTATAATATAAAAAGAGGTAATTTTTTGTACAATCAGCACATTTTGCACATTATTCCGAAACTACGTCGGAATCTATTACCTTTGCGGCACGGATTTTGGCAAGTTCATACATCATTGTTTCTCTTGTCTTGCCGTGAACGTTAAAGAAGAGAAGAGTTACACCCTTCATGAAACGTCCGATTGCAGGTGCAAGTGCAAATACTGTCCAGATGCCTGCAAGCATATCGGGGTCGGTCTGGGGAATAATCATACCGCTTGCATCCTTGAGAGGTTCAAAATGGATAGCATCAATAATGATACCGCTGAGCACATTTGCAACTGCAGTTGAAATAAGAGTCATGTAACCCATTGCTGCAGTAATAGTAGCTTCGTTGCGGACACCCGATTTCCATTCAACATAGTCATAGAGGTCGCCGTTGAGCGCCGTGCTGCAGTAACGCTGAATACTGTTGACCGCACCGCAGCAGGTAAGTGCGAATACAATCCAGATGAAGTTGAGAATAAAATGATCTTCTCCAAAAGGCTTGTAACCCACAAGCCACATGATAAAGTAGCATGCACCGCAGAACATATAGCTTCCTGCAGCAAGATTCTTAAGTCCGAATTTTCTTGTAAGTTTGGGTGCAAGAGGAAGAACGAAGTAGCTGGGAAGTCCCGTAAACAAGCCTGAAATAGAGCTGAGTGAAAGCTTGCCCATACAGTTTATCCAGAAAAATTCTTCAACCATACCGCCGGTACTCTTACCGACAGCAAAGAAATTTTTTATGATAAGAACCCACATGGGTCTGCACGCGCCGACTGTTTTGAAGGTCTTGATAAGACCCATTTGCTTCATTTCTTCTCTCGAAGCAAGAGGCATTCTTTCCTTAAGTGCAAAGAAACCGTAAGTTCTGAAAACGAGAACGCACACAATGAAGAAAATTGCGCCGCCTGTATAAACATGACGGGTCGGAACACCCTTGAGGAAGTCAACAAAAATCGGAAAAAGCGACGGAAGCCACACACCTGCAAGGTCTGCATACGCATCGGTTGCAATCAGTCTGTTTCGTTCCGCAACATTCGGAGTTATGTTATAAAGAATAGTCTGATAGCTTGTGTTATAGAACGAATTGGCTATTGAGCCTATGTAATTGAAAAGGAAGAATGATATAAGCAGAGTTACCTGACTGAGTCCTTCCGGCATTACCCACGGAGTAAATGACGCAAAGAACCAGAACGGCAAAGTAAGAAGAAGATAAGGACGCACACGTCCCCATCGGGTTCTTATTCTGTCAATTATCAGACCTGAAAGTGCATTGTCAACCGAGTCAAGAATACCGCTTATTGTGCTTGCCGTTGTCCATGTTTTTGCGGATATTCCGAGGAAAGTTGTTGCAAAATAAAAAAGTCTTTTTGATGAAAATGAATTCCAGTTTGTATCACCGAAGCCCGAAAGTATGTATGCTATGTAGTGCTTTGGACTGAGGTACTGTTTGTTCTGCTGTTCCAGATGCCTGTTTACCTTCTCACTGTCAGCGGTTTCTTCAACAGAAATTTTAGTGTTCTCTGCCAATATAATCACCTTCCCTATTATCAAAAATGCATTATTGCAAATTTACCCAATATATCATTTATTTTATTATATCCGCAAAAAAAAATCAAGCATATTTCAGAAATAACCGAAATATGCCTGGTTTTATTTACTTTAAAGAATAATGTTTTCGCTTACAAGAGGCTTTTTACAGCGGTTTCTCCAGAAGCTGTTTGCATATATTTTAGCGGTATACTCTCCGCTTTCAAGACCTTCAAAGCTTACGCTGAGCTTTTCGGGCATATCATAGAAATAGAACTCGCTCCATACGGTTGAGTTGCGTACGATAACGCCATCCTTATTAATAATGTATATATTATAATCATTAATATATTCATCTGCAATTTCAGCCTGGTCAAAAATAACCGTAAATCCGTCCGACTTTATATCGGCGATTTCCGCTTTAGCGTTTTCTCCGAAGAAAGGTGTAAGGTCGGATTTGTAGCGCTTATCGGTATAAAGATATGAATCGGGATTCCAGGCCTCATCAATTTTCCATGTGAACGGGAAGAAATTTGAAGTTATAAGGTCATAAGGATAAATTCTTACTCTCTTATCGGCATCCGCTTCAACTATGAGCATCTGCGCAGCTTTCTCTTTACCCGGAGGGCAGGTGCCGTAAACCTTGTCAAACTCATCAAGTTCAAAATAGCTGAGAGTTCCCGTGCCAAGGCAGGTGAAATGGCGCTGATGGATTGAACGCGGGTCGTTTATGGGTGCATGAGAATGTCCCGAGAAATCAATAATCTGAGGATAGTTCATAAGAATATCGGTCAGCTCATCCTCTCCCCAGTTTGCGCTGCCGTAAACCGTGCCCATAATGTGGGGATGCTGGAAGAAGAAAATCGGTCTTGTAGGATCATCAGCAGCCGCTTTTTTAAGTTCAGCCGCAACCCATTCTCTTTTTGCATCATCAAAATGACATCCGTTTGTGCATGTTACGCTGATAAAATGATATCCGTTGATAACTTCGTGTGAATCGGGAGACTGCGAAAAAATTCTTCCGAATCTTTCAAGAGCAACTTCTTCTCCCGCAAAAAACTCATGACTCGCAAGGGAAAGAACTGTTTTTGTTCCTTCTTTTATATTTTCATCAAGAGTTGCTTTGAATGCAAGCATCTGTTCTTCAGTGCCTCTTGTTGCAAAGTCACCCACAACATAAAGTGCATCAAGCTTTGAATACTCTTCTTTTTCACTGAGCGCATATGAGGTTTCGATTGCGCTCTTCATTCTTTCACGTTCAACGCTGTGTTCATCCTTATAGTGGATATCGCTCACAACAGTAAATCTGAGAACCGGTTTGAAATTTTTATCAAAAGCCATAATAATCATCCTTAAACTTTAAGATTATATAAAAAATCGGAGCCGTCCGAATGAACAGCTCCGAAAATGCTTACATGTTAGCGAAAAGGAATGTTGTGATGAAATCTGCAACGCTCTTCATAAGGTCGCTGATAATTCCGATAACATTAACATATTCAAGCCAACCCTCGAAGTTCTTCCAGAAACCTGACCAGTCAATCTTCTTGATACTTTCAATGAATTCGTCGAAGCTTGTTACTCCGTCATCCTTATCATCTGTGCTTGCGCTTGCTTTCTTTTCTGTAATGGAAACCTTGTATGTTTCGCCTGTAAGATTATTGCCTGCGGTAACCTTGATGTAATATGTGCCGTTTGCAAGAGCATCTGTTTCAATAACATACTTTTCGGAATTGAGAACAGTTACTTTTTCCTTTACAACCTTGTTGTTGCTGTCAAAAACTTCAACAGACCACTGACCGTTTGCAACGTCTTTCTTGCCGTCATAATCGGAAACAGTAATTGAGTATCCGCCGTTAGCGTTTGATACATTGAACTTGAAGAAATCAACGTCTGTCTTATCGAAAATGTTTGCGGTGATATCCTTACCCTGCGCAATAAGATTTGCGTATTTTTCTTCGTTGTTGTATTCAAACTCGTCGTTTGTGTTTGAATCGCCTGCGTAAACTCTTACCTGATAACCGCCGGTGCTTGAACCAATACCTTTGACTTTAAGATAATAAGTTCCGCCGTTAACACCGAAGAGAGGGCTGTCCTTAACAGTTTCACCGTCAACAATTGTGATTGTACCTACGGTCTTTTCAACGGGATTGCCGTCTATACCGTCAACAACCTTAACAAATGATGCCTCGTAACTGCCTGCCTTGGAAGCGGTATTGTAGATACCGAAGAATGCAAGTGAAGGCTTTGAGAATGTTACTGAATAATAGTCTGTATCACCTGCGCTGATTGCGCCGTAATAAAGCTTGTTGTCACCCTTCTTTGAAAGAGTGAGAGCAGTTGCCTGAGAAATCATGTCGTTGGGTTCTGTTTCAAAAAGTGCAGCCTTGTTGATTTTTGCAGAGAGAACATATTCAAGAGTGTCATCAAGAACTCTGTCCCATTTAACATAAATGTAGTAAACTCCGGGAATTACGCTGAAATCAACGGAAGCTGTTGCATCTGCACCTGTTGATTTGAAAGAGTCGATCTGTGCTTTCTCTGCATCGTAAACGATAACTTCAAAATAAGATGCTGTTGCATCTGCATTTGTCTTGACGTCATGAGCAAGAGTCACGGTTATGAGACCGCTGTTTTCTACTGTAACTGCATAGTAATCTTCATCGTCTGCGTCTGCAATTTTGCCTTTGATGCTTGTGCCGACACCGAGAGCATCTGCTGTTTCGAATGTGTTGTTTTCCTCTGTCTCTGCGGGTTCTTCTGCTGCGAATGCGCAAAGTGTGCCGCCGAATGCAATAAGCATTGCAAGAATGAGAGCGAGGAGTGATTTTGCTTTTTTCATCTTTTAGTCCTCCTTGAATTTTTCAAAAACTGATAGTTCATTTTAGCATATTTTTTCAAGCTTGTCAAACTGTATATTCTTTATAATTATAAATTTTCAATTAACAAAATATTAAAATTAAAAATATCAGCCTAAATCGGGTTCGTCATCAAGGATAAACGCGGATTTTCCAAAGCCTTCAAGCTCCATGACAACGATTTCGTTTTTGCCCTCTTTGAGGAAAGGTGCGGGAATATATGCCGACCTCTGAGGACCGACCTCCCAGTATCTTGAAAGCACACGGTTGTTTACAATGATTATACCTTTTTTGAAATCCGGAAGCTTTATGAAAGTGTCGCAGCATTCGTCGATATCAATTTCAGCCTTGAGAAATACGGGTGTGCCGTCGAAAGGCTGAACGCCTTCATTGAATTCAACCGCGGAAATATCATCAAGAGGAAGCGGATAATTCTTCCAATGATAAACAAAGTTGTTGCCGAAGCCGATACCTTGAGTGATACCCTTTGCATCCCTGAGCTTTGCACCGTAATTTACTCTGCCCATATTTTCAACAAGAACGGACATGCGCGCACCCTCCGCGGGAATCTCGACCTCATTTTTCGGTTCTTTATCGTTTCTGTACTGAATTCCGACAAATTTTCCGTCAAGGTAGATATATCCTCTGTCGTGAACATCCTGAAGTCTTACCTTCTGGCTGTCTCTCGGACCTCTTACATCTGCTTCATAAAGCACAAAGCCGTAGCCCTGATTGAGCTTTTCCATTGTCATGGGCATAACCGATTCAACAGGTGTTGAAAGCTTATCGAGATTGTCAAAAAGCCTTGCCGATTTTGTAAATTCAATCTCACCGTATTTTTTCTTCTTTATCGGTGCGGGCATTTCGATCTTGGGAATCGGTGCATACTTTGAAATTACCTCTTTGAATTTATAGTATTTCTCGGTGGGCTCACCGTTTTCGTTGAGAGGTGCATCGTCATCATAGCTCGAAATTGTAGGCTCATATTCATCGTAATCGTTTGCGCCGTTCATGTAGCCGAAATTGGTTCCTCCGTGGAACATATATGCAGAAAGGCTTGCACCCATTGAAAGAATATCGTCGAGTGCATCTGCCGCATCCTGCGGGTCACGGCTGTGATGCTCCTCCGTCCAATGGTCAAACCAGCCGTTCCAGAATTCGGTACACATGAGAGGGCCATCGGGCTGATATTCTCTCAGACGTGCAAACTGCTCCTTTGCTCTTGAGCCGAAGTTTGCGGTTTTATGTATTTCGGGAACTGTTCCGCCCGTAAGCATCTGGTACTCCGCGCCGTCGGAAGTAAAGAAAGGAACATCAATTCCTCTTTCAGTCATACCCTTTGCGAGATATCGGATATATTCGCTGTCATCGCCATAGCTTCCGTACTCGTTTTCAACCTGAACGAGAATAACATTGCCGCCTTTGGTTATCTGATGCTTTGCGATTCTGGGAATAAAATTATCAAAAAATCTGTCAACAGCCGCAAGATAATCCTTATCCATGCAGCGAAGCGCCATTGAATCGTTTTTGAGAAGCCACCAGGGCAAGCCGCCGAAATCCCACTCCGAACAGATATACGGACCGGGTCTTACGATTGCGTAAAGTCCGAGTTCTTCGGCAATTTCGAGGAATTTTTCGATATCGAGCATATCGGAATAATCAAACTCTCCCTCGTGCATCTCATGAAGATTCCATGCAACATAGGTTTCAACAGTATTAAATCCGCAAGCCTTGAGCTTTATGAGTCTGTCGCGCCAATATTCCGAAGGTACACGGAAATAATGAATTGCGCCCGCAATTATTCTGAACGGTTCACCGTTGAGATAAAAACCGTCTTTTTCAATTGTAAATGTACCCATATTTTTCTCCTGTAAATTTATTTGTTAATCGGGCAACTCTTCTCTTTCATAAGGAAATTCGCTGAAAACTTCAAATTTCTGCGCCCTCATCCAAAGAGAAGGATTGATTTTTATGGTAAATCCGCAGCCGCTCGGAGTCATCCACTCATGCATGGGCAATTCGGGAATACCGTATGCAGAAAGAATAGACATAATTACTCCGCCGTGAGTAACAATAGCCGCAGAGGTTATGCCTGTTTTCATAAGACCCTCCGCAACCTTTTCAAAGGTGCCGCGTACTCTTTTTTCAAATTTTTCGTTGCTTTCACCGAAGGGTGGCTCAACACCTTTTTCGCCTGCAAGCCATTTCGGGAAAACGGGATGCTCTTTTAATTCCTCGGCAGTTTTATTCTCAAACTCGCCGAAGTTATATTCAATAAATCCGTCAATAACAATAGGATTATTATCGGGATAAAGAATTCTTGCAGTTTCGGTGCATCTTTTGAGTGGACTTGTAAAAAGTGCTTCTACGGGCGGATAGATAAGCTCATCCTTCATCTGAAGAAGCTGTACCCTGCCCTCTTCACCGAGATCAACATCTGTATGACCGATATAACGCCCCTCAAGATTTTCATCCGTGAGCGCATTTCTTATTAAATGGATAGTATAGGACTTCATTTTTCCTCCAAAAACGGAACTCTTTTTTTGTTTAATTCATCAATATACAAAATGTATATAATCATGTATAATTATTGTTAACGCATATTAAAAGCCCAAAAATTATACAGTCGGGAGAATTATCATGGAAAGAAGCTTCCCCGTAATCCTCAGCGAATTGAGAAAAGAAAAAGGCATAAGCCAGAAAGAAGCCGCACATCAGCTCGGTATATCGCAGGCTCTGCTTTCCCACTATGAAAAAGGAATACGCGAATGCGGACAGAGCTTTCTGATTAAGGCGGCAGATTATTACGATGTAAGCTGCGACTATCTTCTCGGAAGAACCGTAGAAAAAAACAGCATAAACACCGCGGCAATTGAGATGTTTGAATCTGAAGATGCTGACGATAAACCCACACCGCAGACTCTTGTAAAAGCCTCCATGCTGCTCACTCACGCAATGAGAAACGGAAACAGAATGGACGGCATTGACCTGAACATCCTCTTTTCAGTTGCACTTTATAAAATAATCCTGCTTCAGGCAAATGCAGGCAATCTTCCGAAAACCTGGGCAGGAAGAGCGTATACAGACGGAGAAATCTGCTGTAATACAACATATCTCGGCGGAATAGAGCTTGTGGCGTATAATGCCATAAAGCCGCATCTGAATCCGAATCCCGATGCGGATGCGCCCGTGCCCGATGCAATAAAGACACTTGTTTCGTTTGCGGAGGAATTCATTATGAGAAACCTTGCGGAATCAATACCTCCGATGCCTTTTGAGTTTTTAAGATGAAATACCGTAAAGGCTGTATCGACAGTCAAAGCAACGCACCGAATGGTGCGTTGCTTTTTTGTTTTACATAAGTGATTCGTAAAGCTTGATATATTCTCTTGCGGATTTGCCCCAGCTGTTGTCACATTTGAGTGCTCTTTCAACGAGCTTGTTCCAATACTCCCTGTCGCTGTATGCGCCGAGTGCACGTCTTATTGCGTCAAGCATATCGTATGCATCATAACTCTTGAATGTGAAGCCGTTACCGATACCGTCGCCGCTGTCGGTGATTGTATCCTTAAGACCGCCCGTTTCGCGAACGATGGGAACTGAGCCGTAGCGCAGAGCAACCATCTGTGAAAGACCGCAAGGCTCGCTCTTTGAAGGCATGAGGAACATATCGCTGCCCGCATAAATTTTTCTCGCCATATCGGGAATAAAGCCGAGACGCAGACCAACCTTATCGGGGAAGTTTGCGGCAAGCTCTTTGAAGAATGCCTCATATTCCCAGTCACCCGAACCGAGAACAACAAGCTGCATATCGGTTGAGCCGAGAAGCTCCCACATAACGCGCTTAATAAGGTCGAGACCCTTGTGAGCAACAAGTCTTGTTACGATACCCATAACAGGAACATCATCTCTTACGGGAAGAGAGAACATCTCCTGAAGAGCAGCCTTGTTCTTTGCTTTGTTTGCGGGATCTTTTGCGGAATAGTTGAAGAAAATATCCTTATCGGTTTCGGGGTCATAGCCGATTGTGTCAATACCGTTGAGAATACCGCTGAGCTTATAGCTTCTCTCCTTGAGAATCGGGTCAAGACCGTGGCTGAACCAGGGGTCAAGAATTTCGCTCGCATAAGTATTGCTTACGGTTGTTACTTTGTTGGAGCATTCAATACCGCCCTTCATGAGGTTGAGGCAATCGCCGAACTGAAGAAGGGAAGCGCATTCCTCGCCGAGGCCGAAAAGGTCGCCGAGGATTTCATTGCCGTATTTGCCCTGATACTGGATGTTATGGATGGTAAATACGGTTTTGATGCCGGTATAGCCTTCTCTGTTTCCGTAAATTGTTGAATAATAAACGGGAACAAGAGCACTCTGCCAGTCATTGCAGTGAATAATATCGGGTTTGAAGTCGATATGCGGAAGAATTTCAAGAACTGCTCTCGAGAAGAAAGCAAATCTCTCGCCGTCGTCATAATGACCGTAAAGAGAATTTCTCTTGAAATAGTATTCATTGTCGATGAGGTAATAAATTACGCCGCCTGCTTTCGCCTCAAAAATGCCGCAATACTGTCTGCGCCATGAAACGGGTACCATAATATTTGTTATAAACTTCATGCTTGCACGCATTTCGTTGCTGATTGTGCCGTAAAGAGGCATCACAACTCTGCATGCAACCTTGCGTCTTCTGAGTGCCTGAGGCAATGAACCTGCAACGTCTGCAAGTCCGCCGCTTGCGGCAAAGGGAAGAGCTTCGCTTGCAACATAAAGAACTTTCATTTGTTTCATCCTTTCTTTAACGTGACGGAATCATGAAAAGATTACGCATGTATAATATTTATCCTGATATTCAATAACACCTATACCGATTGAGCTTGTGTCGGCACTTAAAAGCTTTTCGGAAAGAGCTGATGAAACCTCACTGTAAACTCCCTGACCCGTATAATCGGTAACAAAAACATATGTTGAACCGTCGGGTTCACCGTATATTGCAGGAAGTGCCTTTGAGGTTGCGCCCGTTCTTGCTTTCGCTTTCAGAGTGTTGTTGAGAGGAGTTGCACCTGCGGCAAGTCTGTCCTGATTAAGCTGTTCAAGAATTGCCTGCTCAAGGTTATCAACAACGGTCACACCTGCATTTATTCCGTGCTTTGAAGTTGTGCCGGGAACGGCGCTTTCGCTCCATATATCACCCTGAGTGGGTGCAGGCGGGTCAATCGTCACAATCTCTGTTTTCGGGTTTCCGTTTTCATCCTTCTGAACAATTCCGAGCTTGTTTGTAACAACAACATGGGATGTTCTCGGACTGTATGCCGTTGTGGGTTCAGCAGTAGTGGATTCGGTAACAGGAACGGTATAGGTTACGATTTCCGTTACGGGAACGCCGTTTTCATCCGTCACAGGCTCGCCGTCAGGGTCAGTCACCTGAACAGCACTTGTTTCCTCAATAAAAAGAGGAGCTGTTGTTGACTCAGGCTCGGTTGTGGTGGTTGTTGTTTTCTTTCTTGTAGGATAAATAAAGTTTGAAGAAACCTTAGGAGGCTTGTATTTTGACATCATGGTGTATTCGAATGTGTTACCGTTGACATCCGTTCCGGTAACAACAACAATTTTGGTTTCTTCTATTTCAGGCTCTGTGGTAGTGGTCTGCGCACCGTCAAAAACACCTGTTTTGACAAGGATAACAACCAACACAAGCACGAGTGCAAGCGCAACCACAACACCTGTGAGTATATTTTTGGTAGACATTTCTAATTTCACACTTTCTCAGATAACGATTCCCTTTCCGATATAGACAGGGTAATTCGATGCACCGCAAAGCATCTTGTTCGGCTTAAGAACAGCCGCTTTATCAATGATAACGCAGTCGAGAGTTGAATTCTCACCGATAAACGAACCCTGCATTACGATTGAATTTTTGATTTTTGCGCCCTTCGCAACGGTAACCCCTCTGAAAAGAATCGAATTTTCAACCTCACCCTCAATGCGGCAGCCGTCTGCGATAAGAGAGTTCTTAACACTTGCGCCTATGCCGTAAAATGCGGGCACTTCATCTCTTACCTTGGTATAAACGGGTCTGTCTGCTGTGAAGAGCTCTTTTCTGTTTTCAAGCTTAAGAAGCTCAAGGCTGATATCATAATAGCTTTGGAGTGAACCGATAACCTTTATGAAGCCTGTTACTTCGTAGCCGTAAATCCTGATATGCTTCACGTTATTGCAGATGATTGTTTCAAAATCATCAATCTTTGAACTGTGTGCTTCGTGAAGAAGACGCTCAAGAAGAGTTCTTCTGATAATCATGACTTTAAGCGAATAATTCACATCGGAGCTGTAGCAGTCAAGAATCTTTGTGTCGGTAACTCTTGAATTTTCGTCCATGATGATTTCGGTGTTTGCTTCCATTCTGGGAGGAATCCCCTTTGCATAAGCAACTGTGACATCGGCATCGTTTGCAACATGAGCCTTGTAGAGTGCCTCATAATCCATGTTGCAGATAACATTGCAGTCGGTAAGAAGAACATGATCCTTGCCTGATTTTTCGATGTAGTTGATACTGTTATAGAGAGCATCCGCCTTGCCCTTAATCATGCCCGTACCGGGAAGATTATAGGGAGGAAGAATGGTCATGCCCTCTCTCTTTCTTGAAAGGTCCCATGCCTTGCCCGAACCGATATGGTCCATGAGCGAACGGTAGTTGCTCTTTGTGATAACGCCGACCTTGCTGATGCCTGCGTTAACCATGTTTGAAAGAGGGAAGTCTATAAGACGGTAACGACCCGCAAAAGGAATCGAACCCATCGTTCTGAGAGCTGTAAGCTCGGGGATTACTTCATCGTTGGCATTTGAAAAGATAATGCCGAGAACATTGTTTGCTGCCATTATTCCGCACCTCCGATATCACTGTCTATCATTGCCTGAGGCTCAACCTTTGCGCCCTTGCCGATTGTTACGCCGTTGCCGATAACCGCAACGCCCCAGTCTTCAACATTCGCCATGTTTTCGGGGCTTTCGCCGACAACCGCGCCTTCTTCGATAACCGCATTTTCGGCAACTATCGAATACTGAACAACCGCACCCTTTTTGATAACCGTGCCGGGCATAACGATTGAATATTTGACCTCTGCACCCTCTTCAACGGTTACGTTTGCAAAAAGAACAGAGAAATCAATATTGCCGCCGATTTCGCAGCCCTCTGTAACCATTGAGTTTTCAACCTTTGCGTTTTCGCCGATATAGTGAGGCGGTGCGGCGGGTGAACGGGAATAAATTCTCCAGCTGTCGTCATTGAGATCAAGGTCAACCTTGGGATTGAGAAGGTCAAGGTTTGCATCCCAGAGGCTGTTGATTGTTCCTACATCCTTCCAGTATCCGTCAAACTGATAAGCAAACATTCTCTGACCGTCATTATGCATTGCAGGAATAACGTCATGACCGAAGTCGTTGCCCGAGCCTTCTTTTGCTTCATCTTCGATAAGATACTGTCTGAGCTTCTTCCAGTTGAAGATATAAACACCCATTGAAGCCTTGTTGCTTCTGGGATTCTTGGGTTTTTCTTCAAATTCGCTGATTGAACCGTCGTCATTAACTATCATAAGACCAAAACGGCTTGCCTCTTCCCATGGAACTTCAAGCATTGCAATTGTGCAGTCTGCATTCTTTTCCTTGTGGTAATCAAGCATCTTTGCATAGTCCATCTTATAGATATGGTCACCCGAAAGAATGAGAACATATTCGGGGTCATATCTTTCGATGAAGTTGATATTCTGATAAATGGCGTTGGCTGTGCCCTTATACCATTCTGTGCCCTTAATCTGCTGATAGGGAGAGAGAATGTGGACACCGCCGTTTGCACGGTCAAGGTCCCAGGGCTGTCCGTTACCGATATAGTCATTCAGTTCAAGAGGCTGATACTGGGTGAGAACGCCGACTGTGTAAATACCGGAGTTAACACAGTTTGAAAGAGGAAAGTCGATGATTCTGTATTTGCCGCCGTAGGGCACGGCAGGCTTTGCGATGTTCTTTGTCAGAATGCCGAGACGGCTGCCCTGACCGCCCGCAAGGAGCATTGCTATGCATTCGGGTTTAACTGCCATTGGGGTGTCCTCCTTTTATTTGAATGTAAAATTATTTGTTTGTTTTTTGCGTGAAGTGTTTTTTATGAACATACAGCTTAAGCCCTCAATATCAAGTTCAATGCTGTAATCATAGCCGTGCATGGGTTTCTTCTTTGCTCTTACAGAACCTACGGTGCTTTCGCCCTTGCCGCCGAATTCGGGGATTGCGGAGCTGAACACAACCCTGTATGTTCCTGCCTTGGGAACACCGATGCAGTATTTCTGCCTTGTGACATTGGTGAAGTTGCAAAGAGAAATTATTTCATTTCCGCTTTTATCTCTTCTGAGATATCCTACAACAGAATTCGTGCTGTCATCGCTGACTATCCAGTTAAAGCCTTCCCATGTATAATCATCCTCCCAGAAAGGAGCATTGCTGTTATAAAAAGCATTCAGGGATGCAACATAATTCTTAAGCTGCTTGTGGGCGTCGTAGTCAAGAAGCATCCAGTCAAGAGGCTGCTTGTAATTCCATTCGATGAACTGACCGAATTCTCCGCCCATGAACATAAGCTTTTTGCCCGGATGCGACATCATATAGCCGAGGAAGGAACGGACTCCCGCAAACTTTTCCTCATATGTGCCGGGCATCTTATTGATGAGTGAGCATTTGCCGTGAACAACCTCATCGTGAGAAATCGGAAGAACAAAATTCTCCGAAAAAGCATAGAAGAATGAGAATGTGAGACAGTCGTGATTATATTTCCTGTGAATTCCGTCAAGAGAAAAATACCTCAGACAGTCATTCATCCAGCCCATATTCCACTTGAAGTTGAATCCGAGACCGCCCATGTATGTCGGCTTTGAAACCATCGGCCATGCGGTGCTTTCTTCGGCAATCATCATAACATCGCCGTATTCTCTGAACACCGATTCGTTGAGCTTCTGCAAAAACGCAACCGCTTCAAGGTTTTCGTGACCGCCGTTGATGTTGGGTATCCACTGACCGTCGTCTCTGTCATAGTCAAGATAGAGCATTGATGCAACCGCATCAACCCTGAGTCCGTCTATATGGTATTTATCAAGCCAGAACATTGCGCTTGAAACAAGGAAGCTCTGAACTTCGTTTCTGCCGTAGTCGAATACTTTTGTTCCCCATTCGTAATGCTCGCCCTTTCTCGGGTCTGCATATTCATAACACGGAGTACCGTCGAATTCATAAAGACCGAAAGCATCCTTCGGGAAATGAGCAGGCACCCAGTCAAGAATTATGCCGATGTTTTCTTTATGAGCCTTATCAACAAAATAAGCAAAATCATCGGGAGTGCCGTAGCGCGAGGTAGGTGCGAAATAACCCGTTACCTGATATCCCCACGAGCCGTCAAACGGATGCTCTGTTACGGGAAGAAGCTCAATGTGAGTATATCCCATTTCTTTCACGTATGGAATGAGTCTGTCGGCAAGCTCTCTGTAAGGAAGCGGATTGCCGTCATCATATGCCTGCCATGAGCCCGTATGAACTTCATATATATTGACGGGTGAAGCATAGATATCTTTTTCTTTCCTTTTCTTCATCCACGCCTTGTCCGTCCACTTGAAATCAAGCTCGCCGTAATATTTTGAAGCCGTTTCGGGTCTTGTCTGCGCATGGAAAGCGTATGGGTCGCTCTTGTAAATCATGCGTCCGTCGGGGGTGCTGATAACAAACTTATATGCATCATATTTGTTTACATTGTGTACCTTGCATTCCCAAACGCCCTCGCTGATTTTCTGCATGGGTGCATTTTCCGGCTGCCAGCCGTTGAAATCACCCGCAACACCTATCCACCGTGCATTGGGTGCCCACACTCTGAAATACACGCCGCCGTCATCATCGGGATGCGCGCCGAGAAATTCATATGCCTTGGCATTTGTTCCCTGATGAAACAAATAAAGAGGTACGCTGTTTTTATCGTTTCCCATGGGACATACCCTCCTTTTTTGCAGAGAAACTCTATTCTGTTATATTATATCAACATTTAATTCTCTTTTCAAGTATATATTATAATATTTAATATACAAAATCCGCCGCCGATTCTTTAACAAAATGACGATAAAAGTTACAAAAATGTCACCTTCATTGACAAATGCAGCATGTTTTGTTATTATCATTATGTTTGATAATAATTTTTAACGGCAAGGAGCGCCTGAAATATGATTAGTTCAGATAATTTATGCATGAGCTGTATGCGTGAAATCGGCAACAGCAAGCAATGCCCTTATTGCGGATATCATGCCGAATCAACACAGATTCCGCCTTACCTTCCCGTAAGAACAGTTATAGTAAACCGCTATCTTGTCGGAAAAATGCTTGAATACAACGGCGAGGGTGCTACCTATATCGGCTGGGACCTTTCCGAGAAAAAAGCGGTTAAAATCAGAGAATTCATTCCCGATTCTTTCACGGCAAGAACAACCTCAAGCCTCAATCTTCAGGTTATGAGAGGAAGTGAATCAATTTTTGCCGAGCTTCGTCAGGACTTCGTTGAACTCTGGACAAAACTTGCAAAGCTCAAGGGTCTTTCCGCGTTAATCAGCGTAACAAATGTTGTTGATGATTACGGCACTTCATATGCGATTTACGACCATTTCGAAGGAATAACACTGCGCGAGTTTCTGCTTCGCAACAAAGAAGGATATATAGCATGGGACAAGGCAAGACAGCTTCTCATGCCTATTCTTTCAACACTCAGTACCCTTCATTCTCAGGGCATAATTCACAGAGGAATTTCTCCGTCAACGCTTATCATCGCAACTGACGGCAAGATTAAAATAACAGGCTTCTGTCTCGGCGCCGCAAGAACCGCAAGAAGTGACCTTAACAGCCAGCTGTTTGAAGGTTACTC
>JAFWYP010000058.1 GCA_017517665.1 Clostridia bacterium | reverse complement strand
GGCAAAAATCTTGCCACTTTAGGTGTTAAAAGATAATTAAAGACACTTATCGGGATAGTACAACATCAAATGTAAACAATTTGTAAACGTTCAACAAACAACCAGCTTTATGGGTATTTGAAATTTATAAATGATTTTGTAAGAAAAATTTACAAGTTAATTCACACCACAAAAGACTACCGAAAAAGGAGCCAAACATGAAAATACACATCAAAAATATAGTCTCAAACAACAATATTTTTAAGAGTAAACCACCTTAGTGTATATTTACCCTACCATGCTCGAAACTCATAAACCAGTCGATTTGAGCATAAAAACAAAGACTTAAAAGGAGGCATAAATGAAACGATTAACCAAATATGAAAAAGAGAATATCTTTCTCTCAAATGCTGCGGAAGATTACTGGTCCGTTTACATTAACTCAAAGCCGTTTAAAAGGCGTTTTAAGGAGTATGATGACAAATATGCCGGCATTTTGATTCACGAGCATACAGACCAATACGGAGGCGAATTATACAAAGTTCCGAAAAACTGCATATCAATCAGACTGCTCCCTCCGAGAACGGATGAACAGAAAAAGAAAGCAAAGGAACACGCCAAAAATGTTGGTCTCGGAAGAAAAGCGGGGTGATAAATTGAGCGATAATTCAAGCAACAATTTCCCGTTTATTAAATTGCCGAGAGCATTGATTGACGATCCGAATTTTTCAGGATTATCTGCAGAAGCCAAACTATTATTTTCTCTTATTCTTGACAGGATGGGGGTATCGCAGATAAATGCGGACAGATTTACGGATAAAAACGGTAATCTGTTTGTGTACTATACTATTCAGGAAATCTGCATAAAGCTTGGCTGTAGTCACGGAAAAGCGGTAAGACTTGTCAACGAACTTGAATATCATGGACTTATTTTCAAGCAAAGAAAAGGTTGCGGGAAACCTAATAAAATCAGTGTTTGAAGAAAAGACCCTTTCAGAAACAAAAAAAGACCCCGTAAAAGGGTCGGAAAAAGGCTTAAAAAAAGCAAAAATCAGCACAAAAGTTGTGCCGATTAAAAAACAAAGCCTAAAAAAGTGTTAGAAAAATGTTAGAAAAAAGGGTCAAAAGTGTTAGAAAAAATTATTTTTCGAAAAGAGAAATCCCGAAACCCTTGTGTATCAACGGTTTCGGGACTTGAATGGCAGGGGCAGAAGGACTTGAACCCTCGGCACGCGGTTTTGGAGTGAATATATCAAGACCCCACAAATGGCTATAAATAAGGAGTTTTCAACCCGTCTGACTTGAATCTGACTTGAACGCACCGTTTTCAGAAACAAATTCATTCAATTTAACAATCGACCTTTCTTTTTGTGCATCAGAAAGATGTGTGTATATTTTCATGGTGGTTTCAGCTGAAGCATGACCGAGAAGATATTGAGCTGTCAGAACATCAACACCCGCCTCAAAGAGAATTGTTGCATAGGTATGGCGCAGGTCATGCCATCCGAATTTTTGAATTGTAAATACTGTAGGTTCAGGAGCACACTTCTTTTTCTTTTTACCTTCTCTGTTTCCGTTCTGCATTTCAAGGTCAAGCATAAGACTGTCAAGCAGCCTTTTCCATCCCATATCGGTAATCATTTTATTTTTTGCGCTTCTGCAGACATATATACTTTTTCTCGGTTCGGATTTCAAATATTCGACAAGAACATCAGGAATCGGTATTTTTCGAACTCCTGCTGCTGTTTTCGGAGATTTGATATTTTTCGACTTAAAATCATAGCTTTTATTAACTGTCAATATCTTGTTGCTCAAATCAACATCATTCCAAGTTAAAGCAGACATTTCTCCCCTTCTGAGGCCGCAAAACATTGCAACCATTGCAGGACACTTCGCACGGTTATCGTCAGATAAATTCTGAATCCATTTTCTTTCGGCTTCGGTCAATGCCCGGCGTTCGTTCTTCGGTGCATTTTTCGGAATTTCAGCAAGATCGGCAGGATTGAACTCAATTGCTCGGTTTTTTATAGCGAACGAAAACACCTGAGAACAACATTGTCTATAGGCTCTTAATGTTTTATCGGCAGTCGGTTTTCCTGTGAACGGATTTTCTTTTGCCAAGTCAATAAGAGCTGTCTCTATTTGAAAGACTTTAACGGCATTCAACTGAAAATCGCCGATATAATCATAAAAAAATTCAATACGTTTTGATTTGGTGGTATACTCTGAATCGGTGAGTTTTTTCTTTTGTACGGAAAGGAACAGCTTTGACCAGTCTTTGAAGCTGTCTTTCATTTTTGATATATCAAGTCCCCTGCCGAGCTGTGCTCTCAGTTCTGCAGCTTTCTCATTAGCTTCTTTTTGTGTTTTGCCGTAAACGGTTTTCACTTTTCTTTTGCCGTCCTCTCCTATTCCGAGGTAAATCTGAACGGCGATGCGCCCGTCTGAACGGGTTGCGTTCTTTCTTTTTGGCATAAATATTCCCCTTTGCTTGACAATTTTTCGGGGAATAGTGTATAATAGATACACCAATCCCCTTGATTTAGCGGTTGAGTGGTTTGGTATTTCGTCTCCCGGTGTTGGCGCACCGGGGGATTTTTTATTTTATAAATTTATATCATCGGTATTATTGTTATCGTCTAATCTGCATAACTCTTTTAATTTCTTGGCGATTTTAGTGCCCTTATACAATCTGGTATCTTCAAACTGCAAGAACTTTTCTTCACCCTGAGCTGAAGTGTATGCAATGATAAAATAAAAATGTCTTTCTTTTTTTGTCTTTGTTCCGGTTCCGCTGATTGCGCCGACAACTGCACCGACACCGCCGAAAAGCACACCGCCTGCTACAGCTCTGCCGATTGAACTTTTTGACTTACTGATTTCCTCGACTTCTGCGCTGTAAACAACATCTTTTATTTTTGAGTATTCAAGGTTGATTTTGTTTTTGGCTAACGGACTGCTTATTTCAAGATGATCGTCATACAAAGCAACATCATACATATTCTTTGCAGTGTATCCGCCGCCGATATCTTCAAGTAGCATAAAATAGTCGCTTATTATCGAACCCTTTTTGCTTTTAAAAAATCCCATTTATATTACCTCTTTTCTTATTTATCCATTCTTGCTTTTTTTCTTGAATCTCTATATACCCTTTAGAATTTGCTTTTTTCATTCTGCGATAAGCATTAAATGTTTTCGGACAAATTTCAGGGATGTTCTCCCACAACCAATTATAATCCGCTCTGTCGATTTCTCTCTGCTTATCTTCTTCACGCTCTTGAAGTATCCTCTGATACCCTGCCTTCTGCTCTTCGGTACGGTCATCAACAAAAGGTCTGTTACTGAATTCTATGACTTCATCGTTGTTGCAATATACGGGGCGTGATATTCCGTATACAAAAGGAGAATAACGCAATCCGCAATCTTCGTGATAATCCTTCGGAAACAAAGGAAACCTTTTATCTTCTCCCCTGAGGCTGAAAACTCTGCCTCTGTACTTTGCGCAAACAGGACAACACGAACTGATATAATCCATTTCGACTAAGTCGCTGTTGAATTCACCGTATATCTGTTCATACATTTCCTGCCTGCGTTGTTTGATATCGTCAAACTGAACGGCTGAAATGCGCTTGATTTTTTCTTCCTCTGCCTTTGCTTCATCAAACCTTCTCGCAAGCTTAAGATACTCAACAAGTCGGTTGTAATCCTTTTCGGTATACATATATTGAGAACAATCACGGAGTTCATTAGCCTTTTTCAAGCACTCAATAGCAAGGTCAAGGTTACCGTCTTTTTTATGTGCGGTTGCCTTCAAATCAAGGATATATTCGGGTTTGCAGGTGAAGTTATCATATTTGCTGACAGATTCCTCGGGAACAGGTATTATTCTTATACCTTCAACAGAATCGGTATCATACAGACTGTCAAACAGTTTGTACGCCTCTTTGCGTAATTCATGATATTCTTCAACGGTTGTTTCCTCTGAAATATGTGTATGTGAATTCTGTTCCGCACAGTCTCCGTTTTCAGGTTTTGAAATCAGCTTTTTCACAAAACCAAAAAAGCCCATAATAACAACCCCTTTATTTTAGAACACTTGTAAATCCGACTGCTCTGCCGATGATGCTAACTCTGTTCATGTCCTCTTTGCTGAACACTCTCGGAGGATATGAAGGATTTTCCGCTTGAAGTATTATAGAATCATCATTAATATATACACGCTTCAGGAGCTTCTCCGTTCCGTCAACCAGAACTGCCGCAATCTGACCGTTCTCAACGGTGGACTGCTGACGGATGTAAACAAGATCGCCGTCATTGATTCTTGCACCTGTCATGCTGTCCCCTTCACATTTAAGAGTGAAATCGCAAACAATATGTTCGGGAACATCGTCATAACCGTCGAAGTTTTCTTCACTGTTAATCGGATCACCGCAGGATATGACACCGAGGCGGGGAATTTTGTTTGTTTTAGGCAAAGGCATGAATCCTTCGGGGAGAATATTAATGTTATCATCCCAGCCCATCACCCAAGCAGACGATACATTTACCGCCTTCGAAATCGCTTGAATTACATCAACGGGAATCTTCTTTGTAGAACCTGTGGCATATCTTTGAAGAGCAGACTTTGATATACCTGTTTTCTTTTCAAGTTCAACATAACTCAAACCCGAATTTTCAATGATATGTTTTAATCGTTTTATAATAATTTCTACATCTTGAGGCATTTTGTTCCCTCCTTATGGTATGAGAATATCACATCCATCCCGAAAATGCAATAGTTTTTACAAAAAAATCTTGATTTTTTCCCGAAAAAGGGTTGACAAAGCGAGACAATAGTGTATAATGAAGTTATCCCGAAACAGGGATAAGGAGGTGAAAATATTGGTCAGAACAGAAGAACTGCAGGCTGAACGTAAAAGAAAAAAGGTTACACAAAGCGATTGCGCAAAAGTTATCGGCTGCAGTACAAACACGTATTCTCAAAAAGAGAACAACGAAGCAAAGTTTGATATTGAAGAAGTTGCAAAGCTTTGCGATTTTCTCGAAATCACAAACAAAGCAAGAAGAGCCTATATTTTTTTGTGTTGATTGTCCCATTTTTGGGATGAGACGACTAACAAAAAACTGCCAAAGTGCGATTTTGACAGATTTTTGCTCAAATTTGTTTACCCTATACTTCCTGCAGGTTTTCACCACACTTTATCGCACAAAGTGCTTCTATTGGAAATACTGTTACTTTTGCAGTTTTGATTCTGCGAATGCCTTTTCGCTAACAGTTTACAAGGAATACTTAATACGGTGAAGCATTTTTTACCGAGTGCCGTCTCTTGCGTTTATTATCACACTTCTCTGTGCGTAGTAACGCCGTATCAGTAATTATCTTTATACCCCAGTTTATAGTGCTTTGGGTGACCACTGTGACGACCTTATATTAAGGGAGCAGGCAAAGTCAAAAGTTTGGTCAAAAGACCAGCTCCTTTCTTCGCCTATGTAGGCAGTAAACATTATACAAATTTATTTGTAATCAGTCAACAAAATTCTTGAAATGTCCGAAATCTTCGACAAGTCAATTGACTATCTTTTAGGCAGGTCAGCAGAATGAAGTACAACTTCGTTTTGCGCAAGTTATTAAATTTGTAACAGAAATGAGGTGAGAATCATAGGAACCGAAAAGGGCTTTACTGAAGCCGACAAATACACCGTTAATGAATTCAGAAAGAAACAAGAATGGAGTACAGGCAGAAAAATTGTTTATGCAGCAAATCTTGTTGAGGACTTTATCGACAACTGTAAAAGAAACGGTAAGAACTTTCACGTTTCCGTTGGTGGTCTTGACAGTATTACGCTCTTTATTTTCATTCGTGATTATTGCGGAATTAATGTTCCTGCTATTTCAGTATCTTCACTTGAAGATAAGTCTATTCAAAAAATACATAAACAACTTGGAATTGAATGTCTGAAACCTGCTATGCGTTCAGACGGGCACAGATGGAACAAGCAGAAAATTATACAAGAATTCGGGTTTCCCGTTCTTAGTAAAGAAATTGCATTAAAAGTTGAAACTCTGCAAAACCCTACCGAAAAAAACAAAACGGTCAGACACGCTATCATAACGGGCGAAACGGGCGAATACGGCGGATTTCGCACAGGCACCCGAATGCAGCTTAAACAAAAATGGCTTGAAAAATTCGGCGGTTATGAAAACGAGAACGAAGGTGTTAACTTTAGTGTTCCTGATTTCAGAGTTTCATCCAAATGCTGCTATTATCTCAAAGAAAAACCTTGCGAAGATTGGGCTAAAGAACATAACAGCGTTCCTTTTCTCGGTCTTATGGCATCAGAACACGGCAGACGAGAAAAATCCCTTATGTTAAACGGCTGTAATTACTGGGGAAAAACAACAGTACGCTCTGCACCATTTGCAATCTTTAAACGCCAGGATTTACTTTCGCTTGCTTTGGAATTAAACGTTCCGATTCCTGCAATTTACGGAGAAATTAAAAGCCGTAATCAAAGATGGGACGGAGATTTAGGAGAACTCTACACAACCAGAGTGCAGAGAACAGGCTGTTCAATGTGCGGTTTCGGAATTCATCTTGAAGACCGACCACATCGTTTTGACCGTCTTCGTGAACGAAATCCAAAAGAATGGGAGTTCTGGATGTATAAATGCGTTACCGACCCCGATACGGGAGAAAAATACGGTTGGGGCAGAGTGCTTGACTATATCGGAGTTCCGTGGGAAGACGAATATTTCGATATTGAAGCAAACCAAGAAAGATTTTTTTAGGTGATAAACAATGAACGCACAAATCAATTTTTTTGATGAGCTTATCGTTGATAACTTTGCAGGCGGAGGCGGTGCTTCAACGGGCATTGAGCTTGCAACCGGGAGAGTTGTTGACATAGCAATCAATCACGACCCTTCAGCTATTCTGATGCATCAGACAAATCATCCTCACACCGAACATTATCAGGAAAGCGTATGGGATGTTGACCCTGTAAAACTCTGCAGAGGCAAACCCGTAGGACTTGCATGGTTCTCCCCTGACTGCAAACATTTTTCCAAAGCGAAAGGCAAAGCTCTTGTTGACAGAAAAATCCGTGGGCTTGCATGGATAGTTCTCAAATGGGCGGCTCTTGTTCGCCCGAGAGTAATCATTCTTGAAAATGTTGAGGAATTCATCACATGGGGTCCCGTTCGCAAAGGTAAACCCGTAAAGAAAAAAGCGGGACAAACCTTTGATAAGTGGCTCTCACAACTCAAATCACTCGACTATGATGTTGAATACAAGGAGCTTGTCGCCGCAGACTACGGCACACCGACAAGCAGAAAGAGGTTTTTCCTCATAGCAAGATGTGACGGCAAACCTATCATATGGCCGAAACAAACCCACGCTTCAGCAAGCGATATAAGAGTTAAAAGCGGTGAATTAAAGCCTTACATATCCGCAGCGGAAGTTATTGACTGGAGCATACCGTGTCCGAGCATTTTTGACAGTAAGCAACAGGTTTTTGAAAAGTACGGTTTAAAGGCAATCAGACCGCTTGCAAACAATACCATGAGAAGAATTGCAAGAGGACTTGATAAATTTGTAATCAACAGTCAGAAACCGTTTATTATTCCTATCGGTTACGGAGAACGCAAAGGTCAGGCTCCGAGAGTACACGATATTAATTCTCCCCTACCGACAGAAGTCGGCACAAATAAGCATTATTTATGTAATCCGCTTATGACACCTTATCAAATGCATAACCACACAAATGCAGGCGGAACGGACTGCAGAGAGCCTGTAAATACAATTACATCAGTAGGCGCACAAATGCTGATAACACCGATTATGGCACAGCACAAATTCAGCAATTCTCCGCAGGATATTAAAAATCCTCTTTCAACGATAACATCGGTAGGAGCACATGAGCTTATAACACCCTCGTTAATTCAATATCATTCAGAACAGAGCGACAAAGAAGTAAGAGCATATCCGCTTGATGAACCTTTAAAGACTGTTGACAGTTCAGGTAGATACGGGGTCATGGCACCGTATCTGACAAAGTATTACAGCGGCGACAGCGCACAAAGAGCCGATGTCCCAATGGCAACGGTTACACCGATTGATAGCGAAAATCTCACAGCTTGTTTTCTGTCAAAATATTTCACCGGGGTTGACGGTGCAGACCTTAACTCACCGCTTCCGACGGTAACAGCAATAGACCATAATTCTCTTTGTATGGCGCACATTGCAGAATTCAAAGGCAAGGATAAAGGACAAGCCGCTGATTCTCCTCTGCGAACAATAACCGCAAACGAAGCATTCGGAGTTGTTGAAACATTTATTGTCAAAGCAGCACCCGAAGTAAACCTCTACCGATGGGAAAAGGTCCGTGAAATGCTCAACACTTATTGCGACTGGGCGATTTATGACGATGAGATTCTGCTCTTTAAAATTAACGGCGAATTTTATTTCATAGCCGATATCGGTCTGAGAATGCTCAGTCCAAAAGAACTTTATAAGGCTATGGGATTCCCCGACGATTATATCATTGACCGTGATTATCTCGGCAATGAATATAAACGCAAATATCAGGTTGCACGTTGCGGTAATGCAGTTTGTCCGCAAGTTGCAAAAGCTCTCGTTCAGGCGAACTTGCCTGAATACTGCACAGGCGTGAATATCAACACCATGAAAGAACTGTTAAACAAAACAGCAATATAAAAAAGGAGGAATATTATGAGAAACAAAGAACCGCCTTACGTTTACGACCGTTCGTTACTGCCTGAGATTCTGACACCTTCCGATATGGCATCGTTCATGCGATGTTCGGAACAGACCGTTCTCAACAGAATCCACGCAGGCAAGCTTAAGGCACACGTTGACGGCAAGGTTATCCGTATCAGACGAAGCGATGCATTGAATTATCTCGGACTGGAGGAAAGTGCATGAATGATTTATTGATTGAGTTATCATCATTCACAGCCATTTTCACGGGCGGTATTCTTTCGGGAATATATATCTATGCAAAATATCATGAACCGAAGGTTATCGAGTGGGAATATAAGCATCTGTGGAATCCGCTGAAAGAATGTGTTCGTAACATACTTGTCAGCAATAAGCGTTTCATGGCATGGCTTAACAAACCTGCAAAGCACGGCACACCCGACTCCGAATGGATAACAGGTCAGATTAAGGTGTTCGGCGATGTGTGGAAATAAGAAAAGCCGCTCACCGACGGCAATCGGTAAAGCGGCAAAGAAAAATACTGTAATTTAATCTTAACAGAAAGAAGTGAAATTGTCAATGTCAGTAAAAATCAACAGCCTTGAATTTGAAAATGTCAAACGTATCAAGGCGGTAAAACTTGAACCGTCTGCAAACGGTCTGACCGTTATCGGAGGTAAAAACGGCCAGGGTAAAACCTCTGTTCTCAACACAATCGCATGGGTTCTCGGAGGTAATAAATTCAAGCCTTCCAAACCTCACAGAGAAGGCTCCGTTCTTCCCCCGTCGCTCCGCATCGTTCTCGATAACGGTCTTGTTGTTGAGCGCAAAGGTAAAAACAGCGATTTGAAAGTTATTGACCCGAGCGGAAACAAAAGCGGTCAGCAGCTTCTTAATGAATTTATATCTGCTCTTGCGCTGAATCTTCCCGAATTCATGAACTCGTCAAGCAAAGAAAAAGCAAATACCCTTCTGCAGATTATCGGTGTCGGTGACAAGCTTTTTGAACTTGAACGCAAAGAAACGGAAATGTATAACCGCCGTCACACCATCGGTCAGATAGCCGACCAGAAAGAGAAATTCGCAAAGGAACTGCCGAATTATCCTGATGCACCGAATGAAATTGTTTCCGCTTCGGAACTTATCAGACAGCAGCAGGAAATCCTTGCCCGTAACGGTGAAAATCAGCGCAAGAGACAGCACCTTGCCGAAATCGAAAACCGTGCAAATTCTCTCTCGGCAGAAATTGAGAAGCTGCAGACTGAACTCACCGCCGCTCTTGCCGACCTTGAAACAGCAAGAAAATCCGCAATGTTCCTTAAGGACGAATCAACGGCGGAACTCGAAAAAAACATCAACGATATTGAAAAAATCAATATCATGGTCCGTGCAAATCTCGACAAAGAAAAAGCCGAAGAGGATGCAAAAAATTATAAAGATGAATATGCGAAGCTCTCGGGCGAAATTGATTCTGTCCGCAAAGAAAAATATGACCTTCTTCATTCTGCCGCACTTCCCCTTGAAGGTCTTTCCGTTGAAGAAGGCGAACTTACATACAACGGTTTCAGATGGGATAACATGAGCGGAGCTGAACAGCTTAAGGTATCGACCGCAATTGTCCGCAAACTCAATCCCGACTGCGGTTTCGTTCTTCTTGACAAGCTTGAACAGATGGATATTGACACTCTCAATGAGTTCGGTGCATGGCTCGAATCCGAAGGTTTGCAGGCGATTGCAACAAGAGTAAGCACGGGTGACGAATGCAGCGTTATCATTGAAGACGGATATATCAAAGAGGAAGAACCTGCAGAGCTTCCGAAATGGGGAGGTAACAAATAATGAATATAACATCAGGCATAAAAGACACAGCGCAGAAGGTTGTAGTTTACGGTCCCGAAGGCATCGGCAAATCAACCTTTGCAGCACAGTTTCCCTATCCGCTTTTTATTGATACCGAGGACAGCACAAAAAGAATGGATGTCCGCCGATTTGACAAACCGCAGACATGGCAGATGCTTTTCGAACAGGTTGATTATGTTATCAGAAATCCGCAGATTTGCATGACACTCATTATTGACACAGCAGACTGGGCAGAAGTTCTTGCATCAAAATCCATATGTGCAACATACGGTAAAAAGAGCATTGAAGAATTCGGCTACGGCAAAGGATTCATTTATCTTCAGGAAGAATTCGGAAAATTTCTCAACAAGCTTACCGAAGTAGTTGAACTCGGTATCAATGTTGTTCTCACTGCACATTCGCAGATTGTCAGCTTTGAACAGCCTGACGAAATGGGTTCCTATGACAAATGGGAATTAAAGCTCGGGCTTAAGAAAACCGAAAAGCGCACCGCCGCACTTCTCAAAGAATGGGCTGATATGGTTCTTTTCGCAAACTACGAAACATTTGCCGTTAAAACGGAAGAAGGCAAAAAAGCAAAGGCTCAGGGCGGCAAGAGAGTTATGTATACCACACACCGCCCGTGTTGGGATGCAAAGAACCGTCACGATCTGCCTGATAAGCTCGACTTTGATTTCAAACATATTGCACACGTTATCCCCTCTTCGGGTTCTTATGTTTCCGTTCAGACCGAAATTAAAAGCGAAATCCCTCAGACACCCGAAGAGAAAGCAAAACACCTTGAATCTCTCAAAGCAAAAATTGACGAGTTTATCGACAACACCCCCGAACCCGTTCCCGATGTTCCGTCAAACCTTGCCGAACTTATGAACGCAAGCGGCATCCGTTATGAAGAACTTCAGAAAGTCGTTGAAAAAGAAGGCTATTTCCCCGAAGGCACACCGATTAAGAATTACGGTGAGGATTTCATTAACGGATGGATTATAGCTTTTTGGTCACAGATTTCAGAAAATATTATCAGAAACAGATAAGGAGATATTAACATGAGTGAATATAACAGAACTACCCCCGAAATGCCCCTTGACTGGGACAGCGAAATTTCAGCAGAAAGCAGTTTTACAGTTCTTCCCGAAGGTGAATATCCTTTCACGGTTATTTCCTTTGAAAGAGAATACCACAACGGAAGCGAGAAACTTCCTGCCTGCCCCAAAGCAAAACTTAAAATTGAGATTGACGGCGGCGAAAAAGGCACATCCTCTGTTTTTCACAACCTTTTCATAAGCCGTAAAACAGAAGGACTCCTTTGCGAATTCTTTACCTCAATCGGTCTTAAGAAACCGGGCGAACCTCTCAGAATGAACTGGCAGGCTGTTTTCGGTTCATCCGGTAGATGCAAAATCGGTGTTCGTGAATATAACGGTAACGAATACAACGAAATCAAGAAATTCCTCAAACCCGAAGAAAAACCTGCGACCGCTCCGCAGACGGGTTTTGCACCTCCTAAATTCTCATAATGCAGTTAAGACCTTATCAGGAGGAAGCAAGGCAGGCAGTTTTCTCAGAGTGGGAGAAGGGCAACGGTAAAACGCTGCTTGTCTTGCCTACCGGTTGCGGCAAAACAATCGTTTTTGCAAAGATAACCGAAGACTGCGTGAGAAACGGCAACAGAGTTCTAATTCTTGCGCACAGAGGCGAACTTCTTGAACAGGCCGCAGACAAAATCAAAAAATCCACAGGCTTACACTGCTCCGTTGAAAAGGCGGAGCAGTCCTGCCTCGGGAGTTGGCACCGTGTAACAGTCGGAAGTGTCCAGAGCCTTATGAGAGAGAAAAGGCTCTCACAGTTTTCATCCGATTATTTTGACACCATCATCGTTGACGAAGCGCATCACTGCATTTCCGACGGTTATCAGCGTGTACTTTCATATTTCGATGAAGCAAACGTTCTCGGCGTTACGGCAACACCCGACAGAGGCGACATGAAGAATCTCGGAACATACTTTGATTCTCTTGCCTATGAATACACACTCCCCAAAGCAATAAAAGAGGGTTATCTCTCCCCTATCAAAGCATTGACAATTCCTCTGAAGCTCGACCTTTCGGGAGTTGCCATGCAGAACGGCGATTTCAAGGTTGCCGACCTCGATAATGCCCTTGAACCGTATCTTCATCAGATTGCGGATGAAATGCTCAAAAACTGCGCCGACAGAAAAACCGTTGTGTTTCTTCCGCTTATAAAAACATCACAGAAGTTCAGGGATATTCTCAACGAAAAAGGATTCAGAGCTGCCGAAGTCAACGGTGAAAGCAGTAACCGTGCCGAAATCCTTGAAGCTTTTGACCGTGGAGAATACAACGTTCTCTGCAACTCCATGCTTCTTACCGAAGGTTGGGACTGTCCGAGCGTTGACTGCGTAATCGTTCTCAGACCTACGAAGGTGCGCAGTCTTTACAGTCAGATGGTCGGCAGAGGAACACGCCTGCATCCGGGCAAAGAGAATCTTCTTCTGCTCGACTTCCTTTGGCATACGGAACGTCACGAACTCTGTCACCCTGCGCATCTTATCTGCGAGAATGCAGAGGTTGCAAAGAAAATGACCGAAAACATTGAAAGGGCAGGCTGTCCCGTCGATATCGAAGAAGCGCAGGAAAAAGCAGAGAGCGATGTTGTTGCACAGCGTGAGGAAGCTCTTGCAAAACAGCTTGCAGAACTCCGCAGCCGTAAGCGTAAGCTTGTTGACCCCTTACAGTTTGAAATGTCGATTCAGGCAGAGGATTTATCAAGCTATGTGCCTGCTTTCGGTTGGGAATGCGCTCCTCCTTCGGAGAAACAGAAGCAGTCACTTGAAAAACTCGGTATTCTTCCCGATCAGATTGACAATGCAGGAAAAGCGGCGTTAATTCTTGACCGCCTTGCAAAGCGCAGAGAAGAAGGTCTCACAACTCCGAAACAAATCCGTCTGCTTGAACGTTACGGATTTCAGCGTGTGGGAGAATGGACCTTTGAACGTGCCAAAAGGCTCATTGACGGCATAGCCGCAAACGGTTGGAGAGTTCCGAAAGGTATTGTTCCGAGTGAATTTAAACCTGTTGAGGTAAGATAATGACAGAAAAAACAGACCTTATTGAATTACTTGACTATATAGATCCTGCGCAGCTTGATTATCAGGAATGGGTAAACGTCGGCATGGCTCTCAAACATGAAGGATATTCCGTATCCGACTGGGATAAATGGAGCATGAGGGATTCATCACGTTACCATTCCGGTGACTGCGAAAAGAAATGGAAAACCTTTAACGGCTCCGCTTCACCCGTCACCGCTGGCACCATTGTTCAGATGGCAAAAGATAATGGTTGGCAACCCCGTCGCAGTTCTTCCGATGAACCTCTCGATTGGGACGGTGTTATCGGTTCAAAAAAAGACCTTGTTGTCATCGACAAAAGCTGGATTGAAGGAAAAGAAATCAACATTCCTGAAAAATGGGACCCCGTTCAACATATTATCCGTTATCTTGAAACACTCTTTGATTCTGCCGAAACAGTCGGCTATGTTACCGAGAGTTGGGAAAAAGACGGAAAGTATCTTCCCACAAAAGGTACTTATGTTCAGACTGCAGGCGAAATAATCGAAAAACTGAGTAAGTGCAACGGAGATATCGGCAAAGCTATCGGCGATTATAACCCCGAAGCAGGTGCATGGATACGCTTCAATCCTCTCGACGGCAAAGGTGTCAGGAATGACAACGTAACCGAATTCCGTTATGCGCTTGTCGAAAGCGATACTGCTGATTTATCACAGCAGAATCAGATTCTCCGTGAACTTGAACTGCCTATTGCCTGCCTTGTTTACAGTGGAGGAAAAAGTCTTCATGCAATAGTCAGAGTTGATGCGCCCGATTTCAACGAATACCGCAAACGTGTTGATTATCTTTATGATGTCTGCCGCAAAAACGGTCTTGAAATCGACCGTCAGAATAAAAATCCCTCACGCTTATCCCGTCTGCCCGGTGTTATGCGCAAGGGTGAAAAGCAGTATCTTCTTGATACCGATATCGGTAAAAGCTCATGGCAGGAGTGGAAAGAATGGATTGAAAGCATAAACGACAATCTGCCCGACCCCGAAAGTCTTACCGATGTCTGGGACAACCTTCCCGAGCTTTCACCCTCACTTATTGACGGCATACTCCGTCAGGGACATAAAATGCTTCTTGCAGGTCCTTCAAAAGCGGGTAAATCATTCGCACTCATTGAGCTTTGTATCGCTATTGCGGAGGGGCATAAATGGTTCGGATTTGACTGCGCAAAGGGTAAAATCCTTTATGTCAATCTTGAACTTGACCGTGCATCGTGCCTGCGCCGTTTCAAGGATGTTTATACTGCACTCGGCATCAGACCTGAGAACCTTGAAAACCTCGATATATGGAACCTCAGAGGGCATTCCATACCCATGGATAAGCTTGCGCCGAAACTCATCCGCAGGGCATCAAAGAAAAACTACATAGCAATAGTTATCGACCCGATATATAAGGTTATTACGGGTGACGAAAACAGTGCCGACCAGATGGCAAACTTCTGTAATCAGTTCGACAAGGTATGCACCGAACTCGGATGCGCCGTTATATACTGCCATCATCACAGCAAAGGCAGTCAGGGCGGTAAAAAATCAATGGACCGTGCAAGCGGCAGCGGAGTTTTTGCCCGTGACCCCGACGCACTTCTTGACCTTATTGAATTACCTGTCACGGATGCGCTTCTTCAGCAGCAGGCAGACAAGGCAACCTGCGCAATATGCGAGAAGTGGCTCAAACGGTTCGGCAAAGAAGAAGAGGCATCACTTGATGATTTATGTTCAGAGAGTGCAATGCTCGATATATGCCGCCGTGAGCTTTCCTCGGCTTCATTTGACCGTATGCGCGAAGAAATAAGACCGATAACAGACCGCATATTGAAACGCTCTGCATGGCGCATTGAAGGCACTCTGCGAGAGTTTCCGAAGTTTGACCCGCTGAATCTTTGGTTTGAATTCCCTGCTCATACAGTCGATACAAGCGGCATTCTTGCAAATGTCGATGCAGAGGAACAAACAGCATGGAATAAAACATGGAAGAAAAACTTCACAAAAAAGAAATCGCCCGAGGACAGAGCAAAGGAACGTTCACGGAGCATTGAGGAAGCATTCGGTTACTGTGCCGATAAAGGAAAAGCCGAAATATCTGACCTTGCTCAATATATGGGAGTAAGCGAAAAAACGGTCAGAAGCAGGTTGAAAGAACACGGCGGATACTGGATTGACGAAGGCATCGCAGGCGAAAAATAACCTTTCAGGGAAAGGGAAAAAGTCGAATAATTTTCCCTTTCCTTTATAGAGAAAAAATCGGAGTAACACCGAGAATTTCTCTCACAGAGAAAAAGTCGGTCTTTTACCGAGATTTTCCATAGGGAAAAAAGCCTATCCCCCTACGGGGGATAAAGTAAGGACTTTCCCTCACGGTCAAGGGGTGAAGAAAAGGGCGGTCAAAAGCTGCCGCCCGTTTTCATTCCCCTGACCTTGACTAATGCAAATTTTCAGGAGTGAAAAAATGACAGAATTTTTTATGCCGATGAAACCGCCGACGGTGACGCAGCAGGAGCATGAGGTCACCGTCATTAACGATAAGCCTCGTTTTTATGACCCACCCGAGCTTCAGGCGGCAAGAGCAAAGCTCACAGCACACCTTGCACGGCATATGCCGAAGGAACCGTATAAGTGCGGAGTAAGGCTTATAACAAAATGGCTGTTTCCCGTCAAAGGCAAACACACCGACGGAGAATATAAACTCACAAAACCCGATACGGATAACCTGCAAAAGCTGCTTAAGGACTGCATGACATCATGCGGATTCTGGAAGGACGATGCACTCGTCGCTTCCGAAATCATCGAAAAGTTCTGGGCAATAACACCGGGTATCTTTATCAGAATAGAAGAATTGGAGTGAATCAGAATGAGCAGAAGAATCAGACCTTCGGCAAGAAAAAAGACCTTGCATAATGTCATGTGTTCGGCACTTTCTGAAACCGATAAAAAATGCATAGAGGAAGTCTTTGAAAAGTTTGAACTGCAGAAAGCAGAACTTGAAAAGGTAAAACAAAGAGCTGACGAATGGCACAGAGAAGCGGAATTGACCGCCGAAAAGCTTGACGGCGCAATTAATGCACAGGAAACCTTGCAGAAAGCTCTTGCGGAGAAGGCTGCAGAGGTTGAGAGGTTAAATGATAACTTGATTAACAAGTGTATTTATCTTTCTGATGATGAAACAACAGAATACTGTGTTGACGGTCCTTGTCCCAACTTCAAAACAGAAGCAGAAATCAAAGCCGAAGCAATCAAAGAGTTGTTGGATAAAATTGAAAAACAAGCCATACCGAACGAAGATGATGTGTATTGGGTTGAACTTGACGATATTTACAACCTTGTAAAAGAAATGGTGGGTGATACGAAATGAAATACAGAAAAAAGCCTGTTGAAGTTGAAGCAATACAATTCACGCAAAACAACTTTCCAGAGATAGAAAAATTCACAAACGGACTTGCACACAATTTTGGTATTGAAAACAGCCGAGTTGGGATAGCAACTTGCATTATTCCAACCCTTGAAGGTGACCATATTGCAACCGAAGGTGATTATATTATCAAAGGCATTAAGGGTGAGTTTTACCCTTGCAAACCGACATCTTTGAAAAGACTTATGAAATGGTAGGTGAAGGTTGATGAAAGCAAGAATAATTAAAGACCAACCGGATATTGAAAATGCATTATACAGTGTTACGCATAAATCACCGACAGTTCACGGTTTCATGGTTTATAAATGCAGAAGTTGCGGCAAAAAATGGAATATGAACCTTGAAATTGGTGTTGAAGATTTCGGAAAAAACGGCAGACCTCACCAACCTTGCCCCTTTATCATTCCATGTGAATGTGGCGGTCTTGCACAAGATATAAGCGGTTACGTTCCTTATCCCAAACATCGTCCCTTGGTATTTTCGGGGCAAAAATATTTCGCTTACGATAAAAGAGGTAAAGATGATGCTTGCGGAAAAATGTCCATTTACATAGAAAAGGAGTGACAACAATGCCAAATGAAATAAGAGCAGATATGCTCAAGGTTAAAAGAATGATATCAGATGTCGAGATTGTTATCGGTAAACGAGACGGGGAGACTGAGCTTGTAAATAAGCTTATAGATGCGGAAAACCTTCTTACTTACTGTATGAGCCGTCTTGAAAATGCTGTCGTGCCACCCTGCAAGGTGGGCGACACGGTGCAGGCAATTTCGCGTTCAGGAAGACTTTACGAATATACTGTAAACGGTATTCATCAATTTGAAGACAAACATTTTATGTTTGGAGGATACAGAATTTGTAAAGATGGGAAAAAGGTCAACCCCACTTGGCAAGATTACGAAATCGGAAAAATCGTATTTGTTGGTGACAACGCAAAAGAAGCAGCAGAAAAAGCATTGAAAGAAGGTATTGAGAATGTTCAAAGTAAAACTCAAGAATAACCCCAATATTACATACACAGTCTATGCAGTCATACCGATTAGCGGTTCATATGTACATTTTCTTGTGGTTATCAATAATGAATTTGTGATGAAACCTGCAAGAGATTTTATCCCTGCAGAGTAACCGCGTACTACTTTAATTCAACAACTTTTGCGTTTTCAAAATCATTCCAATCGAGACACTGTCCGCAGCGGTCGCAGTATGACTGATATTCTCTTTCAAGAGTGATTCTGCATCGGGGACAGACGGGAAATACATATCCGTTCGAAAATTTCAATATCTCGGTAACAGAAATCGGAATCCTGTATGTAACCGCTTTCTCGACTGATATACTCATACAATCACCTGCTTTTGTCGTTTATAGATAAATGACAAAAATCCGTAATTGTTACATTTTATTATTAAAAGGAGCGTGAACGAATGAATCATTACAAGCCCGACGGTTATCACATATCAAAAGCAAAATACCGTGAGCTGTCGGGACTTTGCCTTCAATATGACGAATTAAAGCAAAAACTGAAAGACTGTTACCGTTATCCGACTTCGGGAACCTCAGGCACCGTTATATCAAGCTCTGATACATCCCGTGTTGAACGTGACGGAGAAAAAGCGTTGAGATACAGCACGGTTATTGACCTGATAGAAACAACATTAAAAGAAGCGTGTTGTGACGATAAGGGAATGTATCCGTATCTGCTCAAAGCTGTTACGCAAGGTTTTACATGGGAACGTCTGCCTGACTGCCCTTGTGGACGCAGACAATTTTATGAGCTCCGTCGTAAATTTTTCTTTATGCTCAGTCAGAAAAGATAATTTCAAAAAGAGGGTAACAAAAGTGGGGTACTTTACGTTAAAATTGTTATTGTGGACAATATGACAAAGACACCACCTCACTTTTTTTGATTCCTCTTTTTATACAGTCAGACCTCCGGAGTTGATTCTTCGGGGGTCTGATACTTTTAAAACCTCATATAAATCTTTAAACTTTTCTCTATTTATCCATAAAAAACCTCTTAAAAGTTGTACTTTTAAGAGGTTGAAATTATTTTTTCTTTTTCTCACTTTGTTTATCTTGGTCTCTTTTTCGGTTTTCGATTATATTAAGATGAATTTCACTACGTATTATTTCCTTCAACATTTCATCATGATTTTTCTCATCTTTAAATTTCTCAATAAGATTAACACTTGACAGAAATCGTTCATCTTCGTGAAGAGATTGATGGTAATGACTGAGTTGTTTTAAGGATATACGATAAACTAAAATAGTGGTTAAAGATATTAATTCAGTAATCGTTCCACCAATAGCTGAAATTATGGAAGCTGTTGTATTTGATTCGGATATAAATGAGAATACAACAGATGCAACCAACAACACAAAGCCCAAAATGCACATAACAACAGCAAATATAAAGGAAATTTTTGCTTGAGTTTGACACCAAATATAAATATCGTTTACACTCTCTAAATTCAGTCGCATTAAATTTAGAGTATTCAAATCAAACTCCTTATTTTTTGGAGCACCACTTTTGTTAGTTTTATTTTCAAAAGGAAAAAGTTCTACCAGTTTTTGTGAATAATCTTTTCTTTTTTTGATTGTAGTGTAATTACTATATGTAGTTAAAGTTACTATTGAAACGATTATTGTTATTAAAGGTGCAATTACTAATAAAGGATCTTCTAATGTAATAACAAGTTGTTCCCATATATAAGAATCTTCAACAAGATATATCACAACGCCTAAAAAAAACGCCATAACACTTAAAATAACTAACAAATAAAAAAACAAATCATTTTTTTCCCAAAAGTCTTTTAAAAACTGATAAATAAACTTTTTTATGGTTTTTTTAAAATCTTTCAAATACATTACCTCCCATAAAAAATAATAACTGATTATATAATAATATTTAACAAAATCAAGCATATTTGACAAAATGCAGCAAAATACGACAAAAACGTTAAAAACAGGAGGCGGCCTATGAACTTAAAAGGCATTGCTTACAAGCTTCAGAAGGCTCTTTGCCTTCGGGGGCGATATATAAAAATCAATCAGACACAGTATTACTCAGCGGAAAAGGAAAGAATGCTGACAAAATATGTTCTTAAAGAAAAAAAGTTTGATGAAGAAGGAAAAGAAAAGAATTTCACCCTTCTTGAGACATTCCGAATGATTGATGTTGTAAACTTTCTTGCCGAAGAACTCGGCGGAGGTGAGTAATTTGGCTCTCACCTTATTACAACAAAAATTTGCCGATTTATATATTAAGCTCGGTAATGCAACGCAAGCCGCCAAAAAGGCAGGCTACAGCGAAAAAACAGCATATTCCATCGGAAACGAAAACCTGAAAAAACCTGAAATAAAATCCTATATAGCTGAACGGCTCGCTCAGATTGAAAAAGAAAGCATTGCCTCAATTGACGAGGTAATGAAATTCTATACGAAGGTCATGCGGGGTCAGGAAAAAGACCAGTTCGGGCTCGATGCTTCATTATCCGACCGCATGAAGGCAGGCGGTGAAATCATCAAACGCTTGTCGGCAGGCAATCAGGATGCATCCGGTGTTGACGATGATAACCTTATCGGGGCACTTGAAGACACCGCAGAACAGCTTTTTGATGACGGCGACGACAGTAATATGCTCCCGGAGGAAGAAGAAGAATGAAAACATCCTATTTCCGATGGGGCAGAATGAGCCGACGGCAGAAAAAGGTTCTGACATGGTGGACTGAAAAAAGCAAATACGCCGATTACAACGGCATTATATGTGACGGAGCTATACGAGCGGGTAAATCCGTGAGTATGGCTTTTTCGTTTGTACTCTGGGCGATGAATACGTTTGACCGTGAGAACTTCGCAATGTGCGGTAAAACAATCGCATCGTTCAGGCGTAACGTTCTCGGTACTCTCAAAAGCCAGCTGAAAGCAAGAGGATATACCGTTACTGAAAAACGAACGGAGAATCTTGTTGTTGTTTCAAAAGGCGACAAAGCAAATCTGTTTTATATCTTTGGCGGTAAAGACGAAAGCTCTCAGAACCTCATTCAGGGTATGACGCTTGCAGGCGTTTTCTTCGATGAAGTTGCGCTTATGCCTGAAAGCTTCGTTAATCAGGCAACAGCAAGATGTTCCGTTGACGGTTCAAAGTTCTGGTTCAACTGTAACCCCGAAGGTCCTCAGCATTGGTTTTATATCAACTGGGTTCTTAAATGCAGAAAGCGTAAGCTTTTATATCTGCATTTCACAATGGATGATAACCTTACTCTTTCCGAAAAAATCAAGGAAAGATACCGCAGTCAGTATGTCGGGGTATTCTACGACCGATTTATAAGAGGCTTATGGGTTGTTGCAAGCGGTCTTATTTATCCCTATTTCGATGCAAGGAAATGCTGTGACGGTGACGTTGAGGGCGATGAATATTACATCTCGGTTGACTACGGCACGATGAACCCCTGCAGTATGGGTCTCTGGGCTATAGACTACGGAAATCAGACAGCAACCCGTATCAAGGAGTTTTATTATGACGGCCGTAAAAAGGGCAGACAGCTCACCGACAGCGAATATTACGAACATCTTGAAGAGCTTGCAGGCGATCTGATTATTCACAGCGTTATTGTTGACCCCTCCGCCGCATCGTTCATTGCCGAAATACGCAGAAACGGTGTATTCATCGTGCGGAAAGCTAACAATGATGTTGTTGACGGTATCCGTCTGACGGGCAAGCTCCTCAACAACGGCAATCTTCTCATTGCAAAGTGCTGTAAGGATGCAATAAGAGAGTTTCAGTCTTACACATGGGACGAAACTTCAAACGAGGATAAGCCACGCAAGGAAAACGACCATGCAATGGATGATATCCGTTATTTATGCAACACAATTCTCAAACCTCTGGGGTGGTAAAATATGAATGAGTTTTTCAAAAATTTAATATGGCGGTGGTTCGGAAAGAAAATTCTTGAATCCTTCGGTCAGATTCAGCGCAGCGAAACAGACTGCACGAATTACACCGATATATCCGCCGAAAACATAACGGCATTACTCGCAAACAGCGTTTCAAACATAGCTATGGGCGATTCACAGGTGTTTCTTTCAGCAATCGGAGGTGGTTCAACCCGCTTCTCTGATATTCTTTCGGAAATAGCCGAGAAAGAATGGACGGATATAAGCGATACCGTTGCCTGTGCTCTCGGATGCGGTGCAATCATCTCAATCCCCTATTCCGTTGATAACGGTCTCGGCAGAAAAATCTATATTGATACCGTCATGAAAGATCGCTTTTTCGTTACGGGTATGCAGGGCGACGAAATAACACAGTGTGTTATCCTTGCGGATGAATTTGTCCGTGATAACAAGTCTTTCAAACGTTTCACCGATTACAGCGTAAAAGACGGTGTTTACATAATCCGCAACCGTGCAGTGTGTAACGATACCCTCGTTTCGCTCACCACTGTTGAAGAATGGGCGGATATTCCCGAGCAAATTGCAATCGGCGGCGTTAAACAGCTCCCCATTGCAATTCTCAGATGTCCGCAGAATCCCCGCAGACCGAAAGCGCCGTCGGGTGTTCCGATCACCTTCGGATGCGATGCCACTCTTAATAAAATTGCAAAAACCCTCAACGATATCGAACGTGAGTTTGACAAGAAGAAATCAAAAGTTTTCGCTGACCGTTCAATGATTCAGCTTCATAAAAATAAAGACGGCAAATCCATTGACCCTATACAGGTCCGCAAGGAATTCGAAAACAATGACCTTTATATAGCATTCAATGATTCCGATAAATCCAAGGGCGTTGAGATATTCGACCCTGCGTTCCGTGATTCTGCATATTATAACAAGCTTGAAAAACACTTTGCCATGCTTGAAAAGGAGTGCGGTCTGTCGGAGGGCGTTCTGACAAAGCTTTCAACATCCCATGCAACCGCAACGGAAATCTTCCGTGTTATGTATAACACATTCTGCTTCTGCGGTAAGGTCAATGCAAGCGTTACAAAGTATTTCAAGGATCTGATGTATGCCTGCTCCGTGCTTATCAATTATTACGGCATGGCACCTTACAGCGAATACGATGTAAAATTCAGTTATTCCTTTGCACTTCTCGAAGACAGCTCCGCAACCTTCTCACAGAAAATGCAGGCAGAGAGTATCGGCGCAGAGGATATTGTTGAAATCCGTCAGTTTATTCATCCGGAAGAAACCCGTGAAGAAGCGCAGGCGGTTATTGACAGAATAAGAGAAACCCGTCCGACGGTTACACAGCTCATTAACGAAGAATGATAAAAGATTTTTTTGAAATTCCGCAGGCTATTGCCCGAAGAATGGACACAGCAAACAAAAAAATGCTCAAACGTCTGGGTGAGGATATCGCCCGTATAGGAAGTCTGAACAATTATAAAGACGCTCAGCTCATCGCCGCAAAAATGAGCGGTGAAAGCGTTGAGGAAATCACCCGTGAGCTTTCAAAGGCTTCGGGCATGACCGAAGAAGAAATTGAAAAGCTTTACGCCGATGCCGCACGGTATGACTATGAATTTGCGGAACAGTTCTATCTTGACCGTGAGCAGGTTCCCTTTGAAGAAAACAAGTCATTACAGCGCACCGTCAAGGCAATGACAAAAGCGGCTCAGGATAATTGTTATAACCTCAGCCATTCTTATGCAATAGCTCTGCGTGACCGCAGCGGCAAAGTCCGTTATACTTCTCTGAGTGCAGGATATAAAGAAGCAATTGACAAGGCGATAACCGCCGTCAGAATGGGTACAACGGATTATAAAGCAGAGATGCGCAATGTTCTAAAGCAGTATGCCGACAGCGGTGTCCGAGTAGTCGATTGGGAAAGCGGTTACAGTCAGAGGATTGACACCGCAGTCCGCCGCAACATCATGGACGGTCTGCGGCAGTTAAAGAACGAAACGCAGAAACAGCTCGGCGAAGAATTCGGCGCTGACGGTTACGAAATATCCGCTCATGCGAATCCTGCACCCGATCATGCCGATATTCAGGGCAGACAGTATTCCTTTGAGGAATTTGAAGCACTCAACAACCGCCTTGACCGTAAAATCGGAACTCTCAACTGTTATCACACCGTAACCGCAATCATTCTCGGCATTTCCCGCCCGGTCTACACCGAAGAACAGCTTCGGGAAATGAACCGAAAAAGCAATAACGAAAAAATCGACATTGACGGCAAGAAATACACCCGATACGAATGCACTCAACTGCAAAGGCAGATTGAAACAAAAATCCGTAAGCTGAAAGACCGTAAAGAGATTCTGAAAGCTGCGGGTGATGATGTCGGTGTCCGTGAATGCAACCGTAAAATAAGACTGCTGAAAGAGAAATATAATGAAATAACTCAGAAGGCAGGTCTTGATACACATTACGACCGTATGAGTGTGGTTAAATCGCAAAAAGAAATTGACATTGCAACCCAAAATGCTATAATAGAGAAAAGCCGTTTACGCATAACCCAAGTCAGAGCAAGCACAATTACAGAAAAAATCAATTCGGGTGAATACAACACCAAAATGAGTAAACAGCAATTTTTGAAACACAAAGAAGGTACTCCTCAATTTGAAAACTACAAAAATGACCGTGCAAAGAAAAACGGAAATCCTCAAAGTGTTTTAACGATTGACGAAAAAACAGCTCAAAAAATAATTATTGAAAAAGCAGGAACAGGCATTGTCAGGGTTTCAAAATCAGGAGAACCGAGACCTGTTGAAGATATTGATTGCGGTTATGTGATAGGTAAATATTACGGAAACGGTAAGTATCATAATACAACAAAAGTGTCTGTTCATTACGGTAAAAAAGGAACCCATATTGTTCCTATAAGAGGTGAGAATTTTGGTTAATATATGGAATTATAAAGATTGCGATACAATAGAAATAACCGATACCGATGGCAATGTTTTTAAAGGAAGAATCGTTGACATAACAGATGCAGAAGAAAAAAGCGACCTTGAAGAATACGAGGACAGCATTACAATAAAAGTCGATGAAAACAACATTGAATTTTTGCAAAACGAAATTGCAGAAATAAAAATAATTCGTTAAGCCACCTGCTGTGTGTAGGTGGTTTTCTTATACCCACAATTCAATAACTAAAGCCGATTTTGACGTTATGCGTTAATCTCGGCTTTTTTTATATCCAAAATCACCCTTGCCGAGGGTATATCCGGCTTACTTTCAACTGCAGACAGAGCAGTATAAAAATCATGTAGAAAGGAAAACAGCATGAAAGACATTTACACCATTCTCGGAGAAATCGGATTAACCGTTCCCGAGGAAAAGAAATCCGCATTCGATACCGCAGTCCGTGAGAATTATAAAACGGTATCGGAACATGACAAGGTTGTCAGAGCCCGTGACGATTATAAGTCACAACTTGACACCGCAAACAACACCATTTCCGAGCTTGAAAAGAACAAGGGCGATGTTGCCTCTCTTCAGTCACAAATCGACACCTACAAGCAGGAAAAGGCAGACCGTGAAAAAGCCGAACAGGAAGCGCAGAAGAATGCCGCATATATGGCTCGCTTTGAAAAGCTCCACGGAGAACGCACTTACACCAACGAATTCACAAAGAACGGTGTATTTGCGGAATTCAAGGAAGCTCTCGGCAAGCCCGAGAACGAAGGCAAATCCGATGCGGATATCTTTGCCGCCCTCACAAAGGACCGTGACGGCATTTTCACAAACCCCAACCCTGGTGTAGATATCCCGGGCATGGGTAACAATCAGCAGGGTTCATATTCCGAAAATGATAAACTAAGCGACTCGGAATTCTATGCCCGATATTACGCTAACAAAAATCAAAAATAATTTAACAGGAGTGAATTTTAATGCCTAACAAATTTATCAGCGTAAAAGAAATCGCAAGACAGGCACTGCCCCGTCTTATTGAAAACCTTGTTTTCCCTAACCTTGTTCATCAGGACTACAGTGATGATTTTGTAAAAGGTAAAGGTGCAACCATTCAGATTAAGAAACCCGTTATCCTTACTGCAAACGAATTCGATTCAACCAAAGGCACACAGCCTCAGGACACTGAGGAAGAGAGCGTTGACGTAACTCTCGACAAGCTTGCAACAGTTGATGTTGAATATTCAGCTATTGAATCCGCAACAAGCGTTGATGATATCAAACGTCTGTTTATTGAACCCGCAGCTGTAGCACTTGCCGAAAAAATCAACCGTGACGGCCTTGAGGTTTACCGTGATATTCCCAGTATCGTCGGTAAGGCAGGCACAACAGTTTCCACGCTCAACGACCTTGCGGGTGTTCGCAAGGTTCTTAACGACCAGAAGGTTCCTCTCAAAGGCAGAAAAGCTGTTTGGGATTCTGCTGCCGATGCAAATCTTATTACAATCCCTGCAATTGTTAATGCAGAAAAATCTGGCAGCACAGAAGCACTCCGTGAGGGTTCTCTCGGTCGTGTAATGTCTCTCGACAACTATATGTCGCAGGCAGT
>JAFWYP010000057.1 GCA_017517665.1 Clostridia bacterium | reverse complement strand
GACAGAACAAGAGATTCTTGAAACAATTCAGGAAATGCGTGAAAATCCGCTAAAAACCGCTTGAAATAAGGAAAACGGCGTAGCCCTAACGGGCTACACCGCAACCTGTTTCCAGACTGTCCTTTAGAGTGCGACTCTAAACAGCCTTATTTTTTTATAATGTTTCGATAATTTTTTTGAGATTTTCAAAACCGATTTCAATGCCGTCGAGACAATTTTCGAGACCCTCAAATTCAACGCTTACATATCCGTCATAGCCTGCGTTCTTGGCGATTGCAAGGCACTGCATAACGGGGATGTCGCCGTGACCGATAATCGAGCCTCTGAGATAATTTCCGCCTCTTGACTTGAAGAATCCTTTGCCCGGATTAATTTCGTTTCCGTTCTTGATATGGAAATCCTTGGCGTGAATGTGCTTTATATAGGGCGCGAGTCTGCCGGTTGCAGATGCACTGTTTTCATCAACGCAGGAGAAGTTGCCGACATCGAGGAGAATGCCGAAATTGTCATCCGCAACAGCGTTGATTATTCTCTCAACTATTTCACTGTCCTGACAGAAAAATCCGTGGTTTTCAATGCAAGTTACAATGTTTTTTTGTTTAGCATATTCAGTAACTTTTTTGCATCCTTCAACAAGAGTGGGAAGTACCTGCTCAAAGCCTGCGTGTTTTTTGATTTCAACAGGCATACCCCATGCGGCGTCGTGTCTCATACAGCGTGCACCAAGAATTTTCGCGATATCAACTTTTCTGCATAGTCTTTCGATTTCGGTTTCAAGGTTATTATCTTTAAGCATATTTGCAGAGATTGTATATGCAATAACCGGAAGAGAGAGTTTTTCGCTTTCTTCTCTGATTATTTCGGCATATTCTTTTTCACTCATACCATCAGCAGGGGAAAGGTCGATAAATTCTATTCCTTCAAACCCCATTTCCTTAGCCTTTTTCATAATACTCAGCTGGGTCTCTTCGCCTGAATTAATAAGCTGTTGGAAACTGTAGCTGCTTACTCCGATTTTCATTTATATCACCTCAGCAACCGTGGCTCTTAAGGAATTCAACGGCTTTTCTGATATCCTTTTCGGGGTCATCGCCGACTTCTCTTTCAATTGTAAGGAATCCTTTGTAACCAATATCATCAAGCGCTGCAAGATATTTTTCCCAGTTGACCTGACCTTCGCCGAGAGGAACTTCAAGGAAGGAGTCTTCTGTGATGATAACATCTTTCTTAAGACCGTAAATGATTTCAGGGTCTTTGAAGAAAATCTGCTTTCCGTCCTTTGCGTGAGTATGGACAATATATTTCTGAAGGTTGTAAACTGCACCTGCAGGGTCATCGCCCGTAACCATAACAAGGTTTGCGGGGTCAAGATTAACGCCTACGCCCGTTGAACCGAGAGAATCAAGAAATTCCTTGAGAACTGCAGATGTTTCGGGACCAGTTTCAATTGCAAAATGAGCACCGATGCTGTCTGCATAGCGCGAAAGCTCAAAGCAGGCTTCCTGCATAACCTTGTATCTGTCTATGCTTTTGTCTTCGGGAACAACGCCGATATGAGTAGTAACGACATCTGTTCCGAGTTCTTTTGCAAGGTCGATGATTCTCTTTGATTTTTCAACCTTCTCGAGGTTTCTGTCTGCAAAGCAGAAGCCGCCTCCGCCGAGGTCACCGCAGAGTGCGGAAATAACAAGACCGTTATCAGCTACAAGTTTTTTAAATTCGCTGATTTTAGAGGCATTCATGCTTTCGGGTGACATTTCACCGTGTGTTGCATAAACCTGAATGCCGTTTGCGCCGACACCTGCCGCTTTTTTAACAGCTGTAGTTATATCTGTTCTGAAACTGTCGATAATAACACCAATAGGGAATCTGCCCATAATAAAAAATCTCCTTTACTTTAGCATTAAGCCTTTATTCAGCATTATAATATCAAACCTTTTTACTTTTATCAAGATTTTTTTGTTAATTAACTTTACAATTTTTGTTTTTGTGGTATATTATATTATGGACTTTTGTAAAAATATAATGGAGGTAATGTGAATGTCAAAAATTAAAGTTGCTGTTATCGGATGCGGAAATATTGCGAATGCATCCCATATTCCCGCATATATGGAAAAAGAGGAAGTAGAAATCAAGTATTTCTGTGATATTATACCCGAAAGAGCTGAAAAGGCAGTTGAAAAATACGGCTGCGGAACTGCGGTTGTTGATTATCATGATTTTCTCAATGACCCCGAGCTTGATGCTGTTTCTGTTTGCACACACAACGATTTTCATTCAATTATATCAATTGACTTCCTTAAGGCAGGCAAGCATGTTATGTGCGAAAAGCCCACTGCAAGAATTCTCTCAGAGGCTCTCGAAATGCAGAAGGTTGCAAAGGAAACGGGAAAAGTTCTCAATATAGGTGTGTGCAACCGTTTCAACACATATGTTATGAAAGTTAAAGAACTTATTGACCAAGGCGAACTCGGTAATGTTCATCATGTTTATGCTTCCTTCAGAAAGTTCCGTTCAATTCCCGGAATCGGCGGCGATTTTACTACAAAATCAAAATCAGGCGGCGGCGTTCTTATTGACTGGGGTGTACATTTCCTTGATCTTGTTATGTATTGCTGTGGTGACCCCAAGCCTCTTACAGCTTCAGGTGAAGCATTCTGCAAGCTTGGCAAAGATATAAAGAATTATATATATACAGGCATGTGGGCTGAAGAAACAAAGGAAGAAAACGGTACATACGACGTTGACGATTCCGTAACGGGCATTGTAAGAACTACGGGACCCGTTATCACCTTTAACGGTGCGTGGGCACAGAATGTCGGTGTTGATGAAATGTATATTGATTTTATGGGTGATAAAGCAGGCATCAGACTTCAGTATTGCTCGGACTTTAAAATCTGGACCGTTAAGAACGGTATGCTTACCGAAACACAGGTTTCTGCAAAAGAAACACCCATGTACAGAAGTGAAATTGACGATTTCATCAGATGCATAAAGACCGGTGATAAGAATCAGCAGAATATTGACTATGCTGTTGAAACTTCGAAGATTATGCAGGCAATTTATGATTCTTCCGAAAATCATTGCGAAATTAAAATATCATAAGAAAGGTTTGATTTTAATATGGATATCAGAATTTTTAAGAACGAAGCTGAAATAGGAAAGGCTGCAGGTCAGCTTTTCTGCGATACCGTTAGGGAAAACCCCTCATGCGTACTCGGTCTTGCCACCGGTGCAACACCTGTTCCCACTTATAACTATATGGTTGAAGAATATAAGGCAGGTAATGTTTCCTTCAAGGACATCACAACATTCAATCTCGATGAATACTGCGACCTTCCCAAGGAACACAAGAACAGCTATTATTCATTTATGTTTGAGAACCTTTTTTCAAAGATTGACGTGAATGCAGATAACGTTAATTTCCTTGACGGCAACACAGACGACCCTGAAGCGGAAAGCGCAAGATATGCAGCAGCAATCGCTTCAAAGGGCGGCATTGATGTTCAGCTTCTCGGTATCGGCAGAAACGGTCACATCGCATTTAATGAACCTTCCGATGCATTTACAGGCGAAAGCTTTAAAATTGCTCTTACACAGAGCACAATTGATGCCAACTCAATTTATTTTGATGATATTCCCATGCCCCGTTATGCAATGACAATGGGTATCGGTTCAATCATGAAGGCAAAGAAGATTGTTCTTATTGCAACGGGTGCTTCAAAGGCTGAAGCTGTTAAGGGTATGATTAAGGGTGAAGTTACTCCTCAGCTTCCCGCTTCAATTCTTCAGCAGCATCAGGATGTTGTAATCTTCCTTGACGAGGCAGCAGCAAGCCTTCTTTAATAGCGTTTCAGAGGTGAAAAACAATGGATAAAAATACATTCTATATTTCAACGCCGATATATTATCCCTCGGATAAGCTTCATATCGGTCATACTTACTCAACCGTTGCGGCGGATACAATGGCACGTTACAAGCGTTTTCAGGGCTTTGATACCTTCTTTCTTACCGGAACAGACGAACACGGTCAGAAGATTGAGGACAAGGCAAAGGCTGCAGGTGTAACTCCCCAAAAATATGTTGATGATATCGTTGTCGGCATTAAGGAACTCTGGAAACTTATGAATATTTCTTATGATAAATTTATCAGAACTACCGATGATTATCATGAGAAAGCTGTTCAGAAGATTTTTAAGAAGATGTATGACAAGGGCGATATCTATAAGGGCTATTATGAAGGTCTTTACTGCAAGCCTTGTGAATCCTTTTGGACAGAAACACAGGCTGTTGACGGCAAATGTCCCGACTGCGGCAGACCCGTTACAAAAGAGCGTGAGGAAGCATATTTCTTCAAACTTTCCGCATATGCAGATAAGCTTGCAAAATATTATGATGAACACCCCGGATTTATCGAACCCATCAGCCGCCAGAATGAAATGGTTAACAATTTCATCAAACCCGGTCTTCAGGATTTGTGTGTTTCCCGTTCATCCTTCAAATGGGGCATTCCCGTTCCCGTTAACGAAGACCATGTTATTTACGTATGGCTTGATGCACTCACCAACTATATAACTGCACTCGGCTACGGCAGTGATGATGATTCGCTTTATAAGAAATTCTGGCCCGTTGACGTTCATCTTATCGGTAAGGATATCATTCGTTTTCATATGATTTACTGGCCTGCATTCCTTATGTCAATTGATGAGCCTCTTCCCGAAAAGGTTTATGCTCACGGCTGGGTACTTATTGACGGCGGTAAAATGAGCAAATCCGTAGGTAATGTTGTTGATCCCGTAATTCTTGCCGAAAGATACGGCGTTGATGCTCTTCGTTATTATCTTCTCCGTGAATTCACTTTCGGTTCCGACGGCTCATTCTCCAATGAGAATCTTATCAACAGAATCAACTCTGACCTTGCAAACGACCTCGGAAACCTTGTTTCAAGAACTGTATCCATGGTTGAAAAGTATTTCGGTGGCACAATTCCTGCCGAAAGAGAAGCAGGGGAGTTTGACGATGATCTGAAAGCTCTTGCATTGCAGACAAAGAGCGATGCAGAAAAAGAGCTTGATAAGTTCAATTATTCAATTGCACTAACAAACATCTGGAAACTTGTTTCCAGAACAAACAAATATATTGATGAAACAGCACCCTGGGCACTTGCAAAGGATGAATCAAACAAAGCAAGACTTGCAGAGGTTATGTATAATCTTTGCGAATGCATCAGAATGGTATCTGTTCTTATTGCACCCTTTATGCCTTATACTGCCGAAGAAATCAGAAAGCAGATCGGTGTTTCTGCTGATTTTATATGGGACGAAAGCGGCGTTTTCGGCAAGGAAGCAACATATACCGTTTCAAAGGGCGGCATCATCTTCCCGAGAATCGACCTTGAAAAGGAACTTGCAGAGCTTGAAGCTGCAAAGGCTGCGGCAAATCCCGTAAATCCCCTCAAGGAAGAAATACAGGGCGTTGCAAGAATAGGCATTGATGATTTTGCAAAGGTTGACCTCCGTGTTGCAAAAATCGTTGAATGCGAACCCGTCAAGAAAGCAAAGAAGCTTCTCAAGCTTACTCTTGATGACGGAACGGGCGATCCCAGAACGGTTGCATCGGGAATTGCTCTTTATTATAAACCCGAAGAGCTTATCGGAAAGAGCATAATTCTTGTTTCCAATCTCAAGCCTGCCGTTCTCTGCGGCGTTGAAAGCTGCGGAATGATTCTTGCGGCTGATGCAGGTGAGGATGATGTCAAGGTTATCTTTGTTGACGGAATCCCTGCAGGAAGTAAGGTAAGATAAAATGAATAATATCTTTGACAGTCATGCACATTATGACAGCGATGCATTTGATGCTGACCGCAAAGAGCTTGTAAGCGCCCTGCCCGAGCGGGGCGTTTGCGGTATCATAAATTGCGCAAGCGATATGGCATCATGCCTCACAAGTCTTGAGCTTGCCGATGAATTTCCGTTTGTCTATGCAGCTTGCGGAGTTCATCCTCACGAAGCGGAAGGCTGCAGACAGGGATATCTTTCTGTTCTGAAAAAACTCTGTATGGAGGAAAAATGTGTTGCGGTAGGTGAAATCGGACTCGATTATCACTATGATTTTTCACCCCGTGACATTCAGCAAAAGGTTTTTGAACAGCAGATTGTTCTTGCGAAAGAACTTGATTTGCCGATAATTGTTCACGACAGAGAAGCGCATGAGGATACAATGAATCTTCTCAAAAGGTACAAGCCAAAGGGTGTTGTTCACTGCTTTTCAGGGTCAGCCGAAATGGCAAAAGAAGTTGTAAAGCTCGGCATGTATATCGGTCTCGGCGGCGCTGTTACATTTAAAAATGCAAGAAAACCCCGTGAGGTTGCGGCTGTTGTACCCGAGGACAAGCTCCTCATTGAAACCGATTGCCCTTATATGACCCCCGTGCCTTACCGAGGACAGAGATGTGATTCTTCTTTTATACCTTACACAGCAGAGGTGCTTGCTGAGGTAAGGGGAGTGACCTCTGAGGAAATTCTCAATCTAACACGCAGAAATGCAAATACGCTTTTCAGATTGGAGCTATGATATGTTCTTTCATGAGAAAACCTATGATATAGATGAACTTGCAAAATGGAATCTTCATATCCATACAACATTTTCAGGTTGCGCAAAACCCGAAATGAAAGCGAGGGATATTGTTAAGACTGCTGACGAAGCAGGACTTGAAATAATTGCTCTCACAGACCATAATTATCCCAAAAAGAAGAACGCTGTTGCTCCGCAGAAGCTTGAGCTTGAAAAACAGCTTGAGGGTTTTGAACACCGCGTAAAAGTTCTTATCGGTGCAGAGCTTTCTTCCTACGGCATAAATAAGTTTGCGGATGATATTGAAACGGATAATGCGCTTGACTACAGACTTTATACCACCAACCATTATCATCAGGGTTACTGGGAGCACCCCGAAATAATAACTCCCCGTGCCTATGCTGAGCATATGCTTGCGATAATGGACAAGGTTATTGACAGCGGAAGGGCAGATTGTTTTGCTCATCCCTTTATGGCTGGATATATTCATGCTTTTGACGATTCTCACGATGTTACAAGAGCTTTTAAGGATAATGAAATCGGAGATGTCATGGAAAAGGCTAATAAACATGAAATTGCATGGGAGCTTAATGTTCCTGCAGTTTTCAAAGACCCCGTATTTTTTCACCGTTATTTTCAAATCGGCAAAGAAGTCGGTGTTGTTTTCAATATGGGTTCAGATGCTCATTTGCTTTGCAATGTAAACACAAAACAATTTGCTGAAGAATTCAAAAAAATCTTATATTAACAGAAATCCGCACTTATAGTGCGGATTTCTTAATTATTTCTTAATTATCTTCAAAAAAGCTCACACTTTGTTGACATTGTTTTTATTGTCCACTATAATCTCATATATTATTTATGGATTTAAGGAGAAAGACGAGATGATTGGTTTTTTTACGTTTGTACGCAATTTGATTCATGGGGTTATTTCAATAGCGGTTATTATCCCTGTTTTGCTTACTGCATGGATGCCCGGTGATGCTGATACTCCCGTTTTGGTTAATGCCAATGCAACCAATCCTTATATAAACGAATATCTTGACACTGATGTATCTGCCCACCGTTCAGGTGCCGGAATTGTTCCGCAGAATACTCTCATGGCATTTGAATATGTTATGAAAAACAATAAGAAGCTTGGTGTTGATACATTTGAGTTTGATGTTCAGATAACATCCGACGGTGAACTTATACTTCTCCACAATCTTACTTACGATGATACTTCAAATGCTGTAGAAGCATTCGGACATAAATCTGTTTATGCTTCACAGATTACATTTGATGAAGCATATAATAATCTCAATCTTGGCGAAAATTTTACTCCCGATGACGGAAAAACATATCCTTATAAAGGTCTGAGAGGCGAGGATATCCCCGATAATCTCCGTGTTGTTAAATGTGAAACCGTAATCGACTATATTGAGAAGAACAGCAAAGGTAAGGAATTTAAGTATATTATTGAAATCAAGAGTTTGAGCTTCGATGGTTATAAAGCGGCTGATAAGCTTTATTCAATAATTACCGAACATAATCTGCAGGACAGAGTAATCTGGGCATCATCCAAAGAAGATGTAAATCTGTATATGGAAAAGAAATATCCTGACATGCCCCGTTCTGCAAGGCTTACCGAAGTAGTTCAGTTTTATATTTACTCAAGAATGAATTGGGATTTATCAGACCTCGGTGTTACATATGTTGCTCTTCAGATTCCCTACGGCGACAATGCAGCAAATAATTTTATAAACCTCGGAACAAGAGAGTTTATAAATTACGCTCATAAATATAATATAGCGGTTCAATATTGGACGGTAAATGAATATGAAGAAGCTGAATTGTTGACTAAAAACGGCGCCGACTGTATTATGTCGGATTACCCCCAGATGGTATTCGAGGCGGTTGATGCCGGCAAAAAATAAGATACAAGAAAAGACCACGCATAACCGAATGTTATGCGTGGTCTTGGATTTTTAGGTTTAGATTTTCTTTTTCTTCATGAAGCCTATACCGATTGCCATAACAACTGCAAAAATAAGAAGATATCCGGGAATCATCTTGCCGTGTGCCTGGAAAGCGGCAACAACCATAACTATACTGCCGATGATAGCAAGTACGGGAGCAACAAATCTCTGGAATCCCTTGAATTCTTTGTTCATCATCATTTTGAAGAATATGGGGATATAGAAAGGATAAATTGTAACAATAGGAAGTTCGGTGGGGTCAAATGCAAACATACCGAGCTTATCGCTGAAGCTGCTGAGCTGTGAGCAGTAGAAGAAGAAGAGCCATACAGCGCAGAGAAGTAGACCCATAACGGAGGAGTTTGTGGGCATGTTTGTGTGTTTGTCAACCATGCTGAACACCTTGGGTGCAGGGCCTCTGCCACGGCTTGCAAGTGAGTAAATGCCTCTTGAGCAGCCAAGCATAAGACCGTTGAGAGTACCGAGACATGATATAATAACAAACACGAAAATGCCTGTGCCCATTACGTTTCCGAAAACCTGAGCAAATGCATTCTTTGCGCCTGCCTGACCGTTAGCCATCATTTCGGCATTGGGGATTGCGCCTGCAAGACCTATGTAGTAGAAAACATAAATCGCAACGAT
>JAFWYP010000005.1 GCA_017517665.1 Clostridia bacterium | reverse complement strand
TTTCCACACGCTCGTTGCTTCCATCATATTCAATGTTACGGTTCTGCCATCACTTCAAATGCGATTCTGGCACCCAACTTAAAGCTGTTTTGAAATATCAGACAATCCGTCATTGTTTGATATTCCCGGATACAGTCCGTGTATTTCTCAAACAACGCTTTCTGTTCATCCGACATGGTGACACGGAGTTTTTCTTCATTCCTGCAGATCAGCTCCTGCAACTTCTTGTATTCCTTGGAAGACGTGTCGTACTCAGTCGGCTCGATATTGCCGTACCACAATTCTTCCAAAATCTTCATCCGACACTCTCCTCATAGACCAGTTCGTGAAGAACGATTTCCTCCGCACGGTTGTGGATATTGTTCATGCGTCGTACCCATTCTATTTGGTCGGTCGCTTTGAGCGCTTCGGTCACGCCCTCCTGCTTTGCCATAGCGGAAACGATGGTTTCCATACGCTCATTGCAGGCTTGGTCGATCTCGGACAGATGCTTGAACAGCGTACCCTCCATCACATAATTGGTGTAGAGGATTTTTCGGTGTTCTTTCAGATAACAGCGGCGCATACGCCCGTATTTGCCGATCTGATAATCGCCGTCATCCGGCAAAACAAGGTTGGGGATGAAATAATCGCCCACTTGACGGTATGTACCGCCCATTTCCTCAAATAGAGATTTCATAAACAACAGCTCCTTTCTGTGTTGAATTTGTAGCGGTTATAAGGCTTTTTCTACTCCTTTCCTATAACTGCTTTTCAATTCACCACAAATGAGCCGCAGTCATATGTATTCGGGTGGAGAAACCACCCTTTACATATTACCTCTCAAAAGGCGATGCTCGAAAAATACGCAAAAGAAAACGGTTTTAAAAATCTTCAGCACTTCACCGATGACGGTTATTCCGGAACGAATTTCAACAGACCCGATTGGCAGAAATTAATATCACTTGTTGATGAAGGTAAAGTCGCTACGGTTATCGTAAAAGATATGTCCCGTATCGGAAGAAACTATCTTGAAGTCGGAATGTATACGGAAGTTAAATTTCCGAACAATGATATCCGTTTCATCGCAATCAACAACGGTGTTGACAGCGATAATCAGCAAGACAACGATTTCACTCCGTTTCTGAACATAATCAATGAGTTTTATGTTAAGGACACAAGCAAGAAAATCCGTGCCGTTAAGAAAAGTCAAGGCGAATCAGGAGAACATCTTACAACGAATCCGCCATACGGATTTATGAAGAATCCTGATAACCCTAAACAATGGGTTGTTGACGAAGAAGCAGCTCAGATAGTCAAACGAATCTTCAACTTATGTATGGAGGGTTACGGTACAGCTCAGATTGCAAGAATTCTCAAAGAAGATAAAGTCGAAACACCGTCAAACTATTGGAAGAGAATCGGTCGGAATTGTCCGTCAAAGCCAACCGCAGATCCATACGGTTGGGACCCAAAAACAATTTCGGGAATTCTCGAAAAAGTGAGTATATCGGTCATACGGTTAATTTTAAAACCAATAAGGTTTCCTACAAAAGTTCGAAAACGGTGAAAAACCCGCCTAATATGTGGCATGTTTTTGAGAACACACACGAAGCCATTGTTGATGAAGACACATTTAACCGTGTTCAGGAGCTTCGAAAAAACAAACGCAGACCGACAAGAACAGGCAGGACAAATATGTTTTCGGGAATTGCCCGTTGCGCAGATTGTGGTAGTAAAATGTATTACTGTGCAATGAACAATTATGAAACACGGCAAGACCACTTTGTATGCTCATCGTCAAGAAAGCGAAGTACAGAAGAATGTGATTCTCATTTTATACGTGCGGTTGTTCTTGAAGAAGGAACACTCCAAAACATTCAGCTTGTCTGCTTATGTGTTTCGGCTTTTGAAGATGAATTCAGAGATGCACTCGGAGCATTGAAATCAAGCGAAACAAAGAAAGAACTTGATACCAAAAGAAAAATGCTTCAAAAGGCAGAAAACCGTTATTCCGAACTTGACCGATTATTCAAGCGTGTTTACGAAGACCTTGTAAACGGTAATCTTTCTGAAACCCGTTTCCAAATGCTTTCGGAAGATTATGAAACAGAGCAAGCCGAACTAAAAGAAAAAATCGAGATGTTAAACAAAGAGATTCAGGAATTTCAAGAAAAGACGGATAACGTTGAAAAGTTTATCCGCACAGCGAAGAAATATGTCGGCATTGAAAAACTGACACCTGCCATTCTAAACGATATGGTAAAAGCTGTTTATGTGCATAAAACCGATAAATCATCGGGAAAGAGAGTGCAGACAGTTACTATCAGTTACAATTATGCAGGCATATTACCAAACTCATTATTGAATAAGTTTTACAGCAGATGCACACAAAAAGAAACGGCATAACCGAAGTTATACCGTTTCAAAAATGCTTATGCTGTCATATCGGAAGGCGGCTAAATCCCTGCCTTGATTTTATATGCAAACAAAATTTAATTGTGCAAATACAAAACAAGATTCTTGCGGTAATCTGTCTGAGAACTTCATTTACAAGCTTCGGGAGACAGTTAATACTTCTGGTGATACATGGATTTGCCACTTTGCAAATCGGATTATACCGGGGTTATTTGCGGCAGTAGGCTTCAATTGCATTGCTGACAAAAGCGGCAGTTCCGTTACCGTTTTTATTAATGTTGGCGGTAAAACGTTCGTCAAAAATATACATTTGCCCCAAACCGGCAAGAATTTCATTTGTACACGTATAGCAATTCTCCGTAATATAATTCTGCAGTTTTTTAACAAGGTCCTGTGCTGCGACGGAATGCGCATTTTCGCCGTTCTTCATGCATACTGCAAATTCGGCAAAAATGTCATTCAGACCGTCTGCTATGTTATGCCAATTATCATTTGAGAAATTCTTGGTTTTTTCGGTATATTCCTTGTATGAATTCGTTTTGCCCCATTTTTCTTTCACTTCTTGTTTGTAATTTTCAAATTCACTGTTATCAAATACGTTCATGATATTCGCTCCTTTCATTGCACCGTCTATTGCAGAAATCAGTTTTTCTAATCGTTCTTTTTTAAGTATAAGAAGTTTCTTCTGCTCGATAAGTGCCTTTTCTTTGTCATAATTCGGAGAGGATAGAATTTTACCGATGCTTTTCAAAGAAAAGTCAAGTTCACGGTAAAAGAGAATATCTTGCATACGAAGAACGGAAAATTCGTCATAATAACGGTATCCTGTATGCTCGTCAACATAGGCAGGCTTCAACAATCCTATTTCATCGTAATAATGAAGTGTGCGCACACTTACACCCGTAAATCCGGCAAATTCTTTAATCTGCATTTTCATTTTTATCACCTCACGAAAGAAAGTGTACTCTATAACGCAACGTGAGAGTCAACAGCGATTTTGAAAAAATATTAAGATTTCGTAAATTGTTGTTTGACTGATTTGCATTTTTATCTGTAAATTATTTCGTTGAGAATGATTTTTTCGATTGTGCTGATGATGAGATCTGAATTTTGAATATTGTCTTGTTTTTTGATACTGAAAGCTTCCCGAAAAGCAGGTTGCTGAAATCTTTAACTGTTATCTCCTGCGGCGGAACAACGGGATATTCCGCGTTGTACGAATCGGAATTATGCTTTGAATTAACCTTGGTAAAAAGATAGTTTGTTCCGATTCTGTGAACATACAAGCCGTCAATTTCTATTTTCTGAGGCAGATAGCAGGTGTAGCCGAAATCGTGGTCCTCCGAATTTTCCGCTTTGATAATATGGCTTGAAATGCCCGTGGGATAGAATTTGCAGTTGCGGATAATCAGCTCACCGTTCCAGGTTGAGCCGTAATCCGAACGAAGGTCAATAAAATCCTCGGCTAAAACGGTTGTGTTTTCAACCAGCGCCGTTCCGCTTCCGATAAGCTTTATTCCGTGGTGACCGAGAACGGAGTTTCTGACCGTTGCGTTGAGAACGCCCTGATGCGCATCAAAACGGGAAAATGCACAGCCGTCATACACAAGATTTTTGCAGTAGTTTGTGCCTGCAATTCCCCAATAATCTATATCGGTTATATCGTTTGTCTGGTTGCAGTTGATGAATTTTGCGTTGACTGCCGTTGCGGCACCTATATCGTAAGTGCCCATTGTTACGGATGTTCCTGCAGAGCCTGTTGTTGTGTATTTTTTATGACCCGTAAAGGTGCAGTTTTTTACCGTTACATCGGCACAGCATGAGAGACTGACAAAAGCCGAATAGGGTGCGCCGGTTTTGCCTTCGTTTTCGATGCCGTGATATAATCCGTCTATAACGGTGTTTGAACGTCTGACTTGAATGCCTCTTGTATAATAGTTATATTCGGAAGCGGCTTTGTTTGCGAGCGTTGTGAATCTGCCGCCTTTTACGGTCAGGGTTTCCGTGTCAACGGGATAGGCAACGGCATTTGTGACTGCGTTGAAATCCCAGATAAGCGGGGTTTCGGGTGCGATATTCCCGTTTTTGTCAACAAGAATAACATCCGACTGATTACTGCCCGAATTCTGATTTGCACCCTTGCGGATATATCGCTTCACATTGGAATCGGTAAGCACGACAAGGCTTCCTGAATCAAGTGATGCGCCTATATTTCCGGCATCGGATTTGAGAGGGGATACCTTATCGGTTATGTTTATTGCGCTTTGCGACGGAGCAATGCTGAATACCCACGCGCTTCTGTTTTCAACCTGAGTATCGTCAATTATAAAGCGTGCGGTTGACCAATCGGTATCTGTCATGATGCAAGCGGTTTTGTTCGCACCGCCGATATAATATGTTGCTGTTTCGTTTGCAAAAACGCTTAAACTGTTTGCATTTGCATATTCATGGGCTTTAACGATAGCTTCAAAATCATCTGTTTTTCCGTCGCCTGCAGCGCCGAAATCCTCATATGTCACATAATCGGAGAAGGTTTTATTGAACTCATAGCCGTTTTTAAAATCATAAACGCCTTGTGAACCGAGCAAAACTTCGTCTGCAAAGGCGGTTATTCCTCTTGAAATTCCCGATTTTGAACTGCCCGTGATATGAACATTGCCGTTTTTAACCTTAAGACTGAAAACATCCGTATCGTTCAGGACTTCGTTGATTATAAATGCTTTTTCAGAAGTGTTTTCTGATATTTCAATCTTTTCACCGCAAGCCTTATAAATTTCATCGCAAAGAGTTTCGGCGGCATAGGAATACAGAGTGCCGTTTGCGGTGACAACGGAGTATTCTTCAACAGACACACCGTTTACGGTTATACCGTCAAGAGGTCTGACGATATACGGACTCTCATAGCTGCCCTTTGCAAGCTCATTTTTAAGTTCAATTTTATAGGAAATCTGCGAAAACGGAGCTGTAAAAACGGAAACAATGCTCATTATGACCGCGAATATTCGTGAAAACATTTTCTCATCACCTTTAAAAGAATTATTATATTTCCATTATATCTTTCAGATTGAGTTTTGCAAGAATATTTAATTTTCTTTTGTGCTTGTTTTTATTGTGACTTTGTCACAGAAAAAGAAAAAATAATCGGATATAATAAAGACACAACAAAAGAAAGGAAGTAATGAATATGTCAGTACTCAATATCAATAAAAATAATTTCGACCTTGTAAGAAACAGCGAAAAACCCGTTCTTCTTGATTTCTATGCTGATTGGTGCGGACCCTGCCGCATGGTTTCACCTCTGGTTGATGAAATCGCAAGAGAGAGAAACGATATTCTTGTTGCAAAAATCAATGTTGATAACGAGCCCGGACTTTCGGCTGAATTCGGAGTTGTGAGTATTCCGATGCTCGTTGTGATGAAAGACGGCAAGATAGTCAATCAGGCGGCAGGTGCAAGACCGAAGCCTCAGATTCTCGCAATGTTAGAGGGTTAAATCACGAAGACGCTTTTTGTCAATGATTTTAACGCCTTTTCTTGAAACTTCAACAATTCCTTCGTTGGAAAAATATTTAAGCATTCTTGAAACAACCTCACGGGCAGATCCCATGTATTTTGCGATTTGCTCGTGAGTCAATGATATGGTATCCGATTTGATTCTTGCGGATTCATCCGAAAGGAAGATGGCAAGTCTTTTGTCCATGCTCATGAAAAGAATCTGTTGCATGACCCACATCACATCCGAAAACTTGCTTACTGCAAGCTCGAGTGAAAAGATTTTGATATCGGGACGGCGTTCGGATACTGCTTTGAATGCAGGACCGCTTACTACAAAGCATTCGCTGTCTTCTTCCGCGTCAATAAATACATCAAATGTTATTGTCTGCAAAACACAGGATGCGGAAAGCATACACATATCACCCGCGTGCAAACGGTAAAGCGTGATGTCTTTTCCGTCTTCGGACATCATATAAACACGCAGACATCCCGAACGAACGAAAAAAACACCTGAGCATTCCGAACTGTCATGAACGTTGGTGCCTTTCGGATATTTAACCGATGAGGAATTTGTGCAGATGTAATCTCTGTCTTCATCGGAAATCTCATTCCAGAACGGAAATATTTCTTGATATACGCCTTCAAAAATTTTGCAGTCCATCTTGTTTTCTCCTTTCGGAAGTGAGATAATGTTTATATAATTTTATCGCAGTTCAATATATATGTCAATAACAGGGGAGGGTTATTATGAAACACCTTTATGATATGATAATAATCGGAGGAGGGCCGGCGGGATATACGGCGGCACTTTATGCTGCGCGCGCGGGACTTGATACCGTTTTGCTTGAAAGACTTTCCGCGGGCGGTCAGATGGCGCTTACGGGTGATATAGATAATTACCCCGGTTTTGAAGAAGGAGTTGACGGATTTACTCTCGGTATGAAAATGCAGCAGGGGGCTGAACGATTCGGTGCAAAAACGGAATATGCCGAGGTTACTTCTGTTGACTTTTCTGAAAAAATCAAAAAGGTAGAAACAACAAACGGAGATTTTTTCGGCAAAACGGTTGTTATTTCCACAGGTGCAAATCCCCGTGAACTCGGTGTAGAAGGCGAAAAAGAACTCGTTGGCAGAGGGGTTCATTATTGCGCCCACTGTGACGGGAGATTTTATAAAGATAAAACGGTAGTTGTTGTCGGCGGAGGCAATTCAGCGGCGGCAGATGCTCTCTATCTTTCAAATCTCGCCGCAAAAGTTTATGTTGTTCACCGCAGAGATTCGCTCAGGGCGACGAAGATTTATCATGAACCGCTTATGAGAGCAGAAAATGTCGAATTTGTCTGGAACACCACGGTTTCCGGTTTTACAGTCGACGGAAAATTAAAAGGTGTCAGGGTGAATAATAAACTGTCTGAAACGGAAAAAGAAATTTTGTGCGACGGTGTTTTTGTCAGCATAGGCAGGAAACCCGCAACGGAGTTTTTGAACGGTGCGGTAGAACTCGACGATAACAATTATATAATTGCCGATGAAACGGTAAAGACAAATGTCGGTGGAGTCTATGCTGTCGGTGATGTCCGTACCAAAGAACTCCGTCAGGTTGTAACGGCAGTTGCCGACGGTGCTGTTGCCGTTCATCATGCAGAAGAATATATTGCAAATTTTGCGATGAATTTATAAAAAATACAAGCCTGAAACCCGTTGATTTATCGGGGTTTCAGGCTTGTGTTTTTTTGAAATATGAAGATTATGTAAGGCTTGAATAGTTTTCAGCAAATTTTTCTTTCCATACCGCTTCTATGCTTTTTCTCCATCGGAGTGCTTTCTCTTTCATTTCAGCACAAAGCTCGGGCATTTCTTCCGAAAGGTTGTTTTTTTCGCCTGGATCAGTTTCCAAATCCGAAAGAAAAACATCTGCTCTTTGTTCTTCGTTTTCAACCAATTGTCCGTTGAGCACAAGCTTGTATTTTCCTTTTCTTGCAGCTGTCTGACCTTCCATTTCCCAGAAAAGATATTCATGCTCAGCAGTGCCTGTACCGTTAATCATCGGAACAAGACTCATTCCGTCAAGCTCGTATTCTTCGGCATTTCCGCCGCAAAGCTCAAGCAATGTCGGAAAAATATCCGTTGAAATATGCGGCGCATTTTCAACTCTGCCGTTTGTTCGTCCGTACCAGCTTAAAATTGCGGGAATTCTTATTCCGCCTTCAAAAAGGCTGAATTTATGTCCGCTGAAAACACCTGCTGTGCCGCCGTAATAATAATCTTGTGTGCCGTCAAGCCAGTTTCTTGATTCTCTTGACGGACCGTTGTCGCTCTGAAAATATATGATTGTGTTTTCAAGAAGGTCAAGACGTTCAAGTTCGTTTCTTATTTCACCGACTCCGTCATCAACCGCACTTATCATTGCTGCCATAATTTGTCTGTCTTTTGAAAGATATGGGAATCTTTTGATGTATTTTTCGGGTGCGTGCATCGGATAATGAGGCGCGTTGTAAGCAACATACAAAAGAAACGGATCTTCACGGTGATTACGAATGAAGTCAACACTTTTTCGGGTTATACGCTCGGTCATGTATTCTCCGTTCTCATACACTTCTTCATCATTTTCCCAAAGGTCGTGGGTAGGGTCGGTATTTCCGTCTGCCATACCCCAATAGAATATGTGTGAATAGTAGTCAACACAGCCGGCAAGAAATCCGGAAAATTCATCAAATCCGTTTGCGTTGGGTCTGCATTCATCTTTAAGTCCGAGATGCCATTTACCCATAATTCCTGTTGAATAACCGAGTTTCTTGAGGGCTGATGCAATGGTGGGAACTTTGGAGGTAAGTCCTGAAGCTCTGCGATGACCCGCAAGAATAGCTCTTACGCCCGCGTTTCCCGGATATCTGCCTGTCAGCAGGGAAGCTCTTGACGGTGAGCAAACGGGAGATGCCGAATACATTGATGAAAAACGTATTCCGTCCTGTGCAACGGCATCAATATTCGGAGTCTTGAAGTCGGTCGCACCCATGCAGCTTAAATCTCCGTATCCCTGGTCATCTGTCATAATTATAATTACGTTGGGTTTTCTCAAAATTTACACCTCTGTTTCAATATGTTTATTGGAATTTCAATTGAGTAAGAATTATGTGTCCGATTGATTTTGCGTCTTGGGTTATACTGTTAAAAATGTTGTCCGGAATTCCCGTCATAACAAGACTTTTGAGTTTTTGGGTCAACCAAGGCATAAAACACAGCAAATCCTTTGTGGATTTGCGAGTATTTTAACGATGGGTGAACGGAAATCAGCCCGTGAAAATCACGGTTCAAATTATTCCATTCACCTTAAGGTTACACTGTCTTTTGCAAAAGGTTTAACTTCCGAAGTTTCAGGTGCGGATGCGACGGCACCGTAGGCAACATGGATTTTGTTTTCTGTTATTTTCTTAGCGCACATTGATTTGTATACCGATATTTTAACACAGTTTAAATGATAAAACAATCATTGATATACAAATCAATAGTTTGTTGTGAGGAATGTTTTGAAATTTATGTTGTAAAACAATATCAGATTGTGATAGTATATATTTAAGTACAAGAATGGAAGAAGTTGAGAATTATGAATGCATTCGGTTTTTATTTGTTGACAGATACTCATTATTTTGAATCGTCACTCGGCGCAGAGGGTAAAGCTTTCGATGAATATATGCGAAGAGAGCAATATTTTATGAAAGAAAGCGGTGCGATAATAAAATCAGTCTTTAAACGTATTGCGGAGGATAAGGAAACAGATGTTGTTATAATTCCCGGCGACCTCAGTAAAAACGGCGAAAAAGAAAGCCATAAAAGTTTTTTGAAGGAGCTTTATAAGCTTAAGGAAAGCGGCAAGAAGATTTTTGTCATAACTGCAGGTCACGATTATAACGAATACTCATACGGCTATAAAAATGATGAACGCATTCAGGTTGAGGGCACACCTTTTGAAGAGCTGTTTGAAATGTACCGTGATTTCGGATACGGGGATGCTCTTTCTTTTGATAAAAGAACAAATTCCTATATCGCTCAGATAACCGACGGAGTGAGAATGCTTGCAATTAACTGCGACAGCTTCAATAATCCCAAAGGCACTATGGATGACGAGCTTATGAAGTGGGCGGAAGTACAGCTTTGCAAGGCAAAAGAGGATAATTGTTCTGTTTTTGCAATCTGCCATTATCCGATTATTCCTTCCGTACCCGTTTTTGATTTGGTAGGGGATGCAAAAATCAAAGAGTGGCGCAAGGTTGCATCCTTCCTTGCGGATAACGGTGTTGAGGTTGTTTTAACAGGGCATATGCATATTCAGAGTATCAATGAGTTTTACAGCGAAAAAGGAAACCGACTTATAGATATCTGTACTTCATGCCTTGTCGGAAGTCCCGCAAAATACAGAAAGATAACCGTTAACGAAAACTCGGTTATGAAGATTGAAACCATTGATGTTGAAGATTTCGGATGGGATTTGAACGGCATTACACCCCGTGAATACTTTGACAGTCAATTCGGTCAGGCTATTGTGAACCGTGTCGGCAATGCTCTCAGCGGCGGAAAAGGAATTGTAAAGCATCTGAAAAAACTCGGCAAAAAAATATATGAAAACGCAACCGTCGGGTCTCTTGCCCGTTTGATTTTTATCAAAGTTGATAAATCTTTAAAGAACAAGAAGCTTACCGAACTCGTTTCCGAAGTCGGACTTGCTGTATTCTCGGGTGACCAACCTTATATCAAAGGCACACCCGTATGTGATATGTTTGAAAAAGTGTTCAGAAGATTTTCTTTTATCATTAAAAAAGTTGAACCAAAACTCGAAAAAGACGGCGTGAAAATCAATCTTACGGAAATGCTTCTTAATACCGTAGGCAGCAACAAAGATTTTTCCGATTTGAATGCAGAGTTTATTCTTAAATAAAAATTAATGAGGAAGAATATGGAATACAGAAGAGTGTTAAAAAATGATTGGAAAGCAAAGTGGATTTGGCTTGATGAAGAAAAAACAGAAAAAAACGCTTGGCTTTACTTTAATAAAACAGTAACGGTAACGGAAATTCCCGAAGAGCTTATCGCGAATATTGCGGCTGAAAATAAGTATTGGCTTTATATAAACGGCAATTGCGTTGTGCGTGAGGGCGGTCTCAAAAGAGGCCCGACACCTACGGGCTGCTATTATGACGAGGTTGATATTTCTTCATATCTTGTTGCAGGAGAAAACCTTATCAGCGTTCTTGTGTGGTATTGGGGCAATGAAGCGAGCTATTCAAGCTCGGATGCAGGTCAGGGCGGATTGCTTTTTGAAGCGGAAAACGGCAATATTTCCATTCTTTCAGATGAAAGCTGGAAGGTTGTGAAAAACCCTGCATTTAAAGAAGATAAGGGCAAGATGCAGCCTAATTACAGACTCCCTGAAAGCAATGTTTATTATGATTCGCGTGAAGAAATTGCAGATTGGTGTAACCTCGGATTTGATTGTTCCGATTGTAAAAACGTAACCGAGTATGCACTCGGCGGCGAAGGCTGTTGGGGCGAGACATACAGCAGAGATATTCCGATGTTCAAAGATTTCGGACTGAAAGATTATGAAAACAGCAAAGACTATGAAGGGAAAAGCTTTTGTGTCAAGAAAAAAATAACTCTTCATGTTCCTTATAATGCACAGCTTACACCTTATCTTGAGGTTGAAGCAAAAGCGGGAAAGAAAATTGTTATCACAACTGAAAACACTTACACGGGTTCGATTCACAGTACATATGTAACAAAAGACGGTATTCAGGCTTTTGAATCTCCTGCGTGGTTCAACGGCGAACAAATAACCTATGAAATTCCTTCGGGTGTTAAAATTATCGGTCTTAAATACCGTGAAAGCGGCTATAATACCGAATTCTGCGGAAGCTTCATCTGTGAAAATAACGGCATGAATATACTCTGGCAGAAATCACTGAGAACTCTTTATGTCACCATGAGAGATAATTTCATGGATTGTCCCGACAGAGAGAGGGCGCAGTGGTGGGGCGATGTCACAAATGAAATGATGCTCACCATGTACAGCCTTGCACCGGATTCGTATCAGCTTTACCGCAAGGGCGTAAGTACGATGCTTTCTTATGTTGACCCCGAAACAAAGGTTTTGCAGACCGTTGTACCAATAAAGAATGACTATTTTGAACTTCCGTGTCAACAGCTTGCAGGTGTGGGCGGTTTCTGGACTTACTATATGTATACGGGTGATAAAGAATTTATAAAATCGGTTTACAATGCATCCGCTGACTATATCAACCTTTGGAAAATTCAGGAAAACGGACTTGTTGAACACAGAAGCGGTTCTTGGGACTGGCAGGACTGGGGCGAAAAAATTGATGTTTCACCGCTTGAGAATGCATGGTACTATTATGCTTTGTCAGCAGTTAAGAATATGGCAGAGCTTCTCGGGGATGAGGATGCCGCAAATGAATATGACGGCAGAATGAAGTCTCTTTATGCGGCATATCAGACTTTGTGGTCGGATAAAGGCTACAAAAGCCCCGGAAACGAAGACTTTGATGACAGAGGGAATGCGGTTGCAGTGCTTTCTGGTATTTGCCCCGAAGAAAAATACGGCAAAATAAAAGAGATACTTTTCAACATCAGGAACTCAAGTCCTTACATGGAATATTATGTACTTGAAGCGTTGTGCAGAATGGGTGAATATTCTCTCGCAGAGCAGAGAATGTGCGAAAGATACGGAGAGATGATTACTGAGGATTATTCAACTCTCTGGGAAAACTGGATAAAGAAAGACGGCACGTCAAACCATGCATGGTCAGGCGGCCCTCTTGTTATTATGAGTAAACATATCGCAGGAATAAAGCCTCTTTCTGCGGGGTATGGAAAAACAGAAATCACACCTCAGTATAATCTTCATAAGAATATTTCATGCACGGTGCCGACGGTTAAAGGATATATTAAATTCGATTATTCATCGGAAAACGAAAACATAAAAATCAATCTTGAATATCCCGAAAAAACGGAAGTAATTTTGAGTATCCCCGAAAACGCTGAAGTTACCGTTAACGGGAAACTTGTTAAGGCTGAAAAATCGGAATGTCTTGTTTTGAACTGAGCTTATGTCGGATTTTTGAATTGTCCGAAGCCTGAGTGACATATAAAAATATAAAACCACTTCATTTAATGCATGATGCATATGATGAAGTGGTTTTTGCTTTATTCTTCTGTTTCGGGATTGTTTATCTGACTGATGATTTTTCTGCGTCGTTCGGTGAGTTCACGGTACATACGTTCTTTCTTTTCACCCGAAAGGTCATAGAAGAATTTGGGAATAAGTCCGAATACGCTTGTAACAGTCGGAAGAAGCGTACACATCATAAAGAGCATATATTCTGTTCTTTCGGACTGATTTCCGTAGCCTGCACCTTCGACATAGCCGATTTTGCTGAGTATGAATGCCTTGATTGATGCTCCGAGTGTTCCGACGAGCTTTCTTGCAAGGTCTTTTGCAACGCCGGTCATACCTTCTGTTCTGTAACCGTTTTTCCATTCTCCGTAGTCGATTGTTTCGTTACGCATTTCTTCGGGAATAACATTCATAAGACCCCAGCAGGTCATCCAGATGGTTTCTCTTATCATGAATGCGGGAATCATAACGGCAAGCTTTTTGTAGTTTTTGTTGATTGAACCTATAAGATAAACAAAAATCATAAGGAAATCGCCGATGTGTGAGCTTAAAATCCATAAGAATCTTGTTGAAAATCTTTCTCTTGCTTTGGTAACAAAAGCGTAGCTTGTGGGTGAAACAAATGCACCCGGAATTCCAACAACCGTTGTCATCGACGCAAAGCCCAGAACATTTATGTAGTAATAGTTAACACCTGAGTTCATGCCGAAGGCTGTAAGGAAATCCGTTATGGTGAGAATGAGGAGAGGCTTGTTGTTGAGAATGGATTTGATGCCCTGAAGCACACTCGGTTTTTCAATGCGCTGTGCAACTCTTTCGCGTGCGGTAAAAACGAAATAAAGACCCATGATGCTTACGGCTGTCGAAGTGAAAACACCCGCCGAAACATATAATGTCTTCATGGGAATTTTAAGTTTCCCGTGGTTTATAAGGTCAATCAGCAGTCCCATGAAGATTTCGGGCCATTTTTCTATGAATCCCGAAAAGAGACTCGCCTGAGTTATAAGCCTTGTTCGTTCGATAACATTCGGAGTTATTGTGGAAAGCATACCCGTTCTTGAAATATTGCAGAGCGAACCGTTAAGGTTATTTATTAACTGAAAAATCATATAGAACGCGAGCTTGCCTGCATTATAAGGATCTGTTCCCGCGAATATTATCGGGAGAAGCCAGTAGACAAGCGACAAAAGATAACCCGGACCCGAACCGATAAAAAGCCACGGTCTGAATTTGCCGAATCGGGTTCTTGTTTTGTCAACTATTGCCGCAAGAAAAACATCGTTGATAACATCCCATATACCGATAACAAAAGTAACGATTGTCTGGAAACTCAAACCTATCTGCACAACGTCGGTAATGAAAATGTCCTGATATTTATTGATATTGAAGCTTTGAGAAATGTCATAAATGACATAAGCCGCTGTCTCTTTTGAACCTACGTAGCGACGGCTGTTTGATATGCCGTGATTTGTGTTGTTGAGTGCAACGCTTTCTGACATCTGACAACCTCCCTGAAGTTTATTTTAAGTTCATTTTATCACGACAAAATGTAACTGTCTACAAAAATCGGATATAATTAATTTTATTTTATCACGTACGGATTATTATGTCCGAAAAAACAAATATTGAATTATAATTTAATATGATATATAATAAATGAGGTGATAATTATGCTTTTTGATAAAACCGTAATTTCGGGACTTGAAGTGAAAAACAGAATAATAAGAAGTGCCACTCATGACGGACTTGCAGATGAAAACGGTGCGCCGAGTGATAAGCTTATTGACAAATATGAGCATCTTGCAAAAAACGAAGTCGGATGTATTATAACGGGATATGCCGCAGTCAGCAGAAACGGTGTTTCTCCTTATCCGAGAATGATGAAAATTTATGATGACAGCGTGATTGATAAATACAAGGAACTGACTGATGCTGTTCACCGTCACTCTGTTCCTGTTGTTCTTCAGATTGCACATTGCGGAAGACAGACTTCGTCGAAAGCTATCGGTGTGCAGAAGGTTGCGCCGTCAAACGTTCTCCATGCTTTTTATCCCGATAAGGCAAAAGAGCTGACTGATGCGGAAATATACGGTATAATCAATGACTTCGTTTCAGCGGCTGTAAGGGCGGAAAAAGCGGGTTTTGACGGTGTTCAGCTTCACGGCGGACACGGTTATCTGCTTCATGATTTTCTTTCGCCTTACGGTAACAGAAGAAAGGATTCGTGGGGCGGCAGTTTCGAAAACAGATGCAGAATTGTTGAGCTTATTATTAAAGGGATCAAAGAGAAAACATCTCTTCCCGTATGGATAAAAATCAGCGCAGAGGATAACAGAAAAGGCGGAATGAACATAGATTCATCCGTTGAAATTTGCAAAAGACTCGAAAAAGCAGGCTGTGATGCGATAGAGGTCTCGTGCGGAACAGTTCAGGACGGCATGAACACAATGAGAAGCAAGCTTATGCCGATGGATGCCGTTTTTAAGTACAGAGAACCCTGTGCATCCTTTCCTGCACTTCTCAATAAAATAGCTTTGCCTGCCGCCAATCTTATAAACCCTGTTATCAAACAGCCGTCTCCTCTTGAAAACTTTAATGTTGAAAATGCAGAGAAAATCAAAAAGAACGTTTCGATTCCGATAATCGCAGTCGGCGGTATACATAAATCCGAAGATATGGAAAATATTCTGTCAGGCGGTAAAGCTGATTTTGTTTCCATGTGCAGACCTTTTATCTGCGAGCCCGACCTTGCGAAAAAGCTTAAAAACGGACAGAACGAAGCGAAATGCATCATGTGTAATTACTGCGGTCTTGTAATAGAAAAAGAGCCGACAAGATGTTTGTATGGCAGAGTAAAATAATTTGTTTACATCTTTAAAAAGAAGTGCTATAATAAATCGGGAAAAAACGAAAGGATATGATAAACATGAAATATGTAGGTATTGCTTTACTTGTAATTCTTGCCGTTCTTTTGCTTCTTCTTGCAGTTGCGGCAATCAGAGCCGTGCTTATCAAAGCTAAGCCGAATAAAAGTGCACCTGCAATCAATCCCACAGAAAAGGAAGCTGCGGAGTATGCCGAAAAGCTTTCTGAAATGATTAAAGTTCCCACAATTTCTCTCAGGGGAAATACAGACCTCAGTCAGTTTTATAAGCTTCACGAGGTTATGAAAAAGAATTTCCCTTTTGTTTTCTCAAAACTCGAATGTACCGAAATTGAGGGCAACCTCATTTTCCGTTGGCAGGGCAAGGATTCAAAGAGAAACGGTATTCTTCTCATGGGTCATCAGGATGTTGTTACTGCAGACGAACCCAACTGGGAAAAAGACCCGTTTTCGGGTGAAATTTCAGACGGAAATATCCACGGCAGAGGCGCAATGGACTGCAAATCAACCGTTTTCTCGGAATTTCAGGCTGTTGAAGAGCTTCTTGAAGAAGGATTTGTTCCTCCCTGCGATGTTTATCTTGCAACCTCCGTTGACGAGGAAATCTCAGGTGACGGTGCACCGAAACTTGTGAATTATCTTAAGTCAAAAGGTGTTCACCTTGACGTTGCAATGGACGAGGGCGGAGCGATTCTCAAAAATGCTCTCCCCACCATGGCAGGCTGGTGCGCAGCTATCGGTATTCTTGAAAAAGGATATATTGATGTTAAAATTATAGCAAAGGGTAAGGGCGGTCATTCCTCAACACCCAAGAGCAACACTCCTCTTGCAAGGCTTTCAAAGTTTGTTGCTGCTATCGAAAAGGATAAGCCTTTCAAATCGGAAATATCCGCGCCCGTTTATGCAATGCTTGACCAGGCGGCACCGCTTCTTGGTTTCCCCTTGAGAATGGTGCTCGGCAATATGTGGCTCTTTAAAGGACTGCTCACAAAGGTTCTTCCCGTTGTTTCGCCCATGTGCAACGCATTTGTAAAAACAACCTTCTGCTGCACAATTGCAGAAGGCTCTCACACCGCAAATGTTATTCCTTCGGAAGCATATGTTGTTTGCAACCTTCGTCCTTCACCTCACCAGAATGCAGAGCAGTCGCTTGCTGTGCTTAAAAAGTATGCAGATAAATATGACCTTGAACTCGAGGTTATCCATGCAAGAAGTGCATCCAACTGCGTTGATTTCAATGGAGAAGAATTTACATATCTTAAGAAATGTCTCAATGAATGCTATCCTGAAGCGGGTGTTATTCCTTATCTCATGACAGGCGGTACGGATTGCCGTCATTATGAAGAGGTTGCAGATAACTGCCTTCGTTTCTGTCCGATTAAGATGAGCAACGAGCAGCTTGCCGCAATGCACGCAGCAAACGAAAGCATCGGTGTTACAGAAACAGCTCATTGCGTAAAATTCTATAAACACTATATTAAGAACCATAAATAACAAAACGGCTTGTACAGGTGAAATCTGTGCAAGCCAATTTTTTGACGTATTTTTCCTCTTGACATTCCGACGTAAAGGGTATATTATATAACCCGAAGCAGAACAAATGTTCGAGGTGTAGAGGGGGATATGCATGGTCAGAAAAGTGTTTGTTGATGTATATGTGCTTGTTGATAAAGACGGCAAGCGCAGACCGCTGCGTATCCAATGGGAAGATGGCACGGTTTATACCGTTGAAAGGCTTCTCAACAGATGCCGATGCTGTTCGATGAATGTGGGCGGAGGTGAAATCCGCTACACGGTGCAGATTAACGGAAGGGAGACTTTTATTTATGAAGATAACCACGGCAAATGGTTTGTTGAGGGGAAATGTTAGAGTGTGCTTATATAGACACTCATTTCATTTTCGCCTCTGTTGCCCCATTTATAGTAGGGGATAAGCTTTATCTCAGTTTCCGTATATTCGGGATTTGTCCATTCGCTGTAAAGAATATCGCATTCTTTTTCTCTGCAGCCTTTTGCATATATTATATCGCCGTCTGTTCTGAATTCGGGACGGTGTTTTATTTTTATCATCTGCAGGCTTTTGCCGTTGTCTGCTTCTTCGATGCAGTAAACAAACGGCCCTCTTGTTACGGCGATTTTTCCGATGTTTGCTCTCACTCTGTTTGAGCATTTTATCATTTTAACCTGCATATCAAAATCTGCGTAAATTTCCGTTTCCGATTTTATATCAAAATATGCATAGCTGTTTTTGATTTCACACGGCTTTGAAAATTTGTAATTATTGCACCATTTCGGGATTCTGACAGCAAGAGTGAATTCCTTTTGAGGATTGATTTTTATGTGAACTCTGCCGTTTTCGGTATACGTGGAAATAATTTCAATATCTGCATTCTTTGCTTTTGCTTCGCAACCGATAAACTGATGGATATACAAAATATCATTGTTTTCGGTAAAACAGTATTCTCCTATTGAAGAAATCATTCTTGCAAGATTGGGCGGACAGCAGGCACATCCGAACCATTTTTGTCTTACGGGTTTAACATGATGTTTTCTTGAATCTCTGTGAGAAGCTTCGGGAAGAACCTCAAGAGGATTTGCATAGAAAAAGCTTTTTCCGTCTCTCGCCATGCCTGATAAAACCGTATTATATAATGTCCTTTCAACTGTATCGGCAATCTCTGCATCGGGACTTATTTCAAGCATTCTGCGCGCAAAGAAAACAAGACCGATTGAAGCGCAGGTTTCGCTGTATGCGAGGTCGTTCGGCAAATCATAGTTAAAAGTGAACGCTTCTCCGTCAACGGTTGAACCTATACCGCCCGTAATATACATCTTCTGATGCATGATATTTTCTATAAGCTTTTTGCAGGCGTTGAAAAGTTCTTCGTCATTGCAGCGTTTTGCAACATCTGCCATGCCGCTGTAAAGATAAACTCCTCTTACCGCGTGACCGACCGCCTCAAACTGCTTTCTCGGTTCGCAATGCGCCTGGTTATAATGATAGTTATCATTAACGGTTGTTCTTCCGAGCACGGTATCGTAGTAATACGGTTTTTTACCTCTTTCGTCAATGAAGAATTTTGCCGTTTCGAGATATTCTTTTTTGCCCGTCATATCGTATAATTTTATAAGCGCCATCTCGGCTATTTCGTGACCGCCGTAGCCTCTGATTTTATCTTCTCCGAAAGTTTTGCATATTAAATCTGCAAATCGGCAGGCAGCATCAAGAATTTTTCTTTTGCCGGTTGCATTATAATGGCTTACCGCCGCCTCGGCAAGGTGACCGAAACAGTAAAGCTCATGAAAATCTTTAAGATTGCTGAAAATTTCATCGCGGTTGTTTATGACATAAAGAGTATCGAGATAACCGTTTTCAAGCTGGGCGGCGCAGATTAAATCAATGATTTTATCTGCTTTTTCTTCAAGAGCTTCATCGGGATGATTTATAAGAGAATATCCGACGGCTTCAAGCCATTTGTATACATCGCTGTCCTGAAAAACCCATCCGCGGAAAGCATCGGGATGAGTATTTTTATCGTCGTAACACCATTTATCGGCAGGGAAAACCGGCACATCTTCTCCGTTTTTTAATTTTTCAACAACTCTTCCCGCCTTTATGAAATTTTCAACGGAATAACTCTTTTCTGCGCCGTCGATACGGTCGTGCAGCGCTTCATACTGATAAGGTATAACCTCGTTGCGGACAAGCTCCTGCTCGTTAGTCCAGAACGGGTCATTAATTGTTATGTTTTTCAATTTAATATGTTCCGAATATAATTTATTATCCATAAGAACACCTCTTGAAATTATTATAATAAATTTTGACTAATTTGTAAATATGTGCTATAATATCCAAGTTAATATATTCTTGCTACAGAAAGAGGAAAAACGGATGAGTGTTGAGCTTGAAAGAACCTATGTGCCCTTCAAGGACTGGAAGGAGAAGTCAAGGCAGACGGAGTATACCGAAAGCACGCCCCTTCTTGCACCTGACGGAACCTTGCTTGCAAAAGGCTGGGCAAGGAAGAATGTTTTTGAGTATAACAGAGATTATGTAAAAACGGGCATAACGAGCCGCAAGGAATGGGATTTTTATAATATTGCCGATGACAAAATGCAGATGCTTATCAGCTTCGCGAATATCAATGTCGGCGGGTATGTTGCTGCGAAGCTTGTTGATCTCAGAACAGGCGAAGTAATCATTGATGCAATTCAGTATTTTATCGGAGGAAAGAAGCACGTTCCCCCCGCAAAAGGCGACTGTGTAAACAGATTCAAGGATAAAATCGGCGGTGCGGAGTTTGATTTCAATACAAAGGAAACAGAGAGAACGCTTTGGTTCAAAAAACTCCACAAGGGCAAGCAGGTTGAATGCAATGTTCAGATGGATATAATGCCCGGTCTTGAAAATATAACAACAGTTCTTCCTTTTGAAGGGGATAAAACCAAGTATTTCATGACCACAAAACAGTTTTGTATGCCTTGTAAAGCGGTTTTCAAAATTGATGATTTTACATATGAGTTTTCCAAGGAGAATTCCTTCTGCACTCTTGACTGGGGCAGGGTAAACACTCCTCACAAAATGGTCTGGTATTGGGGCAGTGCATCTACATATGTTCCCGATGAAAACGGGGTGAATCATCTTCTCGGCTTTGAAGTAACATGGGCAATCGGTGACGAAAGCAACGCGACCGAGACCTGCATTCTTTATGACGGAAAGGTTCATAAATTCGGCGCTGTAGACGTAGAAAAGTTCCCTAAGGACAGATTTATGGAAGAGTGGAAGTTCATTTCTGAGGACGGAAGATTCAATATGACAATGACACCGACTCTTGATAACCATACCGATGTCGATTTCCTTATCGGCAGAATGAACTGTCATCAGATTTTCGGAGTGTGGAACGGCGACGTAACTCTTGATGACGGCAAAAAGATTGAAATAAAAGACCTCTTCACTTTCTGCGAATACGTAGAAAACAGATGGTAATACAACAATATAAAAGGAGTAACAGTGATGAGCGAAATATTTAATGTACCTGCAATCAGATACGAAGGTCCGAAAAGCAAAAATCCTCTTGCTTTCAAATACTATGATAAAGACCGTGTTATCATGGGCAAAAAAATGAGTGAACACCTTAAGTTTGCCATGGCATGGTGGCACAATCTCTGTGCCTGCGGAACGGATATGTTCGGCAGAGACACCGCAGAAAAAACTTTCGGTGCTGTTCCCGGAACAATGGAGCACGCAAAGGCAAAGGTCGACGCAGGTTTTGAATTTATGTCAAAGCTCGGTGTGGAATATTTCTGCTTCCATGATGCCGATATCGTTCCTGCCGCTGATGATATCAAAGAAACCAACAAAAGACTTGATGAAATCACCGATTATATTCTTGAAAAAATGAATGAAACGGGCATTAAGTGCCTCTGGGGAACTGCAAATATGTTTTCCGATCCCCGTTTCATGAACGGTGCAGGCAGCACCAATTCAGCAGATGTATTTTGTTTTGCGGCGGCTCAGGTCAAGAAAGCACTCGACCTTACGGTTAAGCTCGGCGGTAAGGGATATGTTTTCTGGGGCGGCAGAGAAGGCTATGAAACTCTTCTCAATACCGATGTTAAGTTTGAACAGGAAAATATCGCAGGTCTTATGCGTCTTGCAATTGACTACGGCAGAAAAATCGGCTTTGACGGCGATTTCTATATCGAACCCAAGCCGAAGGAGCCCATGAAGCATCAGTATGATTTCGATGCATCAACAGCCATCGGTTTTCTCAGACAGTACAGTCTTGACAAGGATTTCAAGATGAATATCGAAGCAAATCACGCAACTCTTGCAGGTCATACCTTCCAGCACGAGCTTCGCATAAGTGCAATCAACGGAATGCTCGGAAGCATCGACGCAAATCAGGGCGACCTTCTTCTCGGTTGGGATACAGACGAATTCCCGTTTGATGTTTACGAAGCAACAATGTGTATGTATGAAGTTCTCAAAAGCGGCGGATTTGTTAACGGCGGTCTCAATTTCGATGCAAAGAACCGCAGACCGAGCAACACTCATGAGGATATGTTCCTCGGCTTCATTCTCGGTATGGATACCTTTGCTCTCGGTCTTATCAAGGCCGCAGAAATAATTGAGGATGGCAGAATTGACGGCTTTGTTGCAGATAAATATTCTTCATACAACAGCGAAATCGGTCAGAAAATCAGAAGTGGAAACGTTACTCTTGAAGAGCTTTCCGATTATGCCTGCGCAATGGGCAAGCCTGAAAATCCCGGCTCGGGCAAGCAGGAATATCTTGAAAGCGTAATCAACAATATTATGTTCGGGTGATAATATGAAATATGTTATCGGTATAGATTTAGGCACTACAGGTCTCAAAACCGTTATTTTCAGCCGTGAGGGCGACGTTATCGCCTCGGCATACAGAGAATATCCTCTCTCTCAGCCGAAAAACGGCTGGGCAGAGCAGAATCCCGAGCTTTGGTGGATTGCCGCAAAGGAAACCGTAAACGAAGCTCTTTCACAAGGCGGAATATCTGCCGATGATATTGTTTCTCTCGGTATATCGGGCCAGATGCACGGCCTTGTCATGCTTGATGAAAACTGCGATGTTATTCGTCCTGCCATTCTTTGGTGCGACCAGAGAACGGGCGAGGAATGCGAGGATATAACTAACATCATCGGCAAGGAAAGACTCATCAAAATAACCGCAAACCCTGCTCTTACGGGCTTTACTGCATCAAAAATCATGTGGGTCAAGAAGCATGAAAAAGAAAACTTCGATAAGTGCAGACATATTCTTCTCCCGAAGGATTATCTTCGTTACAGACTTTCGGGTGATTTTGCAACGGATGTTTCCGATGCTTCGGGTATGCAGCTTCTCGATGTGAAGAACCGTTGCTGGTCGGATGAGGTTATTGAAAAACTCGGAATTGATAAATCTTGGCTTGCGAAGGTTTATGAATCCGTTGATGTTACGGGTCGTGTAAGTGCCGAAGCGGCAAAGGAAACAGGTCTTTCGGAAGAAACACTTATTGTTGCTGGTGCAGGCGATAATGCCGCCGCCGCAGTCGGTACAGCTGTTATCCGTGACGGAAAAGCTTTCACAACAATCGGAACTTCCGGCGTTGTTTTTGTTCATACCGATGAGCCGAAAATCGACCCTATGGGCAGAGTACATACATTCTGCTGCGCTGTGCCCGATAAATGGCATGTTATGGGTGTTACTCAGGCAGCAGGTCTTTCTCTGCAGTGGTTCAAGAATCAGTTCTGCCTTGCTGAAACCGAGGAAAGCCTTACAAATGGCGAGGATGTTTATAAAATCACTGACGAAAAGGCGGCGGGCATTCCAATCGGCGCAGAAAAGCTTTTCTATTTGCCTTATCTTATGGGTGAAAGAACACCTCACCTTGACCCCGATTGCAGAGGTATATTTTTCGGAATTTCCGCAATGCATACAAGAGCGCATTTTATCCGTGCTGTAATGGAGGGTGTTGGTTATTCGCTCATGGATTGCCTCAAAGTTCTTGATGAAATGGGCATCAATCCCGATTCGATGCTCGTTACGGGCGGCGGCGGAAAGTCAAGGCTCTGGAAAGAAATGCTCGGAGATATGTTCCGTCTTAATATAAAAACCATTCAGTCAAAAGAAGGCCCCGCACTCGGTGTTGCCGTTCTTGCGGCAGTCAGTGCAGGACTTTATAAAGATATTTATGAAGCTGCTGATACAATGGTGAAATACAGCGATAAAGAGTATCTACCCGATTTGGAAAACGGCGATAAATATGCAAAGAATTTTGAACTCTATTCAAAGCTTTATTCATCGCTTAAGGATAACTATAAAGAGCTTGCAAGCTTATAAAAAATTATTGCCGCAGAGCATTTCTGCGGCGAATTTTTGTGCTTATTTTACTGTTGAAAATGCATTTCTCATTTCTGTAACCGTTCTCGTTGAAATGCCGTAAGTATATTCAACCGGCTTGAAGCTTGCAAATTCCATTGTTTCAACTGCTGCGATATATGATGTTTTTCTGTCTTTTGACGGGTCGGTGTTCTGCGTTTTTTCTCTCTAGTATACACCTGCAAGAAATGCGGGTTCACTCGGAACATAAATTCCGATGCCGAAGCTGTCATCATATTCTCCGATGAATGCTGCCCGGTTTTCGGTTGAGTTGAAATTGGGATATCCCGCATCGGGCCAGAAAATCAGCTTGTTTTCGTATGAAAGATTCGGGTCGTTTGTCCATGGAGAACTGCCGCCGTAGTATACAAATCTGTTAAAAGGCTCTATGCAATAGAAGGCAGGCATTTCCTGAGTTGTGCTTTCGCTTTTGCAACCGTAGAAGTCAACAAATCTGCACGAAACATCAACAAGACCGTTTTTGAAAGTGTAGGTTGCTTCCATATAGGACGGTGTTATATCTTCGGCAGATTTTGCCCAGTCAAGAGGACGGCACTTAACATAAAGTGAGTTTTCCGATGCAATGATATCAACGATTTTGCTTGCATCGCCGAACTGATTACCGCCCTGAACGGGATTGTAGTTCTATGTGTTTCCCATAAATTCGCCGGATTCGTAACCGTCTTTGAAAATGCCATAATAAGATTGCTGAACAAGTCGGCCGGGTTCATATCTGTTTATAAGATTGGCATTATTATTGACCGATTTTGTGTTATACCTTTCCGATGTTTTTGAATCAACAAAAATTCTGCCGTCAACCTTAACTGCTTCAACATTTGAATTGAGGTCCTCAAGATAACTGAGTGCGCCGCCCCAGAGAAGGTCAATTCCGAGCATGTACTCATCATTCTGAATATAAACTTCTCTGTCAGAAATTTCACGGTTAAAAAGACCTATGCCCGAAAGTGTGAAACTGCCTGTTTCTTTGTTCAGCGGTTCAAAAGAAACCGAACAAAATCTGCTTGATTTGCGTTTATCGAGTATACTGTCGATAAATGAATAAAAACTGCCGTTTTCGCTCGGTTCAAGAAAGAAATCCTCGAAGTATTTTTCGCTGCTTTTGGTGTATGTGATTACACCTCTCGCATATGAATCAGTGCTGTATTTTATTCCGAAGTAGTTGAAACAATCCTTTTTCAGTTCTCCGAAATCATAGAAAAGAGAGCTTCCTTTTCTGAATTCTCCGCTTGTTTCAACTGCGGCATACTCGTTGCAGACCATAACTTTTCCGTCCGAATATCCGCTTTCAAATCTGAAATCCGTGTCAGTGTTTTTGGGCAGAAAGCTGAAAAGATATGACGGGAAGAAAAAGATAAATGAAAGTATAACGGATAATACTTTTTCATATGTATTCTCCTTTAAAATTCTTTATCAATAATCATCTGACGGTAATCAAGCATCTCAAAGCCAAGCCGCTTATAGAGTTGCTTGGCGCCGTCGTTTTCATCGCCGACTTCAAGACGTATTCGTTTGATTTTTCCTGAAAGTTCTTCTTTAAGATGCTCAATGAAATTGCTTCCGATTCCTTTTGAACGGTAGTCTTCTTCAACAAAAAGCTCTTCAATCCATGCAGCCATTCCACCGACTTCCGTTTCAAACTTCATGGAAACAACAGCATACCCCGACACCTTTCCGTCGCATTCAAAAATATATCCTTTGACAAGCTCGGGAATTTCAAGTGAAGCATCAAAGCTTGACATCATCACTTCGTCCGACGGGAAATGAAGCACGGCAGGGGGTGCATAGAATTTTTTGACCATGGAGAAGAAAACATCTCTGTCTTTTTCTTCAAATTTTCTGAAACTGATTTTCATTTAATCTTCCTCAATCTTTATTTTGTTTGTGTAAATGTAATCGCGCAAATATTCTCTTGCGGCATCAATGTCAACAATTTCAACCCACTGACCGTTTTTTGTTCCGACCTTCATATGCTCATCAATCGGAACGCGGTTTGACTCAATGTCAAATGCGAGAACACCTGCGCCTGCTTTGTACGCAAGACCTGTAATTTCAAATGCAGACATATCCGTCTGAATAAGCGGAAAAACATTGTTCATTGTTTCTATAAGTGCGGAAACTCCCACTTTTTTCGCCTGATTTATCAAAGCGGAAATAACCTTTCTCTGCCTGTATGTTCTCATATAATCGGAATCAAGCTTTCTTATTCTGCAATAAACAAGCGCTTCTTCGCCGTTAAGAGTTACGTTTTCACCGCTTTCAACCTTTTGTCTTGTGGTGCTGTTGATAAATTTCGCTTCTTTTTCCGTAACCTCAACCGTAACACCGCCGAGAGAATCTATTATCTGCGTGAACATATCAAAGTCAACCATAACATAGTGGTCTATATCCACACCGAAGTTATATTCAATGGTATCAACAACAAGCTGCGGACCACCCGATGAGCAAGCCGAATTCAGTTTTGCTTTTTTACCCTTTGACGGTATTTCTACCCAACTGTCACGCAGAAAAGATGTGAGTTTAATTTTCATATGTGCAAAGTCAACGGAAACGAGTATCATTGAATCTGAGCGCGATGATGACTCGGCTTTTCCGTCAACACCGAGAAGAAGTATGTTTGAAACCAACGGACTGCTTTTTAGTTCAAGTGAAGAAATGTATTTGTTTGCTTCAAGGTCGCTTCTTGTGTATCCGGACATAGCAGCGAAAACAAAAATGAATACAGAAGAAAAAACAAATGCAACAACAAGCAAGGTTGCAATAAATTTCAGAAAACGGTGTTTTTTCTTTTTTCTCGGCTTTTCTTCTTCGGGAGGCTCGGGTATCGGGGAAGAAGGCTCATCCAAAAACACAAAATCAATCTCGTCGGATTGCCTTTTCTTCTTTGAAATATAAATATCTTCCATTTAGTTTTCCTTTCATATATTTATATTCAACATTTTAACGCAAGTTTTACTGATATACAATAGTCTAATTGTAAATTATTTTAAACAATTATATATTTTGTTTGACTTTTAACTAAAGGTGATTTAAAATAAATAATGTATGTGCTGAGTGAATTGGGCAGTCGCGGGCGACTTTAAGTCGCGTGAGGAAAGTCCGAGCTTCACAGAGCAGGATAACGGCTAACGGCCGCCGAGGGTGACCTTAGGGAAAGTGCAACAGAGATATACCGCCTGTTTATGCAGGTAAGGGTGGAAAGGCGAGGTAAGAGCTCACCGGCGTGCGGGGAACCGCACGGCCCTGCAAACCCTATCCGAAGCAACACCGATTGGAGGAGGATTTATTTCCGTCGCTTGCTCGGCGATACTCCGAAGGGTGGCTAAAGCCGTGCAGCAATGTACGGCGTAGACAGATGATTGCCTTAAATGACAGAACTCGGCTTACAGATTCACTCGGCACATTTAAATTTGTATACACCAATTTAAAATAAAATGGATGATATGGAAGAATTTGTTACTGTAACGGGTGTTGTGGAATACATAACATACCAAAATAGTGAAAACGGCTACACTGTTCTTGAGTTTTCAAGTGACGGTGAGCTTTTTACTGCTACGGGTAACATAGGCGACCTTTATTGCGGCGAAAGAGTAACTTTTACGGGTAAATGGTCGGTTCATCCAACATTCGGAAAACAGCTGAAAATAGAAGGCTGTGTCCGTGAAATGCCAGAAACCGCCGCCGAAATGCTTTCATATCTTTCTTCCGGTATAATCAAGGGAATAAGAGAAAAAACAGCGCAAAAAATTGTTGAGAGATTCGGTGACGAAACTTTTAACATAATTGAAAATGCACCGAACCGACTATCGGAAATCAAGGGTATTTCCCGAGAAAGAGCAAAGGAAATTTCCGATGAGTTCAGAAAACGCGCCGCAGAAAGAGAAGCACTTATTTCTCTCGAAAAATACGGCATGACAACTTCCGAATGCCTTAAGGTTTTTAAAATATTCGGTCCGAGGTCGGTTGAAACCGTTGAAAGAAATCCTTATCTTCTTTGCTCCGAGGGAATAGGAATAACATTTGAAAAGGCGTGCAATATCGCACAGAGGCTTCCTGTGCTGCCTGCCGATGAATACAGAATTGCGGCGGGAATTCTTTATGTTGTAAGGCATAACCTTTATAACGGTCACACCTGCCTTCCCCGTGAAAAGCTTCTTCCGCCTTGCATATCTCTTCTTGGCTGCGGGCAGGATGAAACGGAAATTCAGCTTGATAAGCTTGTTGAACAAAAACAGCTTGTTTCGGATGTTATTTACGGCAGAGAATTCATATTTCTTCCCGAGATTTACGATGCCGAGAAAAAAGCGGCAAACACCGTTCTTTTCATGAAACGGTTTGCTCCGAAATGTCTTGATAATATTGATGAACAGATAAATCATGCCGAACTTATCGGCGGTGTTCTTTATAACGATATGCAGCGTCTTGCGATAAAGCTTGCCGTTGAAAGAGGAATCCTGATTCTTACCGGCGGACCGGGTACGGGCAAAACAACAACCCTGCGCGGTATACTTAAAGTCTTTGAAAAGCAAGGGCTTGAGGTTGCTCTCGCTGCACCGACAGGCAGAGCCGCAAAGAGGATGAGTGAACTTACGGGCAGAGAAGCCCAGACGATTCACCGTTTACTCGAGGTTGAGTGGGACAGAAACGACAGACCCGTATTTCAGCGCAACAAACGCAATCCTCTGAATGTGGGCGCGGTTATTATTGACGAGCTTTCGATGGTGGATATCGTTCTTTTTTCAAGTTTGCTTGATGCACTCCCCATCGGCTGCAGACTTGTCATGGTCGGTGACTCCGACCAGCTTCCTCCCGTTGGTGCGGGAAATGTTCTTCATGATATGATTAACTCAAAGGCTCTTCCCGTTGTTGAGCTGAAAGAGGTTTTCCGTCAGGCGATGGAAAGTCTTATTGTTACCAATGCCCATAAAATCGTTCGCGGCGAATTTCCCGAGATAAGCAGAACGGATAAGGACTTTTTCTTTATGGAAAGAATTCAGCCTTTCTCTGCGGCAAAAACGGTAACAGAGCTTTGCTCAACAAGGCTTCCGAATGCTTATAAATATTCTCCCACAGAGGACATTCAGGTTCTTTGTCCGTCGAGAAAAGGCGAGGCGGGAACCGTTAATCTCAATAAATATTTGCAGGCAGCGATTAATCCTCCTGCAAAGCATAAGCGTGAGCACGCTTTCGGTCAGCGCATATTCCGTGAGGGTGACAAGCTTATGCAGATTAAAAACAATTACAACATCCCTTGGTCAACAGCTGATAAAGACGGTCTCGGCGTTTTTAACGGCGATATCGGAATTCTTGATAAGATTGATGAAGTCGGACACACATTGTTTATTCGTTTTGATGATAAAACAGCCGAATATCCTTTTGAAGGCAGTACAGAGCTTGAACACGCTTATGCAGTTACCGTTCATAAAAGTCAGGGAAATGAGTTTGAAGCGGTTGTGATGCCCGTGACGGGCGTAGTTGAGCAGCTTGCTTACAGAAATCTGCTTTATACGGCGGTTACCCGCGCAAAAAAACTGATGATTCTTGTCAGCTCAAGAAATACGGTTGAAAAAATGGTGAACAATAACAGCAAGGCTAAACGTTATTCCGCACTCAAAAGTTTTATAATGCTTGGTGAAGAAAATTGAACAAGTGGTTTGAAACATTAATTCTTTCAATCTTCCCGAGAAGATGTGCGTGCTGCGGTAAAACAATTGATTCCTCGCGCATGATGTGTGTTGATTGTGAAAAAGAACTGCCCAGAATAGACGGTGTTATCTGCCGTAAATGCGCACGTGGAAAAGATGAATGTATGTGCAAAGGCTCGGGAAACTATTATGATTCCGTTGCCGCACCGTTTTATTACGAGGGATGTATAAGGCACGGAGTTCACATTTTCAAATTCAGAAACGGTTTCAGAAATTATGAAGCGTATTCTCTTGAAATGTCCGAAACCGTGAAGGAACGGCTCGGTAATATAAATTTTGATTTTATAACCGAAGTGCCTATGACCCGTAAAAGCAGAAAAAAGCGCGGATATAATCAATGCTTTTATCTTGCAAAAGGGATATCCGAACACCTCGGAATAGAGCATAAGGCGGATGTTTTATCAAAAATTTATAATACCAAAATTCAGCATGAAATAAAGTATTATCTTCGTAAAGGAAATCTGACGGGAGTGTTTGATGTAACCAATCCGTCTGATGTTGAGGGTAAAACAATTCTTCTCTGTGACGATATTCTGACTTCGGGTGAAACCCTTAACGAATGTGCCAAAATGCTTTGGCTATACGGTGCAAAGGAAATTCACTGCATAACTCTTGCGGTGACAAAACGTAAAATGAAAACAAATAAAGAATAAAGGCGGTGAAAACATGCTCGGTGCAAATATAGGAATTGACCTCGGAACAACATCCATTGTTGTTTTCGTTGAGGGTAAGGGTGTAGTCATGACCGAGCCGTGTGTTGCCGCTTATGAAAAGGATAGCGGAAAACTCATCGGTGTTGGTAAACGTGCGTGGGATATGATAGGTAAAAATCCTGATTCCATACGAGTAGTGAAACCTATGTCGCACGGAGTTGTTTCCGATTTCACAGCCACGAAACATATTCTCCGCTATGTTCTTTCAAAGATTTGTAAAAACATGATTTTCAAACCCAATGTGGTTGTTTGCGTGCCTTCAATGGCAACAAGTCTTGAAAAAAGAACAATTCTTGATATTGTAACTGCGGCAGGTGCTGCAAAGGCCTGCCTTATTGAAGAGCCTCTTGCGGCGGCACTCGGTGCCGGTCTCGGAAGCAACAGACCCGTCGGTACTATGATAGTTGATATCGGCGGCGGCACAACAGATATTGCTGTTATAACTATGGGATGCATTTCTATTTCCCGTTCAATAAGGGTTGCAGGCAACGCACTTGATGAAGCGATTGTCCGGCAGATAAAGCGCGAAAGAGATGTTGTTATCGGCGATAAAACCGGAGAGTTTATTAAGAAACAAATCGGATGCTCGTATCTGCGTGACGTTGAACTCGGTCTTACGGTTAAGGGCAAGCATTTTATAACTAATATGCCCGTCAGCATTGAAGTCAGTTCAACCGAAGTATATCTTGCTATGAGACCTCATCTTGAAACAATTGCGGAAACTGTTCGCTCCGTTCTTGAACTCACACCACCCGAGCTTTCGGCAGATATTGCCGAATCGGGAATCTTTCTGACTGGCGGCGGTGCATTGCTTCGCGGTATTGATGAAATGATTGAACGTAAAACAGGTGTCAAAACAACCGTTGCTGATTCTCCGCTCAACTGCGTTGCACTCGGCACGGGCGAAGCCCTTTCACATATTGATATTCTCAGCCAGAACGGCTATGTGTTCAAAGCGCGCGATGAAATCGGCGGACTTGATTTGCAGACTGAATAAAATAAAAGAAACCGTCCAAGAATGTTGTTACAACATAAAAGGACGGTTTATTTTTATGAAAAAAATTCAGATGATTGAAATTTCCGTGGCAATTGGACTTGTGTTTTCGATATTTTTTTCGGTAATCGGCTTCGGCGCGGATTGCAGGGAGATAAGAAGCAATGTAATAAGACTTCATATACTTGCAAATTCTGACACCGAAGAAGACCAGACCGTGAAACTCCTTGTGAGAGATGCTCTGCTTTCCTGCGGAAGTGAACTTTTCGGAGGTACGGTAAGCACTGATAATGCCTCGGAATACCTTGCAGAGGAAAAGGACAAACTTATTGCCAAGGCAAATGAAGTTCTTTCCGAAAACGGTTTTGATTATAAAGCCGATATGTTTTTGACAGAAGAATATTTCCCGACCCGTGAATATGAGAATTTTACTTTGCCTGCAGGAGAATATCTTGCTTTGAAAGTCATCCTCGGAAAAGGGGAGGGACATAACTGGTGGTGCGTTATGTTTCCGCCCTTGTGCCTTCCTGCCGCAACGAAAAGAACTGATACGGAAATTATACTCGGAAAAGACGGTGCGGAAATAATCAGCAGTCCCGTTAAATATGAAATAAGATTTAAAGTTGTAGAGATTTTTGAAGAAATAAAAGCAAAACTTAACCATACATCAATATATAAAAATTAATTACAATAAATATATTGTGTCGTAAAAAGGCAAGTTTAAGAAACACTCGGCACAGTTGAAATATACACTGAAAATCTCGCGAAAAAAGTGTTGACAAACTGATTTCGTTGTGATATATTAGTCAAGCACTCCGCAAGAACGGGGATGCGACGCACCTTGAAAATTAAACAACGATTGATAGAAAAAACCCTTGAAGATTAATTTGAGTATGTACTTCAAGTACAGCAGTAATTCTCGAAAAAAACGAGAAACAAGATGTCAGAGGACATCACGAGCGATTAAGCTCTAAGAATGGTTTGCACACCTTCGGGTGTTCAGATAAAATTTTTAGAGAGTTTGATC
>JAFWYP010000056.1 GCA_017517665.1 Clostridia bacterium | reverse complement strand
TTCTGCTCTTAACAGTGTTGATTACAGTGTTAATGAAGTAACACTGTATATCAGAAAAAACAGATTGGATTTATTGCCGTATGTTAATAAAAACGTGAAAATTTTGATTAATGAAGATGATGTCCATTATTATAGATTTCCATATGTGTTATATTTACAGGTTTTGCTTTTCCTTTGCAAGTTTTTTGGTTTAAAAGAAAAAACAGACAATTTGACTGCCAAATTATCTGAATATGTTATGTTTTCGATGTTTGAAAATGAAAAAAAGAAATATTTTTCTGATGTTGAATATGATGTGGCAATATCTTATTGGCAAGGTTATAGTACCCTGTTTGTTGACAAGTACATAAAGGCAAAAAGAAAAATAATGTTTTATCAGGTTTCTACTGATGAATTACACGATGTTCATCAGGCAACTATGCCAAACTATGATTCTATTGTAGTTGAACACGAGGATATAAAGAAATCGTTGTATGAATGGTATAATGGTATAGATGGCAAGGTTTTGGTTATTGAAAATTACACAAATCCTCAGCTGATACAAGAAATGTCTGCTGAAGTAGAAATCAAAAAAGATGACAGACTGATTTTTTGTACCTGTGCACGTTTTTCCCCTGTAAAAGGTATTGATTTGGCAGTGAAAGCAGCTAAGATATTGAAAGACAAAGGTTTTGAATTTTTATGGTATTTTGTCGGTGATGGCCCAACAAGACCTGAAATTGAAAAATTGATTGATCAATATAAACTTAATGATTGCATTAACTTAACCGGTATGCAGAAAAATCCGTATCCGTATTTGGGGATAAGCGATGTATATGTTCAGCCTTCGTATGAAGAGGCTTTGTCAATTGCAATGCTTGAAGCTCAGATTTTATGTTTGCCTATGGTATCAACAAAAACAGCCGGCGGTATTGTTATGGTCGATGAAGGAAAAACAGGATATTTGGCTGATATAACCCCAGAAGCATTAGCAGAAGCACTTGAAACAATGATAACAAATTCAGAAACAAGAACAAAAATGAAGAACAATCTGTCAGAAATTGATTATTCAAGCGAAAGAGCAAGATATTTTAACGATTGGTGCAAATTATTGGAGGCATAAATTTGAAATTCAGTATATTGATACCTGTTTATAATGTTGAAAGATATCTGGAACAATGTCTGAAATCTGTTGTAAATCAGACTTTTGAAGATTATGAAGTTATTATTGTTGATGATGGATCAACAGATAACAGTTCCTATTTATGTGATTCTTTTGCAGAAAAATATCCCCAAAAAATACATGTTATTCACAAGGAAAATCAAGGATTAATTTCAGCAAGAAGAATTGCAATTGATAAAGCTCAAGGTGAATTTTGTATTTTCGTTGACTCGGATGATTTTATTGAATGTAATTTGCTGGAAACTGTTAACAATTATTTGTTAAAAGATGTTAATATTGATATGGTAATATACTCTTTTAATTATTATAGTGACGGGATAAAGAATAAAAGAAACAGATTTGTTGCTGAAGATTCCGAAATATGGAGTGCGGATAACAAGAAAAGAGTTTTTGAAATGCTTGCGACCGGTGACAGTATTGATGCGTTGTGGATAAAGGCTATCAAAACAGAAATTTTGAAGCGAGATCCTATAGATTACAAAAAATATTTTTCAAAAAACATGTCGGAGGATACATTGCAATCAATTTATCCAATTATATATGCGAAAAAAATTATATATGCAGATGTGCCATTGTATAACTATAGATATAATACTGCCAGCATATCTCGCAATTTCAGTCCGGAAGTTATTGCAAAAAAAGATTCTTCTCATGTGTTTAAAGAGATGCTTTTTGTATTGTCGGAATGGAAACTTAATACTGAAGAATTTAAACAAAAAATTTATGCACGATGGTTTTCCGATGTTATGTACATTTTTGTGAAATCCTGTGAAAATGCAACAACAAACAAGAAAATGGATTCAATATTAGAATTTGATTGGATGTCTCTGATGCCTTCTTGCGGCGTGAATACTTTTGATTCTTATGTAAATCAACAATATAAAAATCTTTACTATTATTGGGTTTGTGGTGAATTCAGAAAAATAAAAGTTGAATTTTTCAAACGAAGACTTTACAAAAAAATTGTTTCTCTGAAAAGAAAACTGTAACAGTTTTTATTTAATGATGAATGTTGAAGGTTTTGTGATTAATGATGTCGAGTAAAATTATGCCAAAAAAGCTTATTTTTGTGATGAAGGTTATGAACGGTGGCGGTGCTGAACGAGTTATTTCGCTTCTCAGCCGTGCTGCAGCCCAAAAAGGTAACTGTGTTTCGCTTGTACTTACCCACCAAAACAAAAACGATGCCGTTTTAAAAGATATCGACAGCAGAATAAATGTTATCTCCCTGCCGGATGAAACTGAAAATCAAAAAGTTTCATCTTTGGCATCAAAACTGCTTATGCTTTTTGCACGAATCATCGGCAAGCTTGGTTTCAAAGAAAAATCTTCCGTTTTTAAATACCGTTCAAGAAATTACAAATCAGTAGTTTGGCTGAAAAAATATTTCAGAAAACATTCCGATGCATCGGTGGTTGCTTTTCTTTATGATTCTATTTTTTATTCGCTTTTATCGGTAACAAAGAAAAATAAGCTGATCATTTCTGAAAGAGGCGATCCCTGTCAGTCTCTTTCAAGCAAAACCACAATGGCATTTCTGAAAAATGAATTTCACAAGGCGGACGGCGTTGTTTTTCAATCGCCTGATGCTCAGAAATGGTATGAAGAAAACACGCCCGTCAAAGGCAAGGTTATCTTCAACCCCGTAAAACCCGATTTACCCGAGGTATATGAAGGCGAAAGAATCAAGCGTATCGTTAACTTTTGCAGAATATCGGGTCAGAAAAATCTGATTATGCTTGTTGATGCATTTGCTGAATTCCACAAGGATTTTCCAGATTACGAACTTGATATTATCGGCGACCCCGTGGGCAATGAAGTTGAAGGCTATCTTGATTCCGTTAACGAACGCATAAGATACCATCATCTTGAAAACTCAATTCATATTTTACCTGCAAAAAGCGATATTCACGATTATATAAAAGATTACTCAATGTTTGTTTCCTCTTCGGATTATGAAGGAATGTCAAACTCTATGCTTGAAGCCATGGCTATGGGTCTTCCGTGTGTTTGTACAGACTGCCCCGCAGGCGGTGCAAGAGCAGTTATCAAAGACGGTGAAAACGGTCTGCTTACTCCTGTAGGTGATTCACACGCACTTTATCTTGCTATGAAAAAGATTGCAGAAAATCCTGAGCTTGCAAATAAGTTATCGCATAACTCTATAAAGATACGCGAAGAACAGTCTGTTGATAAAATAATTAAGAAATGGATGGAACTGATAAATGGTTAAAGTCAGTGTTATTGTTCCAATTTATAATGCTGAAAAGTATCTTGTGCAATGCCTTGACAGCATTGTTAATCAAACACTCAAGGATATAGAAATCATTCTCATTGATGACGGTTCAACAGACGGAAGTGCTGAAATCTGTAAGACCTATCTTGCTGACAGCAGAGTGTCATATTATCATAAGGAAAATGCGGGAGCAGTAATGGCACGCAGAGACGGAATCAGTTTGGCGAATGGGGAATATATCGGTTTTGTCGATTCTGACGACTGGGTTGAAACTTCCATGTATGAAACTATGTACATGGAAGCTACAAAAAATAATGCCGATATTGTTTTTTGTAATTGTATTCAAAATGCAGACGGACATCGTTTTTCTCCCGAAATAGAGTCCGGGGTTTATGACCGCAAAGCAATTGAAGAAATGATATTATCAAAAACATTGGCATATGTTGCTGATAATGGCGAAAGAAGAGCAATCAGGTGGTCTAATTGTCTCAGATTATACAGAAGTGAATTGATTAAATCTGATATCAGTTATAATCCCGAAGTTAGACGATGTGAAGACTTGGTGTTGACCTATGAAGCAACCATAAAAGCTAATGTTCTGGTTTATCTGGGTGACAAGTATTTATATCACAACAGAGTTGTCTTAAATTCAAAATCAAGAAGATATACCCCTGATGCATGGAAAGCATTTAAAAATCTGATTTTACATTTGTATACTATAACAGAAGCATTGGAATCAGAAGCAATGTTAAATCAAATGCATCTGAGAGCTTTTTTCAGCACTATCGATTGTTTAGAGAATGAATTAAAATTTTATAAACAGAATAAAAAAAGAGCATTGCAGCAGATCGCTCTTATAATGAATGATGAAATCAACGAACGCTATTATGGAAATATACCCATAGAAAAAATGGCAAAAAGATATAGGGTATATTATAAGCTGATACACAAAAAAAGACCAAAAGCAATAATTTTATATGAATCAGATAGGAAATTTACAGAAAAGGTAAAAACAGTTTTGGTAAAGCCTGTATTGCATTGGCTGACCGAAAGCAAACTTATCGGTAAGATATACAAAAAAATCCGAAAAGCGTTCTGAGGAGCTTTTTATGAAAAACAAAAAAAGACCTGTTCTTATTGTTATAGGAAACAATAAGAATGGCGGTATCGCAAAGCACGCTACAATGTTAGCCAACGGTTTTTCTGACATTAACAAAGAGGCTTATATTATTGTTACTAAAGATCAAAACGAGCAATCCTTCTTTGATTTGAAAGAAAATGTGTCTGTTGTATCTACAAAAAACACAACAACAAATATCAATAAAGCTGCAAAAAGAAAAATTGCACTCAGAATAAAACTTCTGAAAATATTCAGTTTTTTTATTCCGAAAAAATCCAAAGCAAGACGTTTTTTAGGCTTTTCTGTTTCTAAAATAAGAAACAGCTTATCATTAAAAGAAACTCTTGAGCAATTTAGTAACCCTATTATAATTGCATTGGGATTAAGTTATGCGATTGATGTTTTTTATGCTTCGATTGGTATAAAATGCGATATGCTTTACGGAACCAAAACCTATGCAGAAGGCGAGCTGGGTGGACTTGATACAGATATTGCATCTATTCTTATGAAGTCTTTTTCCGGCGTTGTCAGTCAAACCAACTATACTTCTGATTATTTTAAAAAGCTGGGAGTAAGTAACATTAAGGTTATAGGTAATCCGTTAGCTTTAGCAACACCGGTTTATAAAGGCGAGCGTAATAACAGAATAGTTAATTTTTGCAGGATTTCAAAAGAAAAACGACTCGATTTGTTAATAAAGGCGTTTTCTGTTTTTCATAACGAGTTTCCTGATTATTGTATTGATATATACGGAAATATCGTTACGCAAGCAGAAGAGGAACATAGAACAGAATTATTAAATCTGATAGATACGCTTGATTTAACCGATTGCGTTAAAATACATAATGCGAGAAAAGATATACACGAAGTTGTAAAAGATGCGGCTATGTTCATTTCGACTTCCACTTTTGAAGGGTTATCCAACACAATGATTGAAGCAATGGCTTTGGGATTACCCTGCATTTGCACAGATTGTGACGGGGGCGGATCCCGTGAATATATTGAAGACGGAATTAACGGTTTGTTAATTCCCAAGGATGATGAAACCGCACTGATTGAAGCAATGAAGAAATTTGCAAATGACAGGGTATTTGCTGAAAAATGCGGGCAGAATGCTACCGCTGTTAGAGAAAGACTTGAGATTAAAAATATTATTTCTCAATGGCAAAATGCGATTGACGAATATTGCAGTTAAAGGATGTGAAACTGATGAAAGAGCGATTATACCGATTAAAACGAAACATTCAGAAAAAGATAAACTCATTTTATTATCAGTATACAAATAATCGCTATGCAATTGCTTTTCGTCAGCGAACCGGAAAAGCTCTGTATGAAAATGAAAGCTGCGGTGACGGTTTCATATTAATTAAAAGTACACTCCGATACTGGATGGCTGATCCGTTCTTGATAAAACACAATGGCGTTAATTATCTTTTCGCTGAGTTATATGATAAAAAACACTCAAAGGGTGTAATTGGGTATGCAAAGTTGAAAGGTAATCGTTGCGGAAAATTTCGTATATGTCTCAAAGAAAAATACCATTTGTCATATCCTTGCATTTTTCAACGTGGTAATGATCTTTATATGATGCCTGAAACCAAAGATAACAATGAAGCAACATTATATAAAGCGATAGATTTTCCAAAAAAATGGACAAAGTTCAGAACTGTTTGCAAACAACCTTGTGTTGACACAACCCCCTTTTGTTATCAAAACGAAAACTACTATTTCACCACAATTGCTAATGAACATAGTTCTGACGACAACCTTTTTTTGATTAACGAAAAAAGCGGTGAATGCAAGCAGTTGCTCAAATGCAACTTGTGCCTCAGGTCGGCAGGAAATGTAATTTTTGAAAAAGATAATATGATAAGACCGTCACAAGACGATACTGTGTATGGCGATGCAGTTATCTTTAATCGGGTTGTTAATTTTTCTGTGAACAGTTATGAAGAGATACCGTTTAAAAGAGTATTGTCTCCGAATAGTAAAACCAATGGTGAAAATGTTTGTGTCAGCTTACTTAACAACACCAAGAAAATTCAATTCAACGGTTTGCACACGTATAATGTAAACAATGATTACGAAGTTATTGATTTAAGATATCCGAGATTGAAAAAGAGAAAGTAGGATTTTTATGCCTGAAATATCTGTGGTTGTTCCTGTTTATAAAGTAAGTGAATATCTGAAAAGATGTGTTGACAGCATTTTGGCGCAAACCTATACATCTTTTGATTTGATTCTTATTGACGACGGTTCGCCTGATGATTGCGGAGAAATTTGCGACAGGTATCAAAATGCAGACAACAAAGTTCACGTTATACATCAGGAGAATCAAGGGCTTGCAGAAGCACGCAACGTCGGTATTGAATGGGCATTAAAAAACAGCGATTCAAAATGGATTACTTTTATTGACAGCGATGATTGGATTCATCAGGATTATTTAAAACTATTGTATGAAACCGCAATAAAATACAGTGTGGATTTAAGCATCTGCAATTGCATAAAAACACCGGAGTTAAACATTGAAGAACCTGAAGTAAATGGTAACACAAAAATATTTGCGCCTGAAGATTTCTGGTGTTTCAGGCAATATGGCGGTGCCTGGGCAAAATTGTATAAAAAAAGCCACTTTGAAAACATCCGATATCCCAAGGGGTTGTTATATGAAGATATTTTTGTTACATATCGGTTGATTTTTATGCAATCTAAAGTTGCATATATTGAAACGCCTCTGTATTTTTATTTTCTCAGAGACGACAGCATAACTAAATCCCAATGGAATCCCCGTGTTTTAGCTCAATTTGACGGAATGAAGCAACAACTTGAATTTTTCAAGAAAAACAATTATAAAAGAGCTTATGAAATAACAGCGAGAAACTATTTGTTGCATATTAAAAACAATACAGAGTCTTGCAAGACAGTAAAAAACAAATATCCGAAAGAGTACAAGAAACTGAAAAGAATGTATAAAAGTAACCTTGTCAGATTTCATAAGCTTTTGCCGATAAGGAATAACATTAATTTATATAGATACGGTTTCCCCTGGATTGTGAAATTATATAAGAAATTTACATATATAAAGGAGCTTGTAGGTTTTGGAAAATAAGCATTATACATTGATAACAGCTGAACATAAATTCTTAGATTTAAAGCTTAAAGAGGTCTGGAAATACCGTGACCTTATAGTGTTATTTACGAAACGATATTTTACAGTGCAATATAAACAAACAGTTTTGGGCCCGGCATGGTTGTTTTTGAATCCTATTATTTCAAGTTTGATTTATTGCTTTATTTTTGGCGGTATCGCCGGCATGGGCACTGATGGTATTCCACAGATTCTTTTCTACATGTCCGGTAATGCAATATGGGGGTATTTTTCAAGTTGCCTAAATAATAATGCCAACACCTTTAAATCAAATGCCCATGTTTTTGGAAAGGTATATTTCCCAAGACTTACAGTGCCGATTTCCAATGTTTTTGCATCAGTAATAAAATTTGGTATCCAGATGATTCTGACTGTGGCTTTTCTTGTTTTTTATTGCATTAAAGGCGATGTTCATCCTAATTGGTGGGCTCTGTGTTTCCTTCCGGTTATTTTGATAGAGTTAGGTCTTATGGGTATGGGACTGGGAATTATAATATCAAGTTTAACGACAAAATACAGAGACTTATCGGTTTTGGTAGGATTTGGAGTTCAACTGTGGATGTATATTACACCAATCGTATATCCCCTTTCTCAAAGCGGAGACAGCTGGTATAAATATATTCTTCTTATAAACCCTGTTACCGCTCCCGTAGAGCTTTTCCGTTATGCTTTATTAGGACAGGGAACTGTTCAATTACCTTATATCATTTTCTCTGTTGTATTCACAATGGTAGTAACAATTCTGGGAATTATGATATTTAATAAAGTTGAAAAAACTTTTATGGATACTGTATGAGGAGAAATACAATGGAACAAAAGGATATGAAAAAGACTCCGGCAATCGTAATTTCTGATGTGAAAAAACATTATAAATTAGGTCAGATTGGCGGCGGTACATTACAAGCCGATTTACAAAGCTGGTGGGCCAAAAAAAGAGGCAAGGAAGATCCCAATGTAAAAATCGGACAAGAGGACAGAGCTCGTCTGGTTGGTCAATCCTTTCTTGCTCTTAACGGCATAAATTTAACTGTATACAAAGGCGAAGCTGTCGGTATCATTGGTGGAAACGGTGCAGGAAAAAGCACACTTTTAAAGCTTCTTTCACGAGTAACTGCACCTACCGAAGGACAGATTGAAATTTACGGTCGTGTTGTCTCGATGCTGGAGGTTGGTACAGGTTTCAATGCAGAAATGACAGGACGGGAAAACATATATATGAACGGTGCTATTCTCGGTATGAGTAAATCCGAGATAGATGCAAAGATGGAGGACATAATTGAATTTTCTGAAGTGAGAGATTTTATTGATACTCCGGTAAAAAGATATTCTTCTGGTATGTATGTTAAGCTGGCTTTCTCGGTAGCAGCACATCTCGATTCGGAAATTATGATTATGGATGAGGTTTTGGCTGTTGGTGATATGGCGTTCCAGAAAAAATGTCTTGACAAAATGAGATCAGCTGCAAACGAAGAAGGCAGAACCGTTCTTTATGTAAGCCACAATATGAATACAATCAGGCAATTGTGTGACAGATGCATAGTGCTTGAAGCCGGTAAGGTTGTGTTTGATGGCGATACAAGTCCCGCAATTGAGAAATACTTGGGAAGTGAAAGGGACTTATCGATTGTTAATGATTGTAATTATGAAAGAAATTCTGAACACCACTTGTGTGGAGATATTCTGGTAACAAGTGTTGCTTATATGAATAAAGATTTTCCGGTGTTTGAAACAGGCGAGAAAATAAAACTGTCGGTTACATATAATGCTAAAAAAGTGTTTAATGATATGGCGTTCAGAATGTCAATATTAACAACGGACGGAATGGTTATAGGTCAGGCAACATCATCTCCTGCTGTTACAACGAAATTGGGAGAAAACACTACAGTCTTAGAACTGAACGTTGATTGGTTAGCTCCTGGTAAATACGGAATAAAGCTTGTTGCATATATGGTAAATGAATATGGCGGAAATATGAATCTTGATGTTGTTGATATGGCTTGTGTCTTTGAGAAAAGTCAATCAGGTAATAATGGTATGGCTTGGAATCATGAGTGGTGGGGAAATATATCATTTCCTGAGATTCAAATTGTCGAATGATATTACGAAAAGGAAGCATAGATTTTTATGTCACTTAACACTTTAATAGATAAAGTTTACGAAAAGAAAAAACTATACATAGACCAAAAATACATTCAAAGAAAAATCTATTGGAGTAAACGATTGTTTAAACCGTTTTCTGATATTGTGTATATTATCGGTTGTCCTGAATTTTCTAATTTGGGAGATAACGCAATCATGATAGCGGAAATTGAATTTTTAAAGAAATGCGGCATTCCGGCCAAACATATAGAATGTATCACCGAAAAAGAGTTCCTGAAAGATTATAAAATAATATCCAAACTTATCAAAAAGGAATCTCTGATATGTGGTCTTGGCGGCGGTAATATGGGTAATCAATACGGATCAGAAGAAAAAATCCGCAGGACAATGTTAGAATGTTTCCCTAACAATAAGATGATTATATTTCCTCAAACAATATTTTTTGTTGGTGAGAATAAGGATTCGGATGAACAGGAATCAATAAAATATTATAACGGTCGAGCGAACCTAACATTAATTGCGCGAGAGAAAGAATCATACAGAATAATGCAGAGACTTTATCCTGATACTGAAATTCTTTTGACGCCGGATATTGTTCTTTCTGCTGATATGGAAACGTTTGATGTTGTTCCTCAGGATCGAAAAGGTGTGCTGTTTTGTTTAAGAAATGATGCAGAAAAAGTTTTATCAGATGAAAATCTGTATAAATTAAAAGAGCATGTAAAAAAATCCGGTCTGGAATATTGTGAAACTGATATGTATTCGGATTGTGATATAAACAATGATAACAGAAAAGACTCCATAAGAAGAAAAATGCAGGAGTTTTGTGGTGCAGAACTCGTAATTACCGACAGATTGCACGGAATGGTTTTTGCAGCAATAACAGATACCCCATGTATAGTTTTTAGTAATTATAACCATAAGGTTGAAGGGGTATATCAATGGATTAAATACTTGCCCTATATAAAGTATGTTAACAGTGTTGAAGATGCAGAAAAATACATACCTGAATTATTAAAAATGTGTTGCTGCAAATTTGATAACGAACCATTAACAGGTTCTTTTGATAAGATTTTAATGTTGATTAATCAGTAAAACTATAAAACAGTTCAAAGACTGGGGCAACGCTGTTTTACCCTGCATAGAGCAAATCAACGGAGATGATAAAAATGTATAATTTCAAAGGTGAAACCTTACTTATAACCGGCGGCACAGGTTCATTCGGCAATGCCGTGCTCAACCGCTTTCTTAAAACAGACATAAAAGAAATCCGTGTTTTTTCCCGTGACGAAAAAAAGCAGGATGATATGCGTCACGAATTTCAGGCTAAGATGCCCGAGGTAGCTGATAAGATTAAGTTTTATATCGGTGATGTGCGCAACCTCGACTCGCTCAGAGGCGCTATGGTTGGTGTTGATTATGTTTTCCATGCAGCGGCTCTCAAGCAGGTGCCCTCCTGCGAATTCTTCCCCATGGAAGCCGTTAAGACCAACGTTATTGGCACAGATAATGTTCTGACTGCCGCAGTTGACGCAGGGGTAAAATCCGTTATCTGCCTTTCAACCGACAAGGCGGCTTATCCCATCAATGCTATGGGTATCACAAAGGCACTTGAAGAAAGAGTTGCAACTGCAAAAGCTCGCAACGTTGACCCTTCAAAGACAAAAATCTGCTGCACGCGTTACGGAAACGTTCTCTGCAGCAGAGGCTCTGTTGTTCCTCTCTGGATTGACCAGATTAAAAACGGTCAGCCCATTACAATCACAAATCCCGATATGACACGTTTCATCATGTCGCTTGAAGAAGCCGTTGACCTTGTTCTTTTTGCATTCAAGGAATGCGAAAGCGGTGATATTTTCGTTCGCAAAGCACCTGCCTGCACAATTCAGACTCAGGCAGAGGCAGTCTGCGAACTTTTCGGCGGAAAGAAAGAAGATATCAAGATTATCGGTATCCGTCACGGCGAGAAGATGTATGAAACGCTTCTCACAAATGAAGAATGTGCAAAAGCTGAAGACATGGGCGATTTCTTCCGTGTTCACGCCGACAACAGAACTCTCAACTATGATAAATATTTCTCTGACGGTGATATAAAACGCGCTGAACTTACAGAGTTCAACAGCAACAACACAAAGCTTCTGAATGTTGAAGAGGTCAAAGAAAAGCTTCTTGAACTTGACTACATCAGAGAAAGACTTGAAGAATTCAACGCATAAGGTGAATTTATGAAATACGATATTAATTTTAAGAACAACGGCAAACTTAAGCTTCTTATAATCGTCGGAACAAGACCCGAAATCATCCGTCTTTCCGAAGTTATCAAGAAATGCCGTAAACATTTTGACTGCATTCTTGCACACACAGGTCAGAATTATGACTATAATCTCAACGGAATCTTCTTTGAAAATCTCGACCTTGATGCACCCGAAGTCTATCTCAACTGCGTTGGAGAAAACCTCGGTCAGACAGTCGGCAATATCATCGCTTCTTCATATGAACTCATGGAGGAAGTGAAACCCGATGCACTTCTTATCCTCGGCGACACAAACAGCTGTCTTTCAGCAATAAGCGCAAAGAGACTTCATATTCCCATTTTTCACATGGAAGCAGGCAACCGTTGCAAGGATGAATGCCTCCCCGAGGAAACCAACAGAAGAATTGTTGACATTATCTCCGATGTCAACATTGCATATTCCGAACATGCAAGAAGATATCTTGCCGAATGCGGTCTGCCCAAAGAAAGAACCTATGTTTCGGGTTCACCCATGGCAGAGGTTCTTGATGCTAATATTGATAAAATTCTCGGAAGTAATATCCTTGAAAATCTCGGTCTTGAAGAAAAGAAATATATCCTTCTTTCGGCACACAGAGAAGAAAATATTGATACGGAAAAGAATTTCCGTTCTCTGTTCAACGCTCTGAACTCACTTGCGAAAAAATACGATATGCCCATTCTCTACTCATGCCATCCCCGTTCAAGAAAAAGACTTGAAAACTCCAATATCGTGCTTGATAAAAGAATCATTATGCACGAGCCTCTCGGTTTTTCGGATTACAACCGTTTGCAGATGGGAGCATTTGCCGTTGTTTCTGACAGCGGTACTCTCCCCGAAGAAAGCAGTTTTTATCTCAGCATCGGCAGACCCTTCCCTGCTGTCTGCATAAGAACATCAACAGAACGTCCCGAAGCGTTGGACAAGGGTTGTTTTGTTCTTGCAGGCATTGATGAAAACGGTCTGCTTCAGGCGGTTGAAACCGCTGTTGAGCTTGCATGCGATAAAGATTCCGCAATTCCCGTTCCCGATTATACCGATAAAAATGTTTCGGATAAAATCGTAAGACTTATTCAAAGCTATACGGGAATAGTCAATAAAATGGTTTGGAGAAAGTTTTAATGAACATTCTTATTACAGGTGCAAAAGGATTTGCAGGGCGTAATCTCGTTGCAAATCTTTACACAATAAAAGACGGCAAAAACAGAACACGTCCCGAAATTCAGATTGATGAAATCTTTGAATATGATATTGATTCAACCCCCGAAGAACTTCATGAATACTGCTCAAAGGCAGACTTTGTTTTCCATCTTGCAGGCATAAACAGACCCAAGGAAGCAAGCGAATTTTCGGGTAACTACGGCATTCTCGGAGTTGTTCTCAATGAACTCAAAGCTTGCAAAAACAAAGCTCCCATAATGCTTTCATCATCCGTTCAGGCAACTCTCGAAGGCAGATTTGCAGGTTCTGAATACGGCAAAAGCAAGCTTGAAGCAGAGAATATGCTCTTTGATTACGAAAAAGAAACGGGCGCAAAGACTCTTGTGTACCGTCTGCCCAACCTTTTCGGCAAATGGTGTAAACCCAACTACAATTCTGCCGTTGCAACATTCTGCAACAACATTGCAAAAGACTTGCCCATAACCGTCAACGACCCTTCCGTTGAACTCGAACTTCTCTATATCGACGATTTTGTTGACGAAATGCTGAATGCACTTGAAGGCAAAGAAACAAGAAACGGAAATTTCTGCGCTTTCTCCGTTACTCATAAGGTAACTCTCGGCGAAATCGTTGAGCTTCTCGAAAGTTTCAAGGCGCAGAGTCAGACTCTTGTTATGCCTGAAATCCCTTATAATTCATTCGCAAAAAAACTCTATTCAACCTATCTTTCATATCTCCCCGAGGAAAAAGTGAGCATTCCTCTCAAAATGAACTGCGATGCCCGAGGAAGCTTCACCGAAATCCTTAAGACTGCAAACTGCGGTCAGTTTTCGGTTAATGTCAGCAACCCGGGAATAACAAAAGGTCAGCACTGGCACAATACGAAGTGGGAATTTTTCATTGTTGTTTCGGGTACAGCACTCATTCAGCAAAGAGAAATAGGCACCGACAAGGTGCTTGAATTCCGTGTTTCGGGCGATAAACCCGAAGCTGTGCATATGCTTCCCGGATTCACTCACAATATTATTAATCTTTCCGAAACTGAAATTCTTGTTACTCTCATGTGGGCAAACGAGCAGTTTGACTCCAACAAGCCTGATACATTTTTTGAAGTGGTGTAATATAAATGGGTATTAAAAATGCCAAGTTAAGAGAACATGAAAAGATTTTGCTGGATATCCTTGCAAACAATCTTTTTAATGCAGGGCGCAGGGTTGACCTCAACGAGGACAACCTGAATGCGGTCTGGTGCGAAGCATACGCACAAGCCGTTACTCTCATGGCATTTCACAACTCAAACGAAGATATTCTTAAAAGCGAAAAATGCGGATATATAAGAAAAAAGCTCAGTCAGACTCTTGCCGACAACGCAAAGGTTGATTTTGAACATATCCGCATTTGCAATATAATGAAAAACGCAGGTATACCCTGCACAATACTCAAAGGCTTTGCTTCTGCACTCTATTACCCCGATCCGCTTATGCGTTCAATGGGCGATGTTGACTTTCTTGTTGACACCGATAACTTTGAAGAAGCAATCAAGGTTCTTTCGGAAAACGGATATGAATCAACGGGCAAAAGCCACGATGTTCACGATGTTTTTCTCGGCAACATATGCCGATGCGAAATGCACTTTCAGCCTTCGGGCATTCCCGAGGGAAAATCAGGCGTAAAGGTGCGAAAATATCTTTCTGGTCTTATTGAAAATTCAGAAACCGTTCAGACCGAACTCGGAGAATTAACCGTTCCGTCAACCTATCACCACGGACTTATAATTCTTCTTCATATGTGCCACCACCTGACGGGTGACGGCCTTGGACTTCGCCATCTCTGTGACTGGGCGGTATTCCTTAATAAAATCGGTGAAGAAAAATTCCTTGAAATGTTTGAAAAAACATTCAGAAGTATAGGCCTTTGGGAATTTGCAAAAATAATGACATTCATTTCATGCAGATATCTCGGTCTGCCCAGTATGGAATGGGCAAAAGATGCCGACAAAAGATTGGCTGACTATATTCTCATTGATATCATCATCGGCGGAAATTTCGGTCAGAAACATGCCGACAGAAGCCACGAAAGCCTTTTGATATCAAGCAAAAACGAAAAAGAAACTTCTATGCTCAGGCAGTTTATCATTTCTGCCAACAGCATTGTTTATAACAACTGGAAAATTTCAAGAAAACTGAAATTTCTCCTCCCCTTCGGTTGGATTTTCTTCGGGGGCAGATATATAATCCGTTCAATTCTCGGTAAACGCCCGAAAATCCGTCCTCAGAAGGTTGCGAAAGAAGCCTCGGAAAGAATTGATATCTATTCGGATCTCAATCTTTTCGGAGGAATGGAGAAATAGTTTATGAAAAAAATTGCAGTTATTTCCTTGATTGCCGTTGCCGTTATAATCGGTGCTGTTTTTGCCATAGGTCATTTCAATGATAAAAACATCGGCAATGAAACAACAACCGTTTCCGAAACCGAAAAACTGTCTGAAACCGCAACATCCGTTACTGTCAGTTGGAACGGTGATGAATACAAAACCGTAGACAACGACGGACTCGTCAATATCCTGCTTATCGGTCAGGACAGACGCGAGGGTGAAGACAGGCAGCGCTCGGATGCGATGATTCTTTGCAGTTTCAATCCCGAAACAAGCAAGCTTTCGTTGATATCGTTCCTGCGCGACCTCTATGTTCAGATTCCGGGTTATGATGATAACCGACTCAACGCGGCATATGCATACGGAGGATTTGAACTTCTCAAAGAAACACTTGAGTTGAATTTCGGAATCTCCGTTGACGGATGTCTCGAATCTGATTTTGAAGGCTTTGAAAAAATCATAGACACAATCGGCGGAGTCGAAATCGAACTCACCAAGGAAGAAGCCGAAATTGTCGGAGCAAATGAAGGTGTTTGCACTCTTAACGGCAATCAGGCACTGACTTATGCAAGAATCCGAAAGATTGACAGCGATTTTCAACGAACGGAAAGACAGAGAAAAATCATGAATTCCGTTTTTGAAAAAGCAAAAACATATTCGCTCACGGAACTTGCAATGTTTTTCAGCGAAATTTTCCCGCTTATGTCAACAGATATGACCGATGACGAAGTTATGACTCTGGCGCTGACATTGGCATCTTCGTTTGGAGAACTCGAAACTCAAAGTTACAGCATTCCCTCGCAGGGAAATTATGAAAATGCAACGATACGGGGAATGGCAGTCCTTGTACCCAACCTCTATGAAATCAAAAAACTGATTTTTGAAGAATATCTGCCGATGTGAAAAAGGTGAAATAAATGAAAAAAGTTAAGAAACTATCTGCTTTATTGCTTGCTCTGATTATCTGCTTTTCATGTTTTTCAAGCGGAACGGTTTTTGCCGCAAAAACGGTAATCAACACTGCAACAACAAATAATGATTTTGCAAAAACGACAGCAGAAATCATTAAAAACGATGATACAGATTCCATGCTGAGAATCATAGGAAAATTCAGCAAACAGCCTTCTGACTCCGTTTTTTCAGGCGCATCGGATACCGTTATATCAAGAGACGGAAGATTTGTTCTGCAGTTTTCATCAGAGAAAAAGCTTCTTTCATGCCTTGAAAAATTGAATAAAAATCCCGACATCATCTATGCTGAACGTGACAGACCTGTATACACAGAGGCTCTGGAATTAACTGAGGAACATCTGTCATGGGGCGTTGAAGCAATTGAGGCTGATGTTTATTCACAGAAAATTTCTCCGACTGTATCAGGCAGAAGCGTAACCGTTGCCATAGTTGACAGCGGATGCGAAGACATTGATTTTATCAAAGACAAGCTCGTTCCGGGCTATGATTTCTTCGAAAACGATAATAATGCTTATGAAGATGCAAGTCCTAAAAGTCACGGAACAGCCCTTGCAAGCATAGTGGCAGACTGCACCCGTGATATCCCGGTAAAAATCATGCCAGTGAGAGTTCTCGGATCCGAAGAGGGTACTCTTCTGAATATTATCAACGGAATTATTTATGCCGTTGATAACGGCGCTGATGTTATTAATTTAAGTCTGTGTGCCATTCTTTACAATTGCAATGCACTTGAAGACGCTGTTGATTATGCGGAAGGAAAAGGCGTAACAATGGTTGTATGTGCAGGAAACTCCGAAAGTGACACCAAAGATTTCTGCCCGTCTCACTGCGAAAATGTACTCACCGTATCCTCTGTTAATGAAGACCTTGTTTTTTCCGAAATCTTCTCAAATTTCGGAAATGAAGTTGATTTGGCCGCACCCGGTGAAGCAGTGTCCTGTTACAACGCTATGGGTGAAAGAATTACTCTGAACGGCACTTCTTTATCCACCGCTTTTGTTTCTGCTGCGGCAGCCATGTTCATTCTCGATAATCCCGAATGCAATAGCCAACAAGTAAGAAACACTTTAACATCAAATGCACAAGACCTTGGTGCAGCAGGAAAAGATATTTATTACGGTTGGGGTGTTCTGAAACTCGGCAATATCCCAAAATCAACAAAAATCCCCGTTGACTCAATCCGATTTCCTCAAAGCTCATACGCACTTTATGTCGGTGACACATTGGAAATCACTCCTATACTGTCCCCTGATAATGCAACCGACAAATCGTTCACTCTCTCCGCAGACAACAGCAATGTTTCCATTGACGGAAATATTGTTACCGCTGTTTCGGCAGGTGTTACCACTCTCACAGTCACAAGCGGTAACGGTATACAGGACACGGCAACTGTTACAATAACAGAAAAAGCACCTGAAGCTATTGCAACTCTTAAAATCAGAAACAATCCCAGCACCAAAACAATCAACTACGGCGATATCCTTCGCCTTACCGCAGAAACAGCAAACCAACCCGATAATACATATGTCTGGTGGTATGTTGACGGAATTAAAAGCGGTGAGGAAACACATTTGAGGTTTCGCCCGAAAGCGGAAGCGTTGAAATAACCGTAAAGCTTGTTGATGCAAACGGAGATATTGTCATTGATAAAAACGGCAATGAAGTGTATGATTTGCAAACAGTTACTGTTAAATCAGGCTTCTTCCAGAAACTGATTTCTTTCTTCAAGAATCTTTTCAATATCAACAGAACTGTATTCCAAGCCTTGATAAGATTATAACCACCACCCCTTAAAAATGGATGATGATTGTTTTAGCCAAGGATTTTTATCAGGAGGCACAGCATGCTGTTTTCAAGTGCAATTTTTTTGTTTATATTTTTACCCTTTGCCATAGCAATATATTATACTGCTCTTAGAAGCAATCGCAGATTACAAAATATTTTCTTATGTATTCTAAGCATATTCTTTTATGCTTGGGGAGAACCAGCGTTTGTTTTCGTTATGTTGATATCAATTATAATCAACTACTTTTGGGGAAAGTATATTTCTCAAAACAGCTCACAACAAAAAAAGAAGCTTGCAGTAACAATCTCAGTTATAGTCAATTTATCATTTTTATTTGTATTCAAATATCTATCATATACAATAGAAAACATAAATCTTTTTATAGGAACAGATTTTCCGATTCCATCTATAACCTTACCTATCGGTATATCGTTTTTTACATTCCAAGCTATGTCTTATGTAATAGATGTATATCGTGGCGAGGAATATCAAAGTGATATCATAAATGTAGGTTTATATATTTCCTTTTTCCCTCAATTAATTGCAGGACCCATTGTTCGATATGCAACGGTTGCTCAACAAATCAAAAATAGGAAAGAAACATTTGAAGATTTTTCCGAAGGAGTTCTCAGATTTATTATCGGACTTGGAAAAAAGGTGTTAATTGCCAACACTATGGCCGTTGTAGCGGATTATTTTTTTGATTCAAATGTAAGTTCACTATCTTTGACCGGTGCTTGGATAGGCGCCCTTGCGTATACTTTCCAAATTTATTTTGATTTTGGCGGATACAGCGATATGGCAATCGGACTGGGACGTATGTTTGGATTCCGTTTTCTTGAAAATTTTGATTACCCTTATATTTCGCTTTCTATTACTGAATTTTGGCGCAGATGGCATATCTCTTTAGGCTCTTGGTTCCGCGATTATCTGTACTTCCCGTTAGGCGGAAGCCGTGTTGAGAAAAAAAGTCGGATGATATTCAATTTGTTTGTTGTATGGCTGGCAACAGGAATATGGCACGGCGCCAACTGGACATTTGTCCTTTGGGGGCTTATGTACTTCATGTTGCTGGTTGTCGAAAAGTTAACCGGATTACACAATACAAAAAAAGCAAAACCCATTCGATATATTTATACGATTTTCTTTGTTATAATGGGATGGGTAATTTTTAGGTCTGAATCTGTCGGAAATGCTGTTAATTATATAGCATCGATGTTAGGTTTATCCGGAACTATAGTAGATAACAGCGCTTTATTCTACTTGAAAGAAAATATTATATGCTTTATTTTGGCAACAGTATGCTCTACACCTGTTATAAAACATCTGAACGAAAAGTATCTGGCAAACAAAATCGGCGAAATAGTTGTTTCTGTAATATTAGCTCTAGTTTTCTTGGTAAGTGTTATTTACATAGTCAAAGGAACGTACAATCCGTTTATTTATTTCAATTTCTAAGGAGATTGTTTTATATGAAACTCAAATCTAAAAGCAAATCCGTTCTGGCAATTATATTTGTTTTGTTCATTGCGATAAGTGGAGTATTATCTGTACTGTCCAACCCTATAAAGATTTTCGGCGGTCTGGCAAGAGGATATTTAAACACCTCTCAAGAAAGCAGTTTTTTAGAAAAAGTCGGAAATTCTTTCAAGGTTTTTGACGAAAGAATAAATGAATATTTTATCTTACATGATTGTTTTATCCATTCATATGGTGGAATTCAAAAATTACTTGGACGCACTTTGATTAATGATGCTGATAAAAACCACGAAACAGTTAAATTAAATAACGGACACCTCACATTTAAAGAAAATTATAATTCTGATTTAACTGGATTAAAAGATTATCTGATAAATTTGAAATCAATATGTGATTCTTATGACAGTGAGTTGTTATATATAAATAAAATTTCAAAAAACACTACAAACACTGAATTGTTGCCGGATTATTATCCACATATTTATTCATCAAACTTCAACGAAATCAAGCCTATATTGGAAAACAATGGTATTCTAGTTTTAGATTTAGAAGAAATAATAACAACTCAGAACATAGATAAATATTCGCTGTTTTATAAAACAGATCATCATTGGACTCCTCAAGCAGGACTGTGGGTGTGTGAGAACATATGCTCAGCTATCAATAATATGTATGCTTGGAATATGGATGTCGATATTTTCAGCATAGAAAACTACCAAACCAAAAACTATCCTAAATCTTTTTTGGGCTCACAAGGAAAACGAGTCGGTAGTTTATATGGTGAAATCGATGATTTCGATGTTGTGTATCCTTCTTTCCAAACCAATTTAACGGTTAATATAAAAGACATAAACTTTAATAAAACCGGGAATTTTTATGAAACAATGATTCACGAAAAAAACAATATCACTCCTGACAAATTGTTAAATCAAGAAGGTACTGCATATGCCGCTTATATGCAAGGAAATCACAGTATTGTTAACATTCAAAACAATAATATCTTCTCAGGAAAAACTGCTTTGATAGTTATGGATTCATACGGTTGTGTTGTCGCTCCTTACTTAGCACTGGTTTTTGAAAAATTAGATTGTATAGATATAAGAGAATATTCAGATTCTTTAGAAGACTATATCAAATCCACTTCTCCCGATATAGTAATTTATGCAATCACTTCACATCAATAATGCATAAAGGCTTGTATGGTATCAACCATACAAGCCTTTGGTTTTAATTGAGTAATCCGTTTTCTACAAGCTGCATCAGGAAATCTTTAAGGTCTGATTCTGCTTCTTCTTTTGGAACGCTGTAATTTTTAAGCATTGCATCAAGCAATTCATCAAACGATTTTTCCTGTCGGAGTTCATCCCAAAGAAGTTTGCTGACGGGATTGAGGATGATTATGTTTGTTCCGCATGATGAATCAACGGGTACCGCAATAAATTCACCTGCGATTTCTCGGACAACATAGCCCTGTTTTATGCTGTATTTCTTGTTTTCCATATCATTACCTCACATATAGAATTCTTTATACCACTCTGCGAATTTGCGGAGACCGTCACGAAGAGAGGTTGAGGGTTTGAATCCGAAATCTCTTTCAAGTGCGGATGTGTCGGCATATGTTACGGGTACATCGCCTGCCTGCATGGGAACAAGCTGTTTGTGAGCCTCGAAGTCGTAATCGGCAGGCAAAACTTCTGCACGGATAAGTTCCTGCTGGAGAATATCAACAAAATCAAGAAGATTCTCGGGACTGTTGTTGCCGATATTATAAACTCTGTAAGGCGGAACGGGAAGTCCATCCTCACCGTTTTCTTTTTCGGGCGCACACTGCATAACTTGTTTGACACCTTCAACGATATCGTCAACAAAAGTGAAATCCCTCTTGCAATTGCCGAAATTGAAAATCTGAATATTTTCGCCGTTTCTCAGCTTGTTTGTGAAACCGAAATATGCCATGTCGGGTCTGCCTGCAGGACCGTAAACCGTGAAGAAGCGAAGACCCGTTGAGGGAATATTATAAAGCTTCGAATAAGAATGAGCCATAAGTTCATTGCTCTTCTTTGTTGCCGCATAGAGGCTGACGGGATTATCCACCTTGTCGTCTGTGCTGTAGGGAATTTTCTTGTTCGAGCCGTAAACACTCGAAGATGAAGCGTAAACAAGATGCTCAACAGGATGATTACGGCAAGCTTCAAGGATATTATAAAAGCCGATTATGTTGCTTTCGATATAGACATCGGGGTTTGTTATCGAATAACGCACGCCTGCCTGAGCAGCGAGGTTGACAACAACATCAAAGCTGTATTTTTCAAAGCACTCATCAATTAGTTTTCTGTCAGCAATATTGCCTTTGATAAATATCCATTCGCACTCGCTTTTTTCATCGGCGAGTTTTTCGATTTCCTTGAGTCTGTATTCCTTGATGGAAACATCATAGTAATCATTCATGTTGTCGATACCGACTATTTTAATATTTCCTACGGTTTTCATAAGCTCGGTAACGAGGTTTGAACCGATAAAGCCTGCCGCACCCGTTACAAGCACTGTTTTTCCGTTGAGATTAACATTCTGAGCTAACATAATTTCACCTTATCCGTAAATTATTTTATTTACTCTTCTTGCGGCATCGTTTATATCAAATGAAACAATTGCCATTCCGTTGTATCTTTTATAGGTATAAGCATCACTGAACGGAACATGATGCGATTCAATGTCAAGACCACTTCTCATTGCATCTGTTGCAACATTACCGATAACGGATGTCAGTTCCGTAAGGCTGATGTTTGTTTTGACAAGACCGAATGCAAAGTTTGTAAGATCATATATCTCCGAAAGACTCTTTTCGGTGATTATCTTTTTCGCAAGAGTTTCAATGACCTTTCTCTGTCTTTCGGTACGCTTGAAGTCGCTGTCAATCTTTCGGATTCGCATATATGCAAGCGTTCTGTCGCCGTTAAATTTGTTCGGACCGACTTCGTAATGCACCTTACCGCCGCTGTAATTTGAAAGATAATCTACTTCTTTCTGAGTAAGACTGATTGTTATACCGCCTGCTCTGTCAACAAAATCGGTAACACCGTTGAAATCAACAACCACAAAGCGCTGGATATCCAGATCAAAAAGTTGATTAACCGTATTGATGCAAAGACCGACTCCGTCAAATGAATAAGCAGCATTAATTCTGTTCCACTTATGACCTTCAATAGGAACAAGTGAATCTCGGAGAATTGAAATCATTTTGACAGAACCTGTTTTCTTGTTGTAGGACACAACTATCAGGGCATCGCTTCTGCCTCTTTCACGGGTAACATCTCGCGAGTCGGTTCCGATAACAAGAATATTCTCGATATTCGGGTCTTTCTTTTCAACCTTATAAATAGGTGTTTTTCCGTAAACACTCTTTACATTTTCGTTTCTGCCGAAAGATGCGTTTCTGTCAAGACCGTCACCCTTTTTGTTGCTGCTTCCGCCTTTGTTGACATTGTTTGCAAGAGTTTCCTGAACCTCTGTATAATCTCTGCCGACTTCGTTTTCATGAATGGTAACATCTGCCCATTCTGAAGGCTGAGGATCGGTTTCGGGAACAACATATTCATCTGTTCTTTCAACTATTTCTGCTTTTTCGTAGGAATTTGTATGATACCCTATGATAAGAGGCAAGGTTACACCTGCAACAGTACCTATAATCAGCACAAAAGGAATAAGCAACAACAACGCAAGTATTCTCTTTTTCTTTGATTTCTTATCTTTTTTCATAAAAGCACCCGATTTAACTTAAATTTCTGTAGTTATTTATATTTTAACATACAGATTAAAAAAATACAATAATTTACACATTAATATAAACTTTTAATTTACCTCCTTACTTTTTATTTTTGTATGATAATCGTGTGCCGTATTTGCAGTCAAATCGGGTATGGTGTTAGTTTAACATCAACGGGTGCCATAGCCGCCCCCATATTATTCGGATCTTTGATGCCGTAATCCTGTATTCTTCCGATAATAACCTTTTCAACACAAACTTTTGCATTGGTATCGGAAATAACAACCGCGCCTGCCGCAGTTGCCGTCCATTGGGCTGTGGGCGTACGCTGACCGCCGTATTCAAGTGGCATTCTGAACTGTTTTTCCGCAGAGCAAAAATGCGATGAGGTTGATGCAACTGCCTTTTGCACAATTCTTGAGTCAACGCAAACCGCAGCAGCCGCCATGGAAAGCGCCATTGTTGAACACGCACCGTACATACCCGCAAACGGAATACCGAGTTCTCTTATTCCGAATGTTGTTCCGATGCATTGGTTAAGCAAATCTCCTGCAAATATAACATCAATATCTCCCGCGGCAAATTCTGCTTTTTCTATTGCTCTCGATACTGCATCACCGTGAATTATGCTCTCCGCTTTTTCCCACGATTTTTCGCCCATAGAACCGTCTTCATAAACACGGTCAAATTTATCCTTAAGAGGACCTTCACCCTCTTTTTTCCCTACTACAGAAGCATAGCCTGCAATTCCCGGTGCGGTCGGCAGACAGACTGTATATTTACCTTGCTTCAAGGGCATAAAATCACCTCAATTACTGTTTGATGATATTATCCGCATAATGATGGCAAATATACCGTAAGTGTTTTTATTGACACCGTTTGCATTAATATGGTAAAATATCTTATATTTTCAAACGGAGGCAGATAAAAATGAAAAAAGCAAAAAAATTCATCGCTGTTCTGCTCTGCATATGTATAACATTTTCATTATGTTTCACAGGCGCAGGCGCAAGCGGCAGCACAACCGCTGTGACGGTATCATGTGAGGAAGATCTGAAAAATCTTGAATTCGATGTTCCTGTTGTTTACATAATCGGTCTTGAGGGAGAATTCTATAAAGGTCTTTCAACCGAAACCGAAGATGACGATGAGCAGGTATGGGGATTCCCGACCGACGTTATCGTAAAGGTTATTACAGAAAATATCGGCGCACTTATATGGAATCTTATCATCAACGATTATGAGGCAATTGCCAAGCTTTTGGGCACAGCCGCAAACGAGCTTTTCGGACCTATCGCCTGTGACACAAACGGCAAACCCGACCCTGACACGGGCAAAAAGAAAAAGAGTGATTATGAACTCAATAAAGGCTTCGGATATGAAAATGCCTATGAATTCGTTTATGACTGGCGTTTTGATATGAGCACCATCGCCGCGCAGCTTGACGAATATATCAATTATGTTCTTGAACTCACAAACTCCGATAAAGTCGCTCTCGTTGCAATGAGCATGGGTAACAGCGTTCTTACAACATATCTCTATGAGTACTATTACACCGCAGAGAATTACGAAGAGAGAAATCACATTGATTCGGTTATTTATCTTGCAGGTGCAATGAACGGTGTAAATGTTTGCGAAGACCCGTTCTCAGGCAACATAAAAGTTGACTCCATCTCCCTTATGCGTATGCTTTATGAGATATTTGACGGCGAAGGTCTTTACATTCTCTTTGATGTTCTTTATCACCTTGGAATGGTTGAACCTCTTGTTAAATATGTTGATAACCTCACAGGCGAGCTTCTCGACCACGGCTTCAACGAAAGCGTTATTGATTCAATCGCAACAATCCCCGGCTTCTACGCGCTCATGGGCAAAGAAAGATATGAAGAAGCAAGAGATTATATTTTCAACACTCCCGAAAAGCGCGCGAAATATGCAAAACTTATTGAAATGAGCGACTACTATCATTATTCCGTTCAGGCAACAAACGCAGATGTTATTCATTCGCTTCTCAATGACGGCATCAACACAGCAATCTTTGCAGAATACGGCTATACAATGGTCCCCCTCACCTCGGACAACGACAGAATGACCGACGGTATGATTTCAACCTATTGCGAAAGCTTCGGTGCTACCTGCTCTGCAGTTGACGAAACTCTCGGCGAAGGCTATGTTCAGGCAAAGGTTTGTGCTTGCGGTAAAAATCATGTTTCCGCCGATAATCAGATTGATGCCTCAACCTGCAAATTTCCCGATATCACATGGTTCGGAAAATATCTGCGCCACACCTGTGCAGAGGAATATTTCACCGACTGGGTTAATCTTATAGTTTACAGCGATGAACAGAAAACGGTATGGAACTACGAAGAATATCCTCAGTTCCTCATCGCAACAGATGAGGAAACAATGGTTCCTCTTACCGCTGAAAACGCAGGCGAGCCCGCATTTCCGTTTGAAGAAAGATTATTCAGATACAAGGCAGAAAAGAAAATCAAAGAGTTTTTCGGCAAATAAGATATAACAAAAAAGACAGCCTCGGTTAATTCCGAAGCTGTCTTTTTTTTGTTTACTTGTGAAGCTGAACGAGGTCAATTGCGCCAACGGGGCAAACCTCATGACATTTGCCGCAGCCCGTACACTTATCGTAGTCAACCTTTGCGCAGAAACGGTCAATTGTTACCGCACCCGCTTCGCATTCCTTGACACACTTCATGCAGCCGATACAGCCTGCCGTGCATTCCTTGCGGGTGACTGCGCCTTTGTCGTGGTTTTTGCAAAGAACAGCCGCCTTGATTTCTTCAAGGGGCATCATTTCAATAAGACCCTTGGGGCAAGTCTTTACACACATCTTGCAAGCCTTGCAGAGAACGGGATTGATTCTTGCAATACCGTCGCATATACTGATTGCATCATACTGACAAGCTTCAACACAGTCGCCGAAGCCAATACAGCCGTAAATGCAGTCCTTGGGACCGCCGAAAATCTGCGATGCCATTCTGCAGCTGTGCACGCCCTGATATTCGAGCTTTGTCGTTGCATTTACATTATGTCCCTGACAGAGAACAACAGCTGCCGTAGGTTTGACTTCGCCTGCAGCAAGACCCGTGATTTCGCCGATAGCCTTTGCGGTATCGTTTCCGCCGGGTGCACAAAGAGCCGTGTCTGTTGTTTCGCCCTTTGAAAGTGCAGCAGCATAACCGTCGCAACCCGAGAAACCGCAGGCACCGCAGTTTGCACCGGGGAGACATTCTCTGATTTTTTCTGCTTTTTCGTCAACGGGTACGGCAAAAACCTTTGATGCAATTGAAAGACCGAGACCCGCAATAAGTCCGATAGCGGCAACGATAATTACTGCCAATAAAATAGGATTCATTCCGTTACCTCCTTAACCGAAAATTCCGTCAACAAGACCTGTGAAGCCCATGAACGAAAGTGAAACTATTGATGCGGCAATAAGAACAATGGGAAGTCCCTGAAGGAATTTGGGAATATCTGCACCCTCAAGTCTGCTTCTTACGCCCGAGAAAATAACCATCGCAAGCATGAAACCGATGCCTGCACCGACGCTGTTAAGCATCGACTGAACAAAATTGAATTCTTTGGTGATATTGAGAAGAACAACGCCGAGAACAGCGCAGTTTGTTGTGATAAGAGGAAGATAAATTCCGAGTGCTTCGTAAAGAGGCGGCATAAACTTCTTGAGGATAAGCTCAACAAGCTGAACGAGAGCCGCAATTACGAGAATAAAAACGATTGTCTGGAGATAATCAAGACCGTTTGCAACAAGAAGATATTTGTTGATGGGATAGGTTACGGCTGTTGCAAGAGCCATAACGAAGATAACCGCACCCGACATACCAACGGCAGTATTGAGTTTCTTGGAAACACCGAGGAAGGGACAGATACCGAGGAACTTGCAAAGAACGAAGTTTTCGGTAAGAATTGCGGTAAGGAGAATCGACAAAGCTATTTTCATGCTGTTTCACCCTCCTTTTTTTCTTCTTTGCATTCCTTGCCTTCCGCAAGAAGTGCACAGTTTTTAGCCATGGGACAAGCCTGACAGCCGCCAAGACCAGCCTTGGGCTTGCCTTTCTTTTCGGCAAGCTTGTTTGCGCAAGCCATGAGAAGTCCGAATGTAAGGAATCCGCCGGGTGCAAGAATAAACACGGTCATGGGGGTGAGATACTCTGTCCAGGGAAGAGTGAAACCGTTGAAGCCGCCGAGAACGTTGTCACCGAAGAGAACAAGAAGATTCTGTGCGCCTGCAAGGAATGTGCCTGCACCGAGAATTTCTCTGACCGATGCCATAAGGCAAAGTGCAACGGTGAAACCAACACCCATGCCGAGACCGTCAACCGCAGAAGCGATAACGGAATTCTTGCCTGCAAAAGCCTCTGCTCTGCCGAGAATGATGCAGTTAACAACTATAAGAGGAAGGAAAACACCGAGTGCCGCATCAAGTGCGGGAACAAATGCTTTCACTATCATCTGAACAATTGTAACGAATGATGCAATAACAACTATGTAAGCGGGAATACGCACCTTTGAGGGAATAACCTTGCGGAGAAGCGAGATAACGATGTTTGAACAAACAAGAACTATCATCGCCGAGACACCCATGCCAAGCGCATTGACAACGCTTGTTGTAACAGCAAGAGTGGGACAGGTGCCGAGAACAAGACGGAAAACGGGGTTTTCGGCTATAAGACCTTTGGTAAATTCTTTACCGAGTGATTTCTTTTCAGCCAATGTTCTCACCTCCCGCTGCTTCGATTGCGGCATTTACCGCATTAGTAACTGCTCTTGAAGTTATCGTTGCGCCTGTAATGGCATCAATTGAATTTTCGCCCGCCTTGTCCTTTGAAACGGTGATACCGTTAACAAGACCGAAAAATTGTTCGCGGAATGAAGCTTCCGCAGCCTTTGCGCCGAGACCTGCAGTTTCTGCGTGTGAAAGAATGTTGACACCTGTTACCTTGCCGTCTGTATCAACACCCGTCATAACAGATATATCTCCGCCGTAGCCTTTTGCTGTATTAACAACAACAAATCCGATTGTTGCTCCGTTTTCATCGAGTGCGGCAACAACGCTCGTGCCATCCTCGGAAATTTCAGCTTCACCGAAGGAGGCAGCAGATGCAAAAACAGTCTGTCTGGACTTGATTTCGGTTTCGATTGCAAGCTGCTCAATAATAGGCGCAGTCACCTGATTTGTGAAACCGAGAAGAACTGTTGCAACAAGGCAGATAACAAAGAGGGTTACTGTGGGAACAAGATATTCCTTCAGGTTTTTCATTTTGCCTCACCCTCCTTTGTCTTTTTCTCTTTAACCGTACCGAAGGGCTTGGGTGCCATAATTGTTTCGATATGGGGAACAAGAAGGTTCATGATAAGAATTGCAAACGATACGCCTTCGGGAAGCGATGCAAAAAGTCTGATAACGCAGGTCAGAAGACCGCAGCCTACGCCGAAAACGATTTTTGCGTTTGATTTGATGGGGCTTGTGGAATAATCGGTTGCCATGAAGAATGCACCGAGGAGAAGTCCGCCGCCCATAAGCTCATATGCAAGGAATTCAAGGTCGAATTTGCCTGCGATGAGCATAATAACGGCGACCGTGCCGATGAAAGCAACGGGAATTTTATAAGAAATAACCTTTCTTGCCATGAGGTAGATGCCGCCGACGATGAGTGCAAGGGAGCAGGTTTCGCCGATACATCCGCCTCTTATGCCGAGGAACATATCAAGAAGTGAAGGCAGTGCTTCGGTTGATTCGCCGCCGATGATTGCAAGGGGTGTTGCGGTTGAAACAGCATCCGTTTTCCATGAAAGCGGTGCAGTCCAGTTACCCATTGCCTGACCGAAGGAGAGAAGGAGAACGATTCTTGCAACAATTGCAGGATTTGCAAAGTTCTGACCGATACCGCCGAACATCTGCTTTACAACAACAATTGCGAAGAAGCTTCCGATTGCAGCCATCCAGAGAGGAATGCTCACAGGAAGGTTGAATGCAAGGATAAGACCGGTTACAACCGCACTCAGATCCTGAATTGTGTTATGACGCTTCATAACCTTTCTTGCGGCAAATTCCGAAAGAACGGCTGTGATAACGGTTGTTGCCGTAACGGCAAGAACGCGGGGTCCGAAAAGCACTACAGCCGCAATAAGTGCGGGAATCAGTGCGATAACAACATCAAGCATGATTCGCTGAGTTGTGTCTTTTGTGCGAAGATGAGGCGACGCACTTACAACAAGCTTTTTTCCGTCAACCATTATTTATTGCCCTCCTCTCTTAAAATTGCCTTTGCAAGGCGCATATGCTGAACAAGGGGCTTACCTGCAGGGCAGGCAAATGCACAGCTTCCGCATTCCATGCAAACCGTGATACCGAGCTGTTTGAGCGCTTCGGGATCTTTTGCCTTTGCAGCTCTCACGATGTTTGTGGGCATAAGGCTCATAGGACAAGCGATTGCACATCTGCCGCAGCGGATACAGTCGGTTTCGGGTTTGAGAACCGCATCATCCTTTGAGAATGCAAGAATTGCGTTGTTCTGCTTGAGAACAGGCAAATCCGTTCCCACTATGGCAAGACCCATCATGGGACCGCCCGTTAAAATTTTGCAAGGCTCGGTTTTGAAGCCTCCGCAGAAATCAATAATATCCGAGATATTGGTTCCGATGGGAACTCTTACATTTTTGGGATTTGCAATTGCCGAACCGTCAACGGTAAGCGAACGGCTGACAAGAGGCTTGCCCGTTTTGAGATAACGTGCGATAAATGCCGCTGAAGTTACATTAAGAACAACACAGCCTACATCGGCGGGAAGCTTTCCGGGAGGAACTCTTCTGCCCGTTGCGGACTGAACCATCATTTTTTCAGCACCCTGAGGATATTTGGATTCAAGAATCATGAGTTGAACTTCGTCATCAACGTCATCCTTATGATCCGCAATGTTCTTAAGCACCTTGAATGCCTCGGGTTTGTTATCCTCTGCAGCAATAACAACTCTCTTGAATCCGAGAATATCCTTGAGAGTATAAACGCTTGAAAGAATATCCCATGAATTTTCCATGCATTCACGGTAGTCAACGGTTATGTAAGGTTCACATTCCGCCGCATTGATAATAAGGGTATCGATATTTTTATCGGCAGGGAAATTGAGCTTGATGTGGGTCGGGAAACCCGCACCGCCGAGACCTACAAGTCCCGATGCTCTTACCGCCTTGATAAAATCTTCTTTCGTTTCAACCTTGGGAGGTTCAATGCCTTCCCAGAGGCGCATTTCACCGTCTGATTCGATAGTAACAGCCTTGGACATAACGCCGTTGGGAAGCTTCACATCGCCCACAGCCGTTACCTTTCCGGAAACCGATGCGTGGATAGGTGCACTAACGAATTTATCGGTATCACCGATAAGCTGACCGACTGCAACCTGTCTCCGACCTTTACAACCGGCTCACAAGGTGCGCCTATATGCTGCTGCATGGGAATAACTACCTTTGAGGGGATGGGAAGTCTTACAACTTCGGATTCGGCAGTGTTTTTATGATGGTCAACCTTAACGCCGCCTCTGACCTTTTTAACAGCTTTCAATACGCCGTCAACAGCCTTAACCATAATATCATCTCCTGACTTTTATATTATAAGAAATGTTTTTTGAATTTATCGAGCGCAGGAATAACCGCTTTGAAAATAACGCCCGTTACGGCACCCGTTGCTATTCCGAAAACCGCAAGTGCAGGTGCATAGTAAATTATACTTGATGTGCCCGTTATAAATGCCGCCGCAATAAGCTGACCGATATTGTGAAACAGTGCACTTATAACGGATATTCCCATAAGACCGAAAATCTTATTTCCGTATCTTAACAGAACAAACATTGCCGCCGCAGATAAAATTCCGCCCGAAAGGCTCATTATTCCTGCCGTGACCCCTCTTGTGACAAAAGCGAAGCCGCCCTTTATAAGAACAATCATAAGGGTCTGAGGAAGTCCGAGACTGCCTGCGGCAAACATAATTATTATGTTTGAAAATCCGGGTTTTGCTCCCGGCGGAAGAAACGGTATCGGCGGTAAAAGACTTTCAAGAAAGCTCAGTGCCAAAGCAAGTGCGCAAAGAATCGCCGACAACGCCGTTTTATATGCAAGACTTTTTTTCATATCAGTAAACCACCGCATCAACATCGCTGCCCGTTACGGTTATAACGGTTTTTGAGGGAAGACAGACTGCAGTATCTCCGTGTTTGCTCAAATTACCGCAGGCAACACAGAGCTTATCTTCACACTCGGCTGACTCAAAGCGGATTTTGCCGTTTTCTGCTGTTATCAAAACTCTCGGTTCCGTTGCGGGAATGAAGGTGATTTTTTCTTTTATATTGCCGAGGTCAACGGTTTTGACAACTTCGCCGTCAACGGTTATGACCGCCTGCACGGCTTCGGTTTTTGAATTGTTCCAAAGCATAAAAACTGCCGCCGCAATTATTATCACGGCAATCATGATAATATCGCCCTTTTTTATAAATTTCAAATTCATTGCATCACCAGAGTATATGCATTATCTGTTATTTCAATATAGTTTTCAGCGCCGTTTTCCGCATAAACTTTTTTTTCTTCGGTAACAAAAACAACACCGCACCCATAGTTTTCCGCAAGCTCTTTTCCTTTTTCGTAACCGAGAACAAAGCAAGCCGTTGAAAGTGCATCGGTTAAAATTCCGCTGTCGGAAACAATTGTTACACTCAGAAGACCGTTGTCAACGGGGTATCCCGTTTCGGGGTCGAGAATATGATGATATTTTCTGCCGCCGAATTCAAACTGCTGTTCATAGCTGCCCGAGGTCGAAACACAGCCTTCGGGGATATGAAGCTTCGCAATGTAGCTGCCCGAATTGCCTTCGGGATTTCTGATTCCGACGGTAAATTTCTTATCACCCATAAGAAGAACGCTGCCGCCTATGCTGACAACTGCTTCCCTTATTTTTTTGTTTTCAAGAACAGTCTTTATTTCGTCAAGCGCAATTCCTTTTCCTGCGCCGCCGAAATCAATAACCGCAGCTTTATCGGAATAATCAATTTCTTTTCCGTCAAACTTCATTTTATCATATCCCGAATGTGAAAGAGCATCTTTTATCGCTGTTTCATCGGGCAAAACGGGGTTTGAGCTGAAACTCCACAGGTCGCTGACCGCACCGAGAGTGAAATCAAAAGCGCCTCCGCTTTTTTTGCATACATCAAAAAGAACATTGAGATAATCCGATATTTTCTCCGCGTTTCCTCCGCCGTTTTTATTGAGAACCGATACAACGGATTTGCTGCTTGTTCTCGAAAGAATTTCCGTGTCAAGTTTCTCGGTTAAACTCCTTATTTCTTCCGCAGCTTCGTCAGATTCCGCGCCTTTGAGTTTAACTGTTGAGTAGGTGTTCATAGAAAAGAAATCGGAGGTGATTTCTTTATTGACTGTGCCGTCATATGCGAGAAAAGCAACAAGCGCCGCCGCAATTATTATCACGATTGCAACCGCCGTTTTCTTCAATACACACACCTGCCCATATTAAAATATTATTTAACTTATATATAATACACCTAAAAAGAAAACATTTCAACCTTAAATGTTACATTTTCAACTAAATATATTTGAAATTCGCAAAAAATATGGTAATATTAATACAGAATTTTTAAAAGGAGTAAATTTATGTCCGGTTCAATATATATGCCCGCAAAATGCATATGGGGTGAAAATGCGGTTGCGGAAAATTCCGCCGCACTCAAAGCACTCGGAACAAAATGCCTGATTTTAACGGGCAAATCGGGTGCAATAAAAAGCGGCGCACTTGATGACACAAAATCCGCACTTGAAAAAGAGGATATTTCTTATGAAATATTTGATGAAATAGGCGAGAATCCGCTGATTTCCGTCTGTCACAAAGCAGGCATCGCTGCAAGAGAGACAAAAGCAGATTTCCTTCTCGGCATAGGCGGAGGGTCTGTGCTTGATGCGGCAAAAGCAATTGCGATTTATGCCGCAAATCCCGACCTTTCACCGATTGACATTTATAAAAGGAAATATGATAATTCTCCTCTGCCCGTTGCACTTATCGGCACAACAGCAGGCACGGGAAGCGAGGTTACCGCCGTTGCCGTTCTGACAAATGATGAAACAGGTATCAAAAAGAGCATTTCGGGACCCGACTGCTATTCCGCGGTTTCATTCTGCGACCCGAAATATACATACTCTCTCCCTTATAAATCAACGGTTTCAACCGCACTTGATGCTTTTGCCCATGCAATTGAAGGATATTTCACTCCGAAGGGAAAAGGTGTAATAAATCTCTGGGCAGAAAAATGCATTCCCGAGCTTTACCGCTGTCTTAAGGCTCTTTCGCAGACAGATACCGTTGCGGATAATCTGCGTGACCCTCTCTATTATTCGTCGATATACGCAGGTCTTGTCATAAACACCTGCGGCACGGCATTCCCCCACCCTCTCGGCTATGTTCTGACCGAAAACTACGGAATTCCTCACGGAATGGCTTGTGCGGCATTCTTTGCTCCGTTCATTGACCGATGCAAAGAGTTTTCTCCCGAAAAATATGTAAAATTCATTGAAATGACGGAGGATATCGAAACCGTAAAATCGGTTATCGCATCCCTTACCGACCTTGAAGGAGTTAAAATTTCCGAACAAGAAGCAAAAAAATATGCCCTGCGTTGGCAGAACATAATTCCGAGAAATTTTGCCGCCTCCCCCGGCGGATTAACCATGGAAGAGGCGGCAGGTTTTCTTGCTACCTGTTAGCAGCCGCAACCGCAGCCGCAGTCATTGCTTCTCTGTGTCATACAACCGCAGCCGCAGCTGTTGTTGTTGCCGCAATCGCCGTTACAGAAGAGAAGAATGAGGATGATGAAAAGGCACCAGTTGTTATTGCATCCGCAACCCATAATCTAACCTCCCCGTTTTGGTTTGAAGCGTTGTTTCCAACCGCTTACATTCACAGATTATGTCGGTTATGCCCAATGTGTTACGCCCTGCCGTAAATTTTTTCGGCAGGGTTTTCTTCATTGCGAAAAATGTTGAAAATAACACGGGTTTATGATATAATTATTTTAAAAAGGAGAGGCAAAAATGAAGTTTATCAAGCTGGGGATTGTTGTTTCAATCATTATAAGTATCGCTGTTTTATCAGCTTGCAAAAAGCCCGAAGCACCTGAGTATGTGCCGTTAACAACCGTTACGGAATATGATATTTCTCAAGCTATCAACGCATTCAATCCCGTAACTGAGAAAACAAGAATTTCTGAAATAACCACCGAAATATTCTCGAAAATCTCAGAAACAGTTGACTCAACAACAAGAAAGAATGAAGTTTCCGAAAAAGAAACCGGAAAAATATCAGCAACAAAAGCGGTTACAACAACCGCCGCACCCACAACAACCACACCCGTAAAGCAGACCGTCAAGGTTACAATCAATGAGGGCGATACTTTAACGCAGATTTTCAAAAAGCTCGACGAAAACGGTGTTGCCGATTTTGATGCACTCATGGATACCGCGCAGAATTACGATTACAGCTATTATCCCCTCGTTGCGGCTATTCCGTCAGATGCAAACCGTTGCTTCAGACTTGAGGGATATCTTTTCCCGGATACATACGAATTTTATCTCAACCAGAAACCGCAGGATGCAATCGGTAAATTCCTCCGAAACGGCAAAGCAAGGATAACCGATTCAATGAAATCTCAGGCGGCATCGCTCGGCTACAGCATGGACGAAATCCTCACCGTTGCTTCGATAATAGAAAAGGAAGGTGCAAAATCCTCCGAGGTTGCAAAAATCGCGGCAGTAATATATAACCGTCTTGAAGCAGGCATGAAGCTTCAGATGGATTCTTCAATTTACTATATTGAACGCCATGTGAAGCCTTATATTTCAGGCGACATAAACCGATATAACGGCCATTTCAACACTTATAAATGTTCCGCACTTCCCGCAGGCCCTATTTCAAATCCCGGAATGAGAACAATCAATGCCGCACTCAATCCGGCCGACGTCGATTATCTTTATTTCTGTCATGATGAAAACGCAAATTACTATTATGCAGAAACTTTTGAAGAACATCAGGAAAACCTTAAAGCAGCAGGAATAGTATAAAAAGGAGGCTATCATATGAATTCTTTCAAAAAAATAATTTCTCTTGCATCGGTATTTTCAATATTTTTTGCTTTCGCATCGTGCAAAAATGAAACTCCCGAGGTAACAACCACAGCAGTACCCGAAACCACAACACTGTCCGTTGTTGAACAACCGGAAGTAACAAAAGCACCCTCAACAACATCGGAAATCATAACAACCGAAGAAACAACCGTTACAACAACGGAAGAAACTACAACCGAAGCCACAACAGAAAACCCGACAACAACCACAACCAAACCCACTACAACAAAGAAAGTAACCACCACAAAGAAAATAACCACCACAAAGAAAGCAACCACAACCAAAAAACCTTCCACAACACAAAAGAAGGTTACCGCACCGACAAAGGTTGCAGATATCGTAAATCTTTATAACAACGCGGCTTCATCTGCTTCAAAAGCAAAACCAGGCTATAAAAAATCAACCGATACCGTGCTCAGCAATCTTAACATGGGCGCACTCGCAAAAATAAGCGCAGTCAGAGAAACCGTAGGCGATTTCCTCGGTGAAGGAAGCTCATCCGAAACAGTAAAGAAAGGCAGCTTCGATGGCAAAAAGCTTGTCAAGAGCACACTTAAGTCATCCGATGTTTCAAGCGCGACCTGCAAGCTCAGCAACGACGGCAAATATTATGAAATCTCGATAACCGTTAAAAACGAAACGAATCCTCTCAAGGGAAGCAGTGCACTCGGAAGATTCACAAAAGATTATAAGGATGCCGATGAAATCAGAAGCGGTCTTTCGGAAGCGGGAGCAGGCGTCGGTGCAATCACTGTCAAAACAACCAAGGTGACAATCACCGCCAAAATCAATGCTTCAAACAACCGTTTCGTTTCACTCACCCACAGCATTAAAATGTCGGCTGCTCTCAATGATGTCAGATATTCAATCGCAAAGGTTAAAACAGCCACAGCCGACCTTGAAACAACGGTTAACTACACAGAATTCAAATATTAATGTGAAAATCCCCTGTTTCAGACAGGGGATTTTTCAACAAAAAAGCACCAAGTCGTTTGACTTGGTGCTTACTGGCTGGGGAATAGGGATTTGAACCCCAACAAACAGAGTCAGAGTCTGTCGTGCTACCGTTACACTATTCCCCAATGTAACTCGCAACTGGGCTACGGATATATATTATACACAATAGTTTATAAAAGTCAACACTTTTTTAAAGAAAAATTAAAATTTTTTCAAAATATTTCTTTGATATATTTTGCATTTTTTCTATTGTAAAAAAATGTTAGTTATATTAAAATATATGAAAGGAAATTTTCGGAGGAATTCGATGAAAAATCTGATAAAAAAGCTTCTTAGTGTCCGAAACAGACGAAAAATACTCAGATTTCTCAATAAAACATGGCGTGCGTTCTGTTCTGTTCTGCCGCTTTGCAATGTTGTTTTGTTCTATTCCGTCAGGGCAGACGGAAAACTGCTTGAAAACGCAAAAGCTGTTTACGATGCACTTGATGCAAAAAAAATAATCTTTGCTCACAAATTGCCCCATTCCGTTAAGATAAAACCGCTTGCGTATTTTTATCTCATGACAAGCAGGGTTATTGTGACCGACGACTATGTGAGATACATGAGGGTCATAAAACTTCGCGAAGGGCAGAAACTCCTTCAGATATGGCATGCCTGCGGCGCTTTCAAGAAATTCGGTCTTGATGCACCGTCACAGCTTACTCCCGATGAAGAAATAGCCACCCATTCGCAGTATACCGCAGTCACGGTAACTTCGGAAAAATGCCGCGAAAGTTATTCATCTGCTTTCGGAATAAGCAAGGATATCTGTCTCCCTCTCGGGCTTCCGAGAACAGACAGCCTCATCAAATCCGCGCCCGAAATGTGCGAAACCATTTTTGAAAACCATCCCGAATTAAGAAACAAAAAGATTTATCTTTACTGCCCCACTTTCAGAGAAAACGAGGGCAAAAGAATTGAATACGACCCCGCGATTGATTGGGCAGAACTCAGCAAATCTATGAACGGTAACGAAGTTTTTATCATCCGCCGCCACCCTCTCATGGACTACCGCTTTGAAAACGGTGAATACGCCAATATCCTTGATTTATCAACCGATTCAACGCTTGAACTGACCGCAGCCTGCAAGGTTATTATAACCGATTATTCTTCGGTTATTTATGATGCGGCACTTCTTTCCGTTCCTACGGTTTTCTACTGCCCCGATTACAAAGAATATGAACGCGGATTTTATCTTGACTTTCCTGACGATCTGCCCGGAGAAACGGTGACGGACGGTGCGGAATTGCTTGACTGCATAAGAAGAACCGCAGAAAATCCGCCCACCGATAAAATGAAAAAATTCATAAACGAACAGCTTTCCGCATGCGACGGAAATTCAACCGCAAGAGTTGTTGAATTTATAAAAAAATGGATTTAAGTAACAAGGGGCATCTTTCTGACGAAAGATGCCCCTTGTGCAATAAAATATGAAAGTATAATTATGCTACCTGATGAGCTTTGCCCGAGCCATGAACAAGAGTAAGAACGGGTTCTTCCTCATAAATTTCCTCTGATGCTCTGGACTGAATTTTTGCACGCATTGCGGCTTTTTCTCTCTGTTTGCGGATACGGCGATTGCGAAGGTGAATTTTTATCGCCCTTGCAAGCTTCACTTCAAAAGCAACAACCTTCTTTTCATTTATAAATCCTACGATAAGCAGAATAACTGCCGCGAATTCCAATACTGTTCTGATGATATCTGCAAATGTCATTTTAAATCCTCCCTTGCGAACAAAGCGTAAACATTTGTTCTGTGATTGTTATTATAACAGACGAACATTCGTTTGTCAATACAAATGTTCGATTTTTTGCAACTTTTGTTTGTATTATTATTATAGCACAATATATGCTGTGTGTCAAACATTTATACCACAATAAGTAGTGTGCAAATTGAAAATTTCGTCTGCAAAATGCAAAGTTTTTTAACAAAAATCACAAAAAATCTTTAATTTTTTACCGAACATCCTTTTGTTCGTCTGTTTCATTGTCTACATTATAACAAGAGAGGTGTACCATAAAAAGGACTTTAAAAATCATTTTCAAAGAAAAGTGCCGTCTTAAAAAGACAGCACTTTGATTTTATTTAGAAATGTCCGCCTCTGATGGCAACGGTGATTTTGTCACCCTCAAGATATACCCATCCGAGAACTTCAACAACCTTGTAAAGAAGTCGGTGAAACTTTTTGAGTATGCCGTCATCGTTATGGTCATCCTTGGTTTTAACGATTGTGAGTGAATCAAGAAGCTCACTGTTATCGCCGCGCATGGTTTTGATTTCCATGCTGTCACCCTTGAATTCGAGGGTTGTGTATGTTGTAACATCGTTCTTTCCGAAGCTGTATGCAACATAAGGAAGATTAAGAAATTCATATTCCTCAAAGCTGCTGTGGTCACAGAATGCGTTTGTGTTGAGATAAACGGTGCCGAGGGGGTCAGTATAAGTTTTTCCGCTTTCAGCCTTGCCTATTGTCATGCTTTCATACATGAAGTTGGATCTTCCCTGCATATGGCTGTGGCCCGTGAGAACAAGGTCAACATCAAAGGTATCGAAAATCGGAGTAAATACCGCATTGAGAAGAATCTGTGTTTCTGCGCTGAATGCACATACCGAAGGGCCGAACAATGCCTGATGCATTACACCGATTCTCCATTTTGCATCGGGATTCTTTTCAATAGCTTCCTTTGCCATGCCCATATGGTCTGCAGCAGATGCGGAGGTTGCATCGAAAACAAGATAGAGAACATCACCGTAACGGAACCAGAAATCTCTGTCAAGACCTTCAAAATACTTTCCGAAATATTCATTGGGCATGTTTGTGTAGTAATTATACGCCATGCCCTTTTTATCATGGTTGCCGATTGCAAGCGCCATGGGAAGATTTCTTACGCCTGCAGGCATAAGAAGAGTCTGCCATTCATCAGCAGTTTTGCCCGTCGAGGTGTTGTCACCCGGTGAAACAAGATAGCTGATATCGGGGTTATCCTGAAGTGCCTTTGCAAGAACATTGTTCCAGTTATATCCCACATCGGACTGAACGCTTGATTCCTCTGACTGACCGCCGATCTGAATATCACCTACAACGATCGCTTTATGGTCGGTAAAAGACTTGGTTTCATATTTATAAGCCTTACTCCAACCGTTATCGGAATACCACTTATAGTAATATGTGGTATTTTCTTTAAGACCGTCAATAATAACACGGCAAACAACCTGATCATCATTTTCCGCTTCGGCTGTTTTGCCTGTGAATTCCTTATAACCGTCCATGTTCTTTTTCTCTGCAAGACGCACCTTGGGCTGTGCTTTATCTTTATCGGCATGCCACACAAGGCTGACGGAGCTTTCGTCCGCACCTACACAAAGCATAGGCAGAGTGTTTTCATCGCAGTAATCCTCATAAAGTTCATCCCATTCTCCTCTTGTGAGAGTGGGTGCATCAAAAGCCGCATTTGCCGCAAGAGGCACTTGCACCAACATGATGATTGCCATGATAAGCGAAACTGTTTTCATTATTTTTTTCATTTTTACGCCTCCTTTGTTTTTATTCTATCACAACTTTTTCTGTCCGTAAAGAAAATTCATGCATTTTCCGTGAGAATAATTTTCATTGTTTCAGGGTCTGTGTAAACATAATAGATGTAATTATTATATTTGCGCTCCGAGAAAATGCAGAGTTTTTCTTTGCCTTTTATTTCCTTGAGGCAATAAAAGCTTCCTAAAGCATCATCGGGTACATGAATATTATTTCTGTAATTTCTGATATAACCATATGAGTCCATAAAGGTCAGCGCACCGCTTGATAAGCATATATCAACCGCTATGGGGCAGGTCATCAGCATAACACGGTTAACAATCGGATAAAACAAAAAAGAGGCTGTGAATTCACTTTTTCCACGCCTCAGCACCGATATATTTTCATATCCGAATTCCGCAAGATATTCAGTTGCCTTTCTCTCGGCTTCGACAAGAGAAATTTTTGCCGTTTTGCACGGCATGGGATTTATGATTCTGCAAACCTGTCCCGATTTTGCAACATTCACAAGCGTATCCCCATGGCGGAATGAATATACATCGGATTCAGCATCGTTTTTTCTCCACAAAGCGGGATTTATTCCCGTCACCTTACCCGCGGTCTTCATCGCGGTTTCTTCCGTAACTTCCTCTTTGAAATATGAGCCGTTTTCGTTTGCCGATGCAGGCGCAGCCGCACCGAAAAGCTCTTTTTCATTGCCGTTTGAATAGTCAACATAGTCTTCAAAATACGGCTTGCTGTCATTCTGATAGATGCTTCCGTATTCCGTGAGCGAATATGCGCCGTTGATTATCCCGGACGAAACATCGTTAAGATGATAATATACCTCCTGAGCATATTCCGAGAGATAGATTGCAATTTTTCTTTTTTCGGATGTGCCTGCAAAGCTGTCGGTAAACTTATTAACGGTATTCAGAAAATCGCTGATATTCTTAACCTTTTTTGCATTGAAGCCGTTAAGACAGCTTCTTGCACCCATAACCCTCGCATCAACATAGGAAAGGCTGTCTGAAAGTGAGGTGTCTGCCGATACAGCAAGCAAGCGCAGACCTGCACTGATATCGCGGAAATATCCGCACATTGACCCGAGATTTGCAGTTCTGACCTTACCGAGAGTTTCTTCATAGCCTGCTTTTGCACGCTGAGAAAAAAGTCCCGCCGCCGCAAAGACAACACAGATTGCAACCAGATATGATATCACTCTTATAAATATTCGTCTTTTTACAGTCAAAAAAATCACCCTGCTTTTATTTTTGCAGGGTGATTGATTTTTATTCAGGTTGTTTTATAACACGGCATTTTTTCACGCCGTAATACTCAAAACATTTTATTGCATTTTTATCAATTTTTTCGCCGCACACAACTATAGGAATTGCAGGCGGACAGCTTATTGCGGAAGAAGCGAGAATTCTGCCCTCACATTCCGAAATGTCAATTTTCTCCGACGGAGAAAAAACTGCTTCCCTGACTGTCATAGCCTTTTCGGAGATTGACAAAACAGGGGGCTTTTCGGATATTTTTTCTTTCTTTTCCGTTTTAAGAAGAATATTTCCGATATAGTCAATTTCATCGTCGCCGATTTCGGGAGTGAACATCATAACAACAAAATCAGGGTCGGAAAACTCACATTCAACACCTTTTTTTGAGAGAATTTCCGCAATTTCTTCGCCCGTATATCCCATGCTTTTCGGGCTCAAAACAAGCTTCATCGGTTCATTTCCTACAAGCTCAAAGCCAAAATCGGAAAGTCTTTTTTTGAGTTTTTCAACAGAAAATGCGGTTTTTGAAAGCTTTTCGGGATAGCCGTCGGCAATATATTTATTCGCCATGTCAAGCGACTGCATAATGATGTATGACGGGCTTGTTGAGGCGAAAAGCGACATTGCTTTTTCTGCATATTCGTTCACCATTTCGGGAGCATTTTCCGAAATATGGAGATAAGCACCGCCCGTTAAAACAGGCAGGGTTTTATGCGCCGAATCGCAGCAGACATCCGCACCGAGTGAAATCGGATGCATATTTTCACAAAGAAAATTAAGATATGCGCCGTGAGCATTATCAACGAGGAGCAAAACACCGTGTTTTTTGCAGACGGCGGAAATCCCTTTTATATCCGCAATATTGCCGAGATAATCGGGGCTTGTAATATAAACCGCAGAGGGTTTTTCAGCCATATCCGAAAGAAACGCATCGAGATACTCGGGTAAAATATCGCATGAAATAATGCTTTCGCTTTTTTGGGGGTAAATCCACGCAATCTCAAAATCGAGAAGTGCGGCGGCAGTCATAAAAACTCTGTGAGCATTTCTGCCTGCGGCAATAATCGGTTTTCTGCCGTTCTCTTTTGCATAAAGAGTTGCAAGATAAAGCATCGCGCGGATTGAAAGCGATGAACCTTCGGCAGAATAAACGGTTTTCTTTGTACCAAAAAGCTTTGCCGCGTTTTCTTCACTCTCTCTGATTATGCCCTTTGCATTGTAAAGCACATCCGCACCGCTTATTTCGGTTATATCAAGACTTTCTATGCCGAGAAAATCTTTTCCCTTATGACCCGGCATATGCAGACGCATTTTACCGCTGTTTTTATATTTATTCACAAAATCGCAAATCGGGGTTTTCATTATTCCTCAACTGCCTTTGCGGCTTCGAGCATAATAGCACATTCCATGCGTTTTTTGAAAAGCTCACAGCCGTATTCATAAATTCCCTTTACCGAGCCCGTTGCATGGTAGCCGTTTGCGGCACAACCGCCCGAGCAATAGAGCTTTGCCCAGCAATCCTTGCATTCGGGTCGTGCGTAAACGTTGCAGGATTCAAAATCCTTCTGAATTTCGTGGTTGTCAACGCCGTTCCAGATATCGCCGAGCTTAAATTTCTCTTCGCCCACGAACTGGTGGCAGGGGTAGAGGTCGCCCCACGGAGTGACAGCCATATATTCAGTGCCCGAGCCGCATCCCGAAATTCTCTTGTAAATGCACGGTCCTCCCTTGAGGTCTATCATATAATGATAGAATGTAAAAGGCTTGCCCTCTTTATGTTTTTCGAGCATAAGCTCTGCAAGCTTTTCATACTGGTCAAGAACAACGGGTAAATCCTCCTGAGTAAGTGCAGAGGGATCATCGGATGCACAGACAACGGGCTCCATGCTCAGCTCCGTAAATCCGAGGTCGAGCATTTGCTTTATATCTTCAAGGAAATCGGGGTTTGCATGGGTAAAAGTACCCCTCATATAATAGTTTTTATTCCCTCTTGCCTTGACAAACTTCTGAAACTTCGGGACAATCTTTTCCCAGCTGCCATTGCCCGCATAGTCAACACGGAAACGGTCATGCACTTCTTTTCTGCCGTCAAGACTGAGAACAACATTGCTCATTTCACGGTTTGAAAATTCAATAACATCATCGTCAACAAGCACGCCGTTTGTTGTGAGGGTAAAACGGAAATTCTTGCCTGCCTCTTTTTCAACGGAACGTGCATATTCAACAAGTTGCTTCACAACTTCAAAATTCATGAGAGGTTCGCCGCCGAAAAAGTCAACCTCAAGATTTCTGCGGCTGCCCGAATTTTCGATAAGGAAATCAAGTGCACGTTTGCCGACCTCAAAGCTCATAACGGCTCTGTCGCCGTGATAATTGCCCTGGCTTGCAAAGCAATATGAACAGTTGAGATTGCAGGTATGTGCAATATGAAGACAGAGAGCCTTGATAACACCCGAAGTTTTTTTCTTAAGGTCGCCCGCCATGGGTTCAAAGGTGTCGGGAGTGAAAAGCTTGCCTGCTGAGCGAAGCTCTTCGAGCTGTTCAAAACAATCCTCGATTTCTTCCTTTGTAACATCATCACGGTCGGGATATTTCGCAAGGATTTTTGCGATGATATCTTCACGGCTTTCGGTTTCATACATTTCGATTATGTCGTATGCAACCTCGTCAACAACATGAACCGAGCCCGAAAAAATATCAAGAACAATATTCAGACCGCCGAGTTTATAACAATGTATCATATATACCACCCATTAAAAATGCCGCCACATTGGCGGCATTTTATTAATTCTTATTTCTTGCTTTCGCACTGCTGATTAGCAACACCGCAGCTTGTTTTGCATGCTGACTGGCAGGATGTCTGGCATTCGCCGCAGCCGCCCTTTTTAGCGCTTTCGCAAAGATTCTTTGTTTCAAGAGTCTTGATTTTCATATCTGTATCCTCCGAAAAATTATTTTTTCTTATTATATCACGCAATATCGGTGATGTCAATCATTTAATAAGGGTTTCACCAGTCATCTGTGCAGGCTGTTCAAGACCCATGATATCAAGCATTGTGGGAGCGATATCGCAAAGCTTACCGCCTTCCTTAAGCTCGCAGTCATGACCTACAACAACGAAGGGAACGGGATTTGTTGTGTGAGCTGTGAAGGGTGAACCGTCGGGTTCATACATCTTGTCTGCGTTACCGTGGTCAGCGGTAATGAGCATTACGCCGCCCTTTGCGGAAACCGCATCGCAGATTTTGCCAACGCAGGTATCAACAGCCTCAACTGCCGCAACAGCAGCTTCAAACACACCTGTGTGACCAACCATATCGCAGTTTGCGTAGTTGAGAATAATAACGTCATATTTATCTGTTCCGATAGCCTCAAGAAGCTTTTCGGTTACTTCATATGCGCTCATTTCAGGCTGCATATCATAAGTTGCAACTGCAGGTGATTTAACAAGGATTCTGTCCTCACCGTCATACTGCTTTTCAACGCCGCCGTTGAAGAAGAATGTTACGTGAGCATACTTCTCTGTTTCAGCAATACGAAGCTGTGTCATGCCCTTCGCAGAAAGATATTCGCCGAAGGTATTATCAAGTGTCTGGGGCTTGAATGCAACCTGAACATTGGGCATTGTTGCGTCATACTGTGTCATGCAGACATAGTAAAGTCCCTTAAGCTGTTCACGCTCAAATCCGCTGAATTCACTGTCAACAAAAGCTCTTGTGATTTCTCTTGCTCTGTCGGGACGGAAATTGAAGAATACAACCGAATCGTTATCGGAAACGGGCTGTGCATCGTTTGCTACTGCAGGAACGATAAATTCGTCTGTTACTTCGTTCTTATATGATTCTTCAATCATTTCGCAGCCGCAATCGAACTTAACGCCTTCACACTTTGTCATTGCGTCATATGCTTTGATGACTCTTTCCCAGCGGTTATCTCTGTCCATTGCATAATATCTGCCGATGATTGTTGCAATTTTGCCTGCACCGATTTCAGCGCATTTCTTATAAAGGTCAGCAACGAAATCCTTGCCCGATGTGGGAGGAACATCTCTGCCGTCCATAAGGCAATGAACAAAAATCTTTTCAAGACCCATGTCCTTTGCCATTTTAATAAGTCCGTAAAGGTGGGTATTGTGGCTGTGAACGCCGCCATCAGAAAGAAGACCCATTAAGTGGAGTGCGGAATCATTCTTCTTGCAGTTTTCGATTGCACCGAGAAGAGCTTCATTCTCAAAGAAATCACCGTCATTGATTGACTTTGTGATTCTTGTAAGCTCCTGATAAACAACTCTGCCTGCGCCGATGTTGGTGTGACCTACTTCGCTGTTACCCATCTGACCGTCAGGAAGACCTACGTCCATACCCGAAGCGCCGATATATGTCATGGGGTTTTCAGCCATTATCTTATCAAGGTTCGGAGTTTTTGCAGCAGCAATTGCGTTGCCGTAATCGCTGTCGTTTCTTCCGAAGCCGTCCATAATGCAAAGAAGCACGGGTTTTTTGCTCATAACAAACATCCTTTCAAAAATATAGGGGTCGCGGTTTACGACCCCCTTAACAATTTTGATTATTTTGAAGCTGCTGCAACGATAGCTGCAAACTTTTCTGCAACGAGTGATGCACCGCCGATAAGACCGCCGTCAACATCATACTGAGCGAGAAGCTCTGCTGCGTTTGCATCGTTCATTGAACCGCCGTACTGGATAACGAATTTGTCAGCTGCGTCCTTTGTGTAAAGCTCTGCGATAAGAGCACGGATAACAGCACAAACTTCGTTTGCCTGCTCGGGAGTAGCGGTAAGACCTGTACCGATAGCCCATACGGGTTCGTAAGCAATGATGATGTTTGCAAGTTCAGCTTCGGAAACGCCTGAAAGTGCAACCTTTGTCTGGAGTCTTACAACCTCTGCTGTGATGCCGAGTTCTCTTTCCTTGAGAACTTCGCCAACGCAAAGGATAACCTTAAGACCTGCGTTGAGAGCAGCTCTTACGCGATCGCGTACGGTTTCGTCTGTTTCGCCGAAATACTGTCTTCTTTCGGAGTGACCGATGATAACATAGGGAACGCCTGCTGCCTTGAGCATTTCAGCGGAAACTTCGCCTGTGAAAGCACCTTTTTCTGCCCAATGACAGTTTTCGGCACCGATTTTGATGTTTGAACCTGCTGCTGCTTCCATAGCTGCATAGAGGTCAATATAGGGAGCGCAGATAACAACATCGCAATCTGCGTCTGCAACGAGAGGCTTCATAGCTTCAATGAGAGCCTTTGTCTGCTCGGGATTGTTGTTCATTTTCCAGTTGCCTGCGATAACAGGTCTGCGGAGTGATTTATCCATGGATTTTATGTCCTTTCGATATTATAAATCATTGTTTATTAAAGGATAATGGAATTTTGGATGAAATTTGTTTTTCGCACTGAGGGAAGCGTATATAGATACGCGACCGAGGGAGAAAAGAAAATTTCGCCAAAATTACTTATCATTTACTGCTTCAATACCGGGGAGTGCCTTACCCTCAAGGAATTCGAGTGATGCACCGCCGCCTGTTGAGATGTGAGTCATCTTGTCGCCGAAGCCGAGAGTGTTAACTGCTGCTGCTGAGTCGCCGCCGCCGATGATTGTAACTGCGTCTGTTTCGGCAAGTGCCTTTGCAACGGAGATTGTGCCTGCTGCAAGAGTGGGGTTCTCGAAAACGCCCATGGGTCCGTTCCATACAACTGTCTTTGCACTCTTGACTGCATCTGCATAGAGTTCTGCAGTCTTGGGTCCGATGTCGAGACCTTCAACGTCTGCGGGGATAGCATCTGCTGCATAAACTGCTGTTTCGATTTCAGCATCAATGGGGTTGGGGAAGCCTGCTGCTGTTACAACATCAACGGGAAGAAGAATCTTAACGCCCTTTGCTTCAGCCTTTGCAAGCATATCCTTGCAATAATCAATCTTTGATTCGTCAAGGAGTGAGTTGCCTACGCCGTAGCCCTGAGCTGCAAGGAATGTGTAAGCCATACCGCCGCCGATGATAAGAGTATCAGCCTTGTTGAGAAGGTTTTCGATAACATTGAGCTTATCTGCAACCTTTGCACCGCCGAGGATTGTTACGAAGGGTCTTTCGGGATCTTCAACAGCGTTGCCGAGATACTTGAGTTCTTTACCCATGAGGTAACCTACTGCTGCTTCTTCAACATAAGCTGTTACGCCTACTGTTGAGCAGTGTGCTCTGTGAGCTGCGCCGAATGCATCGTTAACATACATTTCGCAGATGCTTGCAAGGTCCTTTGAGAAAGCTTCGCCGTTCTTTGTTTCTTCTGCACGGAAACGTGTGTTTTCAAGAAGAACAACATCGCCGTCGTTCATAGCTGCAACTGCTGCCTTTGCGTTTTCGCCGACAACTGTGTCATCAGCTGCAAAAACAACTTCCTTGCCGAGCTTCTCGCTGAGTCTCTTTGCTACGGGAGCAAGTGAGAACTTTGCTTCGGGACCGTTCTTGGGCTTGCCGAGGTGGGAGCAGAGGATAACCTTTGCGCCGTCATTTATAAGCTTCTGAATTGTGGGAAGAGCTGCATTGATTCTGTTTTCGTCTGTGATAACGCCTTCCTTGAGGGGCACGTTAAAATCGCAGCGAACAAGCACCTTCTTGCCCTTTGCATTAATGTCGTCAACTGTCTTTTTGTTAAGTAAGCTCATTTTCTTCAATCCTTTCAGAATTTTTATTGTTGAGTAGTCGCATACTTTACCAATTACATATTTTATAATATTATGTCAAAATTTTCAAGTATTATTTATCGGCAAAATGCCGAATATACAAGGCATTACATCATTTTTTTCGGCTTGACTTTACAATATGTTTTTGATAAAATGGTTTAGTTGAATTTTATACATATCCGCCTCCTTAGTTAAATGGATATAAGAACCTGATGCTGACGCATCAGAACCTTGTTACTCGCTTTGCTCGTAATAAGAACTTGTCACTTCGTTCCAAAACCTTGTTACTCGCTTTGCTCGTAATAACAGTCCCCTCCACCGCACTTTGATTTCAACTTGATATTTGCCTCCTTAGTTAAATGGATATAACAGGCCCCTCCTAATTGTTTGTTATGTCAATCACTTTTTGATGAAAAGTGATTGACAACAAGTTAATACAGTATCATACAATTCCATAAATTCCACATATGCCTCCTTAGTTCAATGGATAGAATAAGCCCCTCCTAAGGGCTAGATATCGGTTCGATCCCGGTAGGGGGTGCCATTTTTGAAGTCGAAAACCCTTGATATATCAAGGGTTTTCGGCTTCTTTGTTTTTTATTAACTCA
>JAFWYP010000055.1 GCA_017517665.1 Clostridia bacterium | reverse complement strand
TCTACAAAAAGAGCACCGTTGCTTACGATAACTACGCACAGCGTCTTGCTTCTGTTTATGAGAAATCCCGTGATCCCGAGGACTTTATGCGTTGCCGTATCGAATACGAAAAGCTTATAAAGAAGGACGAGATGTCAACCGAGGATAAATGGCTCTATGCGTGGATTCATATGTATATGATGAATTATTGCAGGGACATTGCGGTTGAGTGGTATGACAAAGCAGTCAGCGATGACCCGAATGATGACCCCGAAAACTATCAGCTCGCCTGTATGCAGAGAATATGGATGTTCTTTCTTCTGAAAAAAGAAGATGAAATTATTTCCGAACTCCGAGAAAAAGTAAAATCAAATCCCGATAATCCGAGAGAAACAGACAACCTCCTGATTGCACTTATCTGGGCTGAAAAATATGATGATGCCTATAATCTTTTCAGAGATGCAATCAAAAAGTTCCCCGATGATTGGCGGATGTATATTCACGGCGGTGACATCGCAAAGGATCTCAAAAAATATGATGAGGCTTTGGAATATTACGACAAAGCAGGTGAAATCGGAACATACTTCTGCGATGAAATGGATTGCAAAGTCGGTCTGTATGAAGAAATGAGAGAATATGAAAAGTCTTATAATGAATGCATGAAAATGGCAGATATTTACCGCAGCAGAGGTTACGATGTTGAGGTTGATATAGCAGAAAAACGTGCAGAAGAAATCAAAAGAAAAATTGAAAAATAAGCAAACAAGCGGCGGAGAAATCCGTCGCTTATTTTTTCTTTGCAGCCAGCAAGAAGAACGGCATAAGTGCTTTATGTAAATCGTCTTTCATTTCTTGAGTTGCACCGCCGATATTTCCCATTGCGGCTATGACAGAATCAACCATTTTTTCTGCTGTTATGAGTCTGTATGGCAGAGCGCCTTTGCCTCTTGAAAGATTGTTTCTGATTTGCTCAAAAATCTCTGCGGTCATCTTCTGAGATTTTTTCATTCCCGTGTTCATTTTCTCTTTTATGTTTTTGAGAATTGACGTAAAACCTCTCTGAATTGCGATGAGATCGTTTTGCTGATTTTGAATCTTTGCAAGATTGATCTGGGCAAGAACATCATCGTCAACTGCATCACCGAGAATTTCACCGACCATTTTCAGAATCTGATTCTGAGAAGCGATTGCGGCGTCGGTTGTGTCGGTAAAATATGCGGAAATCATTTTTGTGAGCGTACCGAAATCTTTGCTTTCGATAAGTATGTTCAGAATGTCAACATCAACTTCACCGCTGTAAATTTTCTTTGCGGCATCGACGGATAATCCGAGCTCATTGATATGAAAATTTGACGGCACGGGGTCATCGGTAACACCGAGAAGGAAATCGGTTGACACTTCAAAAATCTGTGCGATTGCGAGAACAACATCATCGCTTACTTTCTGAATCTCACCATTTTCTATGCGACTGAGTCTTGATGCATCAATGCCGATTCTTTTGGCAAGATCGGATTGACTTATCTCTTTCTGCTCACGCAGATATTTAATTCTTTCGGGTAAATCTTTTGGAATGTTTGACATTTATTTCTCCTTTTTATCTTTGATTGTAAACACCATACTTGTTCCACATTTATCACATCTGAATATCGGTGTTGTTTTCGGATTTCCAACCGCACCAAACCTACCGCTGCATTTCGGACAAGGAAGCGTTTGTCCCGTGCGCAATATTTTAAGTCTTTCAATTGAGTCTAATTTTTCCACATTAACACTCCCAATTTAAGAGCATGCTTTTTCAAAAGAATCATGAAGCACATCGAACATCCAACCATATTTCAGATATTTCTGATAATATTCATCATCTTCGGGTGGGTCTTTGCCATCCTCTGTGTTGAAAGCACATATCTCAATTCACACTATATCATCGAGCATTTTCTCAAAGCCGTCTTCATCGAGTTCAAAGGCAACTACACAAGGTGCAACGTCGGACAAACCGAGCTTTACAAGTGTTTCATCGGAACTTTCAAGATAAAATTTTACATCGGGGCAGATATCGGGCAACTGTTTTTCAAGCCGTCGATACTGCGGTAATTCAAGATTTAATCTGATCATATAAAAGCTCCCTTTCTTTTTGATTGATGATCGATAGATAAGTACTTAATTATTTAGTAATTTATATATAAGTATTTAATTGTTTGGGATTTCCCTGTACAGGTTTTTCCAATGTTGGATTTTCCTGCATAGGCTTTTCCAACATAGGCTTACACTCAACACAAACTCCATCCGACCATCTATGATTGGTAGGTTGGTATTTGGTTATATAAGTACTTTGTTATTTAGTATTTTGTATATTAGTATTTAGTAGTGTCAGCTTTTCCGATATCGTGATTAACGGTATCGGTTTTTTCGTTATCGGATTTACCGTTGTCGGAAAACCCGACAACGGTGACTTTAACAGTTTTTAGAAATTTCTTTCCAGAACACACTGATTGATAAAGCAATCAGAAAAATCACCCACATATTCTGTACCCCTCAAAACTCAGTATGGTTTTACAACCCTTTTGTCCACTCTTTGTAAAATGCCGATAATCCCAGCAACAAGACAAATAACCATATCATATTTGTTACCTCTCAAAATCCGATTTTTGCTTTGGTTTTCGGTTTGCTGTTTCCCGATTCCTTTTCTTTGACGGGCGGAGTATCTTTGTCACCCTCAACTTCTTCGGGTGAAAGCACAAGTGCGATAACACTTGAATGTGTGATAAACATTGTCTGAGCATAGGCATAATCATCAATTTTATCATAAAGTCTGCCTGCACTGACAGTACCTGCATAAACGGTGCTTGTGCTGTTTGCAACATAGCCGATTGTGTCAATGGCGGGAAGCTCGGCACGGATTGCTTCTTCGTCATAATCGTTATCATCTTCTTTGACGATTCTGAAAATCTTACCGACCTTGAACGGTTTCATTCCGAAATAATTTTTGATTCCTGTTATTGTGATAAATACATTTTCCATAACTTTACTCCTCATTCTGATTTGTCATTTTATGTATCCTATGCCTATATAATAAAACTTTTAATGTCCCATAAAACTCCCTTCAACGGAGTTTTGTGGGTCTTTTTTTATCGTGTCAAGACTTTTTGTATTGCATTTTTGCAATATTACATATCCTCACACAACTTATTTTGATGTTATGCAAGATTTCAACTTTTGGGTACGTTTCTCCGCTAAAATGAATTTCGGACAGAGCGCATCCAAAGAAAGGAGGTTTAAAAAATGTCAAGAGAATTGACCGACAAAGAAAAACAGAGAATCAAAAAACTTGTGGTCGGCAACTGTGCCAACTACAGAAAAGATTACGGCTGTCTGCCGCTTGAATGCGATTGCTATATGTTCACAAAACATTTCGCAAACGACAAAATCTGCCGATACTTCCGTGATTCTGTTTTACCGCTTGACCCTGAACTCGAAGCAGTTTTCTTCGATAAGCATTTGAAAAGCTGTAAACATTGCGGAAAGAAGTTTGCATATGACGGCAGAAAAGTTTATTGTTCCGAGTCTTGCAGAAAAGAGGCTCAGAGAATTATGAACGCAGCAAGAGTCCGTAAACACAGAGAAAAGAAAGAAGGTGAAAGATGACGAAACCGCAATACGGAATACTGAGATTTGCAAAATACAAGGGTCCCGAAATCGGCAGGATTGAAGCACATAACGAGCGCACAAAAGAAAATTATGCGAGCAATCCCGACGTTGACACCGAGCGAAGCAAATACAATTTCCATCTTGTGAAGCCGAATGGCAAATACCGTGCGGAAGCCGAAAAGCAAATTGCCGAAGTCGGCTGCAGAACAAGAACGGATAGTGTAAGAGTTGTTGAAACACTTATAACAGCAAGTCCCGATTTTTTCAAGGATAAGAAAAAAGCACAAATCAAAGAATACTTTGAACACGCTCTGAATTTCATTCTGAAACACGTTCCAAATGAAAGATTTTTATCGGCGGTAATTCACGTTGATGAAAAAACACCGCATATGCATCTGTCGTTTGTCCCGATAACGGATGACGGCAGACTGAGTGCAAAAGACATAGTCGGCAACAGAAAAAAGCTGACCTGGTGGCAGGATGAATTCTGGAAACACATGGTGAAGAAATATCCCGATATGGAACGGGGCGAAAGTGCGAGTGAAACGGGCAGAGAACATATTCCGCCTAGGCTTTTCAAGGAAGCAATACATCTCAACCGCATGAAGGATCAGATTATGCAGATTCTCGCGGACACAAATGTGCTCAATAAAAAGACAAAAACAGAAGAGCTTGAAGCTCTTCTTAAAAAATATATCCCTAGTGTTGAGCAGATGAAGACAAAGCTGAAAAAATACGATGCAGCGTATAAGACACTAAAGACAGAGAATGAAGAACTTGAGAAAAAGCTTGATGACAGTAAAGAGAGCACCCTCAAAAAACTTGAAATTTCCCGCAAACTTCAGGAATACGAAGAACTCAAAAAAGCAGTTGAAAACATACCGCCCGAAATTCTCGGTGCGTATAAAAATAGAGGCAAAATCTCAACGCAGATTCACGAATAACAACTTCTCGCCAAGTTGTCGAGAAGTTAAAAACTTACTTCTACGCAAATTGCATAGAGGTTAACAACATCAACTTCAGCCCAGGTTGGGCCGAAGTTAAAACTACAAACTCAACTTGTGACCAAGTTGGACACAAGTTAAAAATAATTCTGCCCAGGTTGGACAGAATTTCCGAACAAAAGCAACTTCCCGACAAGTTGGCGGGAAGTAAAAAATTGTGCTCAAGTTGGACACAATTTCTCAATGCAAAATAATTCAGCCCAAGTTGGGCCGGATTTCTGAAAGTTAAAGTAATTCAGTCCAAGTTGGTCTGAATTTCCGACTTCTGGTCAACTTGGACAGAAGTTAACCGAAACTAACTTCTACCCAACTTGGGTAGAAGTTGAAAAATCAACCGCAAGGAGCAAATCGACATCCTTGCAAGAAAGGAGTTTTATGAATAATATTAAACTGTACAAATATTTCACCGTTTATTTTAGAGAATCGAAATGCGGGGTGATTTGTTGAAGCAGATTGACAGTCACTTTGCAGAAATGAAGCTTATTGAAATCCTCTATGAACGAGGTCTTATAAACAAACCCACATTTGAAAATATTAAGAAATCGGAGGCAAAAAAAGATGAGAAATGAAAACGTTGCAAGAATCGGAAATCCCTATGATTATCTTGACCGTAACAGACCGAGAAAAATGGTCTTTTACGGCAGAGTTTCAACAGAACACGAAGCACAGCTTGATGCTTTGAAAAATCAGATGCAATGGTATGATGACCAGGCAAAATATCACCCGAACTGGACTGTTGTTGACCGCTATATTGATGAGGGCATAACGGGTACGCAGGCGAAAAAGAGACCTGCATTTCTTCAGATGATTGAAGATGCGAAGCTCGGAAAATTCGACCTTATCGTTACAAGAGAAGTTTGCCGATTCGCAAGAAACACGGTTGACACTCTTGTTACAACGAGAGAACTGAAAAACATCGGTGTTGAGGTTTATTTTGTTGAGGACAACATATGGACTATGGACGGTGACGGTGAACTCCGTCTGACAATCATGGCAACGCTCGCCCAGGAAGAAAGCCGAAAAGTTTCGGAACGAGTGAGAGCGGGTCAGCAAATAAGCCGTGAAAACGGAACACTTTACGGATGCGGTAACATTCTCGGTTATGACAGAGTCGGTGACACTTATGTTATCAATCCCGAGCAGGCGGAAACGGTCAGGTTGATTTATGAGCTTTATCTCAAAGGTGAAATGGGCTCAATGAAAATTGCAAACGAGCTGACAAGACTCGGCAGGCTCAATGCTTCGGGTAAGGTTAAGTGGACCGCTGATAATGTTCTGAGAATACTTGCAAATCAGACTTATATGGGTGTTATGGCATACGGCAAATCCTACACAAACAATTATCTCGACCAGAAGCGTTTCAAGAATTTTGACTCGTCAACCTATATGTGTGTCGAGGGCAATTTTGAACCGATAATCAGCAAAGAGGATTGGGAAGCGGTTCAGAAACTCAAAAGCAAGCGTACAACACAGTCGCTTCAAACAGCAATACAGACAAGGAAAAGTAACCACAAACACGGGCGTCAGCTCAGCAGTGATGTATGGGCAAGAAAGCTCCGATGTTCCTGCGGTTCATCATTCCGCAAAAATATATGGCATAAGAACAAGAACTCTCCCGATGCCTACGGATATCAGTGCTACAACATCCGTAACAACGGCTCTGCTAAAAAAAGACGTGAAGCGGGCGAAGACGATACAGGTTACTGCGACCAGCCGATGATTGCGGGATGGAAGTTCGAAGTAATGGGTCACAAAATTATGGAAGCCATCTGGAAAGAACGCAAATCCCTCATTGAAAACATTTGTGAAATCATAAAGAAGAATTTCGAAACCGAGAAGAAAGCTGAAGTCAATCTTTCTCTTCTACATTCGGCGATTGAAAGGCTGAAGAAAAAGAAAGAAACTCTGTTTGATATGAGAACGGAGGGCGAAATAACAAAAGAAGAGTTTGTTCAGCAGAAGGATAAACTTGACCGTGAAATTCTTGATCTTGAAACGGAATACTACGAAAAAAGCAAACTTGCCGAAGAATCAAAAGCAGACGAACCTTGCTGGGATAAAATCATAGCGGCACTCAATGAAATGATTGATTTTTCAAAACCCGAGCTTGACAGAGAGGTTTATGAGAAATTCGTTTCAAGGATTGTTCCCGACGGCAAAAACAAATTCAGGTGGTATCTGAACCTTCGTGATGATGAAGATTATGAGGTCGATGCCGAGGTTGAAGGAAGAAAGAACAGAGCGGTTGTAACATTCGATGAAGTTGCTGATAACCTACCGGGCTACGGCTCGGTGATATCAATAAATGAACTCAGGAAGACGCAAACACCTGACCGGATCAGGACTCTACACAGGCAGCTATAAAGGACTAATGGAGAACTTCTTCAAGTTCGCACAGTTTACTCTGACACTCGAGGATGCACAGGAATATGCCTATTCCATATCCCCGACAAAGCGTGTAAGAGGCTGGCGAGATATTGAAGTTAGCCTCTATATTTAAAATGAACTCCCCATCGAGCAATCGGTGGGGAGTTTTTGCGCTTGACTATACATAAATCAAGAGTCTGTTCACAAAATAAGACCTTATCAAATTCAAACTTGAATGATATAATCATATCAGAAGCTTCGAGAAAAAATGAAAAGGTGAAAACGATGAACAATATTTTCAGCGACAATCTTAAAAAATTCCGTCTTGCAAAAGGCTTGACCCAAGAGCAGGTTGCAGAAAAACTGAGTGTAAATTCGCAAACTGTTTCCCGATGGGAGTGCGGAACAACTTTACCTGATGTTCTGACATTGCCTGAACTCGCAAGACTTTACGAAGTAACTGTTGATGATTTTTACAAAAAGAATTCCGTTGCCTACGATAACTACGCACAGCGTTTGGCTTCTGTTTATGAGAAATCCCGTGACCCCGAGGACTTTATGCGTTGCCGTATCGAATACGAAAAGCTTATAAAGAAGGGCGAGATGTCAACAGAGGATAAGTGGCTCTATGCGTGGATTCATATGTATATGATGAATTATTGCAGGGACATTGCGGTTGAGTGGTATGATAAAGCAGTCAGTGATGACCCGAATGATGACCCCGAAAATTATCAGCTCGCCTGCATGCAGAGAATATGGATGTTTTTTCTTCTGAAAAAAGAAGATGAAATTATTTCAGAGCTTGAAGGAAAAATAAAGGCTGACCCCAACAATCCGAGAGAAACAGACAACCTCTTGATTGCTCTTATCTGGGCAGAAAAATTTGATGAAGCTTACAGCATTTTTAAAGAGACCATAAAAAAATTCCCCGATGATTGGCGGATGTATATTCACGGCGGTGACATTGCAAAGAAACTCAGAAAATACGATGAGGCACTGGAATACTACAACAAAGCAGGCGAAATCGGAACATACTTCTGCGATGAAATGGATTGCAAAGTCGGTCTGTATGAAGAAATGGGAGAATATGAAAAGGCTTATAATGAATGCATGAAAATGGCAGATATTTACCGCAGCAGAGGCTACGATGTCGAGGCTGATATAGCAGAAAGACGTGCTGAAGAAGTTAAAAGCAAAATCGAAAAATAGGATATAAAAATCTATAACCAAAAAACGAACTCCGTTTACCGAATAATCGGCAAGCGGAGTTTTTTGTTTCGTTAATCAATAAATGTTTTTTGACTTTTTCTAAAATCATTAATCATAACATCAAAATCATTTTCATTCATGTTAACATACATTTTTTGTGAATATTCATTAAGAAACTTGCAAATCTTTTTGTATGACAGTTTGCAAGCACAAATGACTTTACAGCGATGGATGATTTTTTGCTTTTTGTTTTTATTTTCCCTGAAACTCATCCTAAAAAAAAGAACGTCATACTTTGCATACACAGCAAAAAAATATGCCATCGGTAAATAAAAAACAGATAGTACTATGGGCAAAAGCAAACCTACTAAAATATCAATATACTGAATATCGTCAAAGGAATCAATTGCAGACTTTATTGTGAGGAATATGATTATAATTCCGGTTATTCCAATTAGTCCGTCGATAATTTTTTTGACAGAATCTGTTTTTTGCTTTGCCGTTGCTTGTAAAATTACAAAAATAAATAAAACAGGTTGTAAAATTAATTCAGCAATGATATGGAAAGTAAATGTACCAGTAATAAACTCAGTTAATGCAGTAAATTTCAAATTGTCAATTAATATATTTTTAAAATAGTTGTTTTCAAGGTTTCTACTCGTTGCGTTAAAACATATAGGAACTCCTGCAAAGAAAACCCATAAAACAATATCTTTTATATATATCCAATCCCAAAAAGGCAAATATGTACATACATAAACAAATAGTGCAGCAAAAGCTAAAACTATTAGAAACGGAATTACCAGTTTAATATGTAAAGCAGCTTTTATAACGGGCATTACTATAGATTTGAATTTTTTGTGTAGCAATAAATATATTATCAAAATGACTACATATATAAAAAGTGCGATTTCACGTGTCGTAAATATTCCCATAAAAACCTCCCGTACTTAGGTGTAAAACAATTATATCATATTTCATTGCAATAATGAAGTCACACATAAAAATAACATTTAAAACTCTGTATACAACCATTCCCACACATTCGACAAAACACAGACCTCCTTGTAAAATGGTATTACCAAATACAAGGAGGTCATTTTTATGTTTAATAAGAAAACCAAACTGAAGCTCACGGACTTTGAGTGCAACCTTTTAATCAACGGAATGAACGAGTTTCGCAATATGCTTCTCTCGGACGGTATCTCCACAGAAGACGTTGACGAACTGCTCTTGAAAATCATCTGCAAATCCGAGCGATAAGGGGTGATACCGTGTCAGATTTTATTGAGGATTTTTACTACGGAAACATCGAGCCGCAGGAAATTAGCACAGAACTAAGCACCGAACTAAAAAAGAAACTGGACTCAATTTCACAAGCCGAAGAACAGCTTACATCCAAGCTGACCGATGAAGAAAAAGAGCTGTTTATAAAGTATGCAAGTCAGTCGAGCGAGTTTCTTTGCATAAGTAATGCTGACAGCTTTATAGCAGGCTTCAGACTCGGTGCAAGATTTACATACGACACTTTTATCAACAACAGGAAAGGATGAACGAAATGAATATCACTTACCGCACCGTCGGCGATTACCAAATCCCGAATATCACACTTTCACCCGAGGACAGCAAACCAATCGGCAGATGGGGCATTGTCCGCCGTGACTATCTCCAACACAACAAAAGGGTGCAGTTCAATATAATGCTGATGACTGGCACTCTGTTTTCTCACCTTGTCGAAATCGACAGTCAGGCAGAGGAAATGTTCTCTCGGCTAGTTGAACAAATGGCAAATGCCGAAGGCATCACCGAACAGCTTAAAGAACAAAACCAACTCGAATGGGTACAGCGAATGAATAACATCCGCCACCGTGCTACCGAAATTGTAAATACAGAGCTTATATATGTATAAATGCTAAAGCCGCCCGATTATCTCGGACGGCTATTGCTTTACTCTGCAACCTTGTATTTAGTTCTTGTTCCGTATTTGACCGATGTAAGAAGTCCGAGCTTTTCAAGTTTGAGAACAAAGCTGCGGATTGTTGCATAAGCGGCATTACCAAAGTCTTTTTCAAGCTGTTTGGTTGAGAATTCTTCCGTTCCGTAGCACGAAATAACAAACTGCCACAATGCAACTTCCTTTGCGGTAAGCTCTCCCGATTTCACTGCTTCATCATAAGCTGAAAGGGTATCCGTTGAGTTGTTCATCTTGTTATAAACATTTTCAATAAAATAAAGAACAAATGGCGTTACATCGATTACACCGCTGAATATCTGGTTATCTTCAACCGCCGAAAACGCATCATAATATGCCTTGCGGCTTTTTGCAATCAAACCCGAAAACGGAATGAAGAGAGCTGACTGATAACCCTTTTGAATGAGAAACCAAAGATGCATTAACCTTGCTGTTCTGCCGTTACCGTCAAAATACGGATGAACATAGGCAAAATAAAAATGAATTATAGCTGCTTTAACAAGGTCATTAATGCCGTCATCAGTATTTATAAACTCAATCAGGACCTTCATAAGCCCCGGTATCTTTTTGTAGTTAACACCCATATGCTCAATTTGACTTCCTACAATAGAAACGGTATCGTGACGGTAGAATTCACCGTCATTCAGCCTGTCATCGCCTTCAAGGAAATCGCCGACTGTCATCATATAGAGCTTGTGCAAATTTTCTTCCGTGATTTTGTTGGAAGTATCGGCAATAAATTCCAATCCCTTTTTGATACCAAGAATTCTGCTTTCCTGATCGTTTTTCGGTGCGTATCCTTTAAGAATATTACGCACGCTGTCACGGCTGAAATCAATGTTTTCAATAGCAGAAGTAGCCACAATTTCATCTTCGGCTGTTTTGACACCGTAATAATTGTTCTGGTTTTTCAAAAGCAATTTGACCGCATTCTGACTGACCGCCGCATGATTTTCGATGAAAACAAGGTTGTTTCCGTTGAAATCCAAAATGGGCAAATCTTTGTAATAAAGCTCAGATAGAGTCTGCAGAAACTCTGCAAAATCCCCACTGTATTTGTATTTTATTTTCTCAAGATTACAAAAATGCTTGTCTTTGAGCATTTTTGAAAAAAGCTTTATATCCATAACAAACTCCAAATTGATAGTAATTAGTATCAGTTTGTATCAATATATCATAAATTATACATTAAGTCAACCGATTTTTAAACATCAAGCCGCCCGATTGCTCGGACGGCTCTTTTTGTTCGGTCAGATTAAAACAGTTGTGTGGGGAGTTTCAGCTTTTCTTTCGGTGGGAACTGTTTGTCGAATTCTTCAGCTTCTGCCTCATCAACAAAATATCCTTTCGGCGGAGTATATTCACCGCTGATGCCGTCAAGATAACCCTTTTTCAGCTCCTTGCAAAGAAAGAACGATGCGTCCGCACCTTCGGGCAAACCGTGGTAACGTATACCGAACTCGCTCGCATATGTGAATCCGCTTTTACCGTAAAAATTGATGTTCCCCTCAAAGCAAATCGCTCCGCAGCCAAACTCTGTCGCCTTTTCCAAAGAATAGTCAAGCAGAATTTTGCCGTAGCCCTTACCCTGTAATTCGGGCGTAATGCAAATCGGTCCCATAGTCATAATAGGGATATCTTTGCCGTCATCGGCTTTGATAACCGCCCTCATAAACATATTCTGACCAATCAGCCTGCCGTCTTTTTCCATAACGAAATTCAGTTCGGGCACAAACGCTTCATCGTTCCTCAGCTGATTGAGCACGTAATGCTCAAGGCAACCGGGACGATAGACGTTCCAAAACGCTTCTCTGACGAGAGTTTCGGTTTCACGGTGTTCTTCTGTTCTTTCCAAACGAATGATGCAGTCATTTTTCATTGTTAAACCTCCAAAAATTGTTGACTTTCAATCACCGGAGGCTTGCGGAGAAGTATTTGCAAACCTCACGGTTTACATTACTATCTCCAAAGTGTTGTTCATTTTCAAACAGCATTCTCCAAAAAATATATTCAGGCACAGCCTGTAAATTCAGTATAGCATACGCACAGACAAATAACAAGAGCAGACCGTCGGTCTGTTCTTAATGCTTATTTACGTATTAAATCTTTTACAAGTGTCGAAATCGTATCAAGCTGTTTATCATCAAGGCATTTCAAATCCTTAATAATTGCATCAAGCTTTGTAGGATTCTTTGATTCCAAATCAAAGAACTCACTCGGAGTCACACCTAAATAATCACAGATATAGAATATTCCCGGCAACGATGGAAGTGATTTGCCGGATTCGATATTGTTGATATATCCTGGATTTTGTCCCATTGATAAACTCATATCTCGGGCAGACACACCTTTCTTTTCTCTGAGCTGTGCAAGTCTTAATGCAAAATCTTTTTCTTCCATTACACCGTCACCATCCTTTTATAATATTCTAACCCATACAATGTGTAAAAATATTTGTTGTGAGGCTGTAATAGTATTGCAATAACGGATTATAGATGATATAATAACAAAAACAACGGAAATTAACCAACACAAATCTTAAATGACCGCTATACACATACAATATGTTTATATGGGCTGC
>JAFWYP010000054.1 GCA_017517665.1 Clostridia bacterium | reverse complement strand
GGTCAGAGACAGCGCTACGGCTTTTTCGGCTATGAGCCCATCGGCGTTGAATACCGCTTCCTGATTGATAAGGGCAACATCAGAAGAATCATCGGCGAAGAAAGAAAATCGGAATTCACAGCCCGTGAAATTACGGAAAACGATACCGATATCATCAAGAAAATCAAGGGAATCCATGAATTGCTTCCGTTTTATGTTGAAAGAAAAGAAGAAGATTATATCGACATAATGCATTCATGGAACAATATCCCCTATGCCGCATTCAAGGACGGCGAATTCAAGGGATATTTTACCCTCGAAAAGCACGGCGGAAGATATCTCCACGAAATCAGAGCCGTTGATATCAGCGATATGCTCGAGCTTATCATGTGTGCAATTGACACGGGAAATCTTGAAGGCGTTGCGATAAATCTTGCTTCCTTTGACACGGAATACTGCGATTTCATGGCAAAAAACTGCGGCGGCTATTCAATCGGCACACCCGAAATGATTAATATTTTCAACTTCCGCAACTACATTGATGCGTTCCTTGCTCTTAAGGCGCAGAGAATGAATCTTACATCGGGTACGCTGAAAATTCTCATTCACGGCATGAACGGCGATGAATTCCTTGCCGTTACCGTTGACGGAAAAGAAGTGACGGTCAAGGCGGCAGAGGGAGATGCGGATATCGAACTCGGTCACAGAGATGCAATTGTATTTTTAAGCGGTCTTTATTCAAAAGACAGACTTGAAATTCCCGCTTTTGCGCAGAGCTGGTTCCCTCTCGATTTCTTCTCGTATTCGCTCGACAATGTGTGAGAAATTTTTTCTTGACTATTTTATAAATTAGTTATATAGTATAGAAGTATAAAGGATTAAGGAGGAAATATCCAATGAAAGTATTTATGATCGGCGGCACAGGTCTACTCGGCTGCGAAGCTGCAAGAATCTTCATCGAAAGAGGCCACGAAGTCAAGAGCGTTGCTCTCCCCCCTCTCCCCGAAGGCGCACCCATTCCCAAGGAAATGGAACTCGAATTCTGCAACATCTATGAAAAATCAGACGACGAAATCAAGGCTATCATGTCCGGATGCGACTGCTTCGTTTTCGCAGCAGGTATCGACGAAAGAGTTGAATTCCCCGCACCTGTTTATGATGCATACTATAAGTACAACATCGCTCCCCTCAAGAGAATCCTTCCTCTCTGTAAGGAAATCGGCATGAAGAATGCTGTTATTCTCGGCTCATATTTCTCATATGCAGCAAAACAGTGGCCCGAAATGAAGCTTACAGAGAAGCATCCCTATATCAGAAGCCGTATCGACCAGGAAGAAGTTGCCTTCTCATTTGCTGATGAAAACTTCGACGTTGCCGTTCTTGAACTTCCCTACATATTCGGCACTCAGCCCGGCAGAAAGCCCGTTTGGGTTATCCTCATCGAACAGATTAAGATGATGGATAAGCTTCCTCTCACAATGTATCCCGGCGGCGGTACAGCTATGCTCACAGTCCGCCAGGTTGGTGAAGTTATCGTTGGCGCAGCCGAAAAGTCAAAGGGTGCAAAGGCTTGGCCTATCTCCATGTATAACCAGACATGGAAGGAATTCCTCAAGATTGTTTACGCCGCAAGAGGTATGGGCGAAAACAGAAAGATACTCAGCATTCCTCCCTGGATGATGAGAATGGGTCTCGGCGGTGTTAAGAAGGAATATGCCGAAAAGGGCATCGAAAGCGGTATTGATGTTGACGGTCTTGCAGATATCATGGCACGCAATCTTTTCATCGACAAAAAATACTCCGTTGAACTCGGTGCTACAGAAGACGACATCAAGGCAGCTATCACAGATTCAATCAAGGTCAGCCAGGCTGTTTATGACGGCACTGCAAAGCTCCTTGAAATGAAGGGCGAATAATTCAATTCAAAAGGGGACTGTAATCACAGTCCCTTTTTTGAGTTAAAAGTTAAAAGTGAAAAATAAAGAGTTTCGGATAGGCTCCGCCTATGACCGATTTTAATGGGTACGGGTGAAACCCGTCAATAACTGTTCACTTTTCATTCTTCACTATTCATTAAACAAAGGTGATAAATATGGCACAGCTTAAAATGTATTGGCTCAAGGGCACTCCCATTGCGGATTTGGAATTGCCCGAGGGTTATTCAATCTCAAATTATAAAGATGCTTCCGACAAAATGCCGTGGGTTGAATGCTGCAAAAACGGTCTTGAAGCAGACGATGCAGATGAAAGCCGTTTTGACAGCCGCATAACAAACCACGACGATATAAACATGGAAACCGATGTTTTCTTCCTTGACTATGAGGGAGAGCATATCGGCACTGCAACCGCTGTTTATCATCCCGAGGATAACTGCGGCGAGCTTCACATGGTCGGCATCAGAACCGAATTCAGAGGCAAGGGTCTCGGAAAATATCTCAACAATGTCTGCGTAAAGAAGCTTGCTGCGCAGGATGTTGATTATATCTATCTCACTACCGATGAATGGCGCAAGGGTGCGGTAAAGAGCTATCTCACGGCAGGCTTTGTTCCTGTTGAATATAACAAGGGAATGAAACAGCGCTGGGAGTGGATGCTCGCAGAGCTTGAAGTTGACGGCGAATTTGATATGGTCAATGAGGACTGCTCATTCTTTGCAAAAATCAAAAAATCTCCCACAATCAGAGTGGGTGTTCTCGGTGTCGGCAGAGGCAGAAGCATGATTGAATACTGTCGCAGTGTAAAAGGCGCAAAAACCGTTGCGATCTGCGATAACTATATCCCTATGCTCGACCTTGCGAAGAAAGACTATGAGGGCGAGGGTGTCACATTCTATGACAACTATGAGGATTTCCTGACCCATGATATGGACGTTGTCGTGCTTGCAAACTATGCAACGGAACACGCTCCCTTTGCGGTCAAAGCTCTCGACAAAGGCTTCAACGTTATCAGCGAGGTTCTTCCCGTTCAGACGATGAAGGAAGCGGTTGAGCTTGTTGAAGCCGTTGAAAGAAGCGGAAAGATGTATTTCTTTGCCGAAAACTGCTGCTATATGCCCGCACCCAAAAAGATGAAAGAGCTTTATGAGGCAGGTGCACTCGGCAAGTTTGAATACGGCGAAGGAGAATATATGCACAATCTCGAAGCAGACTGGCATATGCATACTCAGGGAAGACCCGACCACTGGAGAACCCTCATGCACGCTTTCTATTACTGCACTCATTCAATCGGTCCGCTTATCCATATCACAGGCTTAAGACCCGTAAAGGTCAGCGGTTTTGAGGTTGCTTATAACGACAGAATGTACCGCATGGGTGCGAAGGCTGCTCCCATTGGTCTTGAAATAATCACTCTCGAAAACGGCGCACTCCTCAAGAGTGTTCACGGTATCGGATGTGCAGGCCATTCAATCTGGTACTCCGTTAACGGCTCAAAGGGCAGAATGGAAACCGCCCGTGAAGATGCCGAGAACGAGGATGTTCAGACTCTCTATGTAAACTGCGATGAAAATGAGGGCGATAATAACTCCAAACCCCGCATTGTTCCCACATGGGACCATCTTTCGGATTTTGCAGAGAAGACAGGCCACGGCGGTGCGGATTATTATTTCATGCACAACGTTATCGAAGCTCTCAGAGGCAACGAAGCTGACACAATTGATGTTTATGAGGGACTTGATATGTTCCTTCCCGGTATGTTTGCCTATTTCTCGGCACTTGAAGGCGGTATCCCCATGGATATCCCCAATCTCCGCAATCCAGAAGAAAGAGATAAGTGGAGAAACGACACACGCTGCACCGACCCCAAGGTTGCAGGCGATATGTTTATTCCCGGTTATTCAAAGGGCAACCCCGATATTCCCGAAGAAACATACCTGAAGCTTCAGGCTAAATTCCGCGAAGAAATGGCAAAAAAACAAGAAAACTGATTGAAAGGAAGATATCATGGAAGATAAAAGATATGTCAGCAAAAAAGAGCTGTGGATGTATGCTCTCGGTGCAGGCGGTCAGGGCATGATTTATGCCACAATGTCAGGCAAAATCAGCGACTACTATGTCAACGTGCTCCAGCTTCCCCTCTTTTTTGTGCTTATGCTCATGCTTCTTGCAAGAGTATGGGATGCAATCAATGACCCGATGATGGGAATGATTGTTGACAGAAAGTCCCTCAAAAACGGAAGAATGAGACCCTATATCATCATAGCAACCCCCATTATTTCCGTTCTCACAATTCTCATGTTCCTCAGTCCGAATCTTGCACCCGTTCCCCTTATGATTTTCACGGCAATCGTCTATGTTCTCTGGGGAATGTCTTATACTCTTGCCGACGTTCCTTTCTGGACTCTCCCCAATGTTCTTACTCCCAACTCGAAAGAACGCAGCGATGTTATTTCTTTCACAAAGATTATCAACAGCATCGGTTCGGCAATTCCCGAAGTTTTCTTCTTCATCATTCCTCTTGTTGTCGGTTTGTTTATCAATGAGGACACAAATCCCATCGAATTCGGCAAGATGAAATATCTTATCATTGCAATCGCAACCGTTGCAATCGGCGGCGTTATGTATGTCAATAGCTATTTCCACATCAAGGAAAGAGTTGTTCTTCCCGATAAGAAAAAAGTTCCCGGTCAGCCCGGCAGCCTTTCAAGAATTTTTAAGTGCAAGCCCCTCATGCTCGTTGTTATCATGGGCATTCTTTCAAGCGGAAGATATCTTGTTCAGGCGGCTGCAATCCATGTTGCACGTTATTCTTTCTACATCGGACCCGAAATCACCGATGCAATGTCGCTTGCAGAAAAGACAAAGGCTTATGAAACAAGCGTTTCAGCCGTAAATACTCTCTTCCTTATCTGCACGGTTGTGGGTATGTTCGGCACAACTCTTCTCATGCCCAAGCTCATGAAGAAGTTTGACTACAAGAAAATCGTTATCACAACCTGCCTTGCAGGCTTTGCCGCAAGCGTTATAACAACCGTTATCGGTTATGTGACCGACCTTTCAAGCCTCTATATCCTTGCTCCCTTCATCATTGTTCAGTCCATTCCTCTCGGCGTTATCAACGTTATTTCCTATGCGATGATTTGCGACAGCCTTGACTATATGGAACTCACAACAGGCGTGAGAGAAAACGGTCTCGGCTCTGCTTGCCAGGGCTTCATCAACAAAATCGGCAACGCATTCGCAACCTGCGGAATCATCGTTCTTTATATGGTAATAGGCATGAATCCTCAGGATATGCTTTCAACAGAAACTCTCAAGTTCGCATTCGATATTGATTTCGGTCAGAGATTTGCGATGTTCTCGCTCGTATCTCTTATCCCCGGCATCAGCATGCTTCTTTGCTCGCTTCCCATGTTCTTCTATAAGATTTCGGGCAAGAACAAAGAAAAGATGCTTGCCGACCTCAAGGTGAAGAGAGAAGCAGAAGGCTTTGCAGTTACGGAATAAATTAAAAGAAAACAGGTGACCCCCTTGTCCAATAAAAAAGATTTAAGAAACATTGCTATCATCGCTCATGTTGACCACGGTAAAACAACCATGGTTGACGAAATGCTCAAGCAAAGCGGTACTTTCCGCGAGAACGAGCAGGTTGCCGACAGAGTCATGGACTCCAATGACCTTGAGCGTGAAAGAGGAATTACAATTCTTTCCAAAAACACTTCCGTTCATTATAAGGGCACAAAAATCAACGTTGTCGATACTCCGGGTCATGCCGATTTCGGCGGCGAGGTTGAACGCATCCTTATGATGGTTGACGGTGTGCTTCTTCTTGTTGATGCTTTTGAAGGCTGTATGCCCCAGACGAGATTCGTTCTCAAAAAGGCACTCAATCTCAAGAAGAAGGTTCTTGTTGTTATCAATAAAATCGACCGTCCCAATGCACGCCCCTATGAGGTTGTGGATGAAGTTCTCGACCTCTTTATCGACCTTGGTGCAGACGAGGACCAGCTTGAATTTCCCGTTGTTTACGCAAGTGCAAGAGACGGATATTCAAGCCTTGACCCCAATTGCAGAGAAGGCAATATGCAGCCCCTTTTCGATGCTATTCTTGAAAATATTGACGCTCCCGAGGGCAATCCCGATGAGCCTTTACAGGTTCTTTTCTCAAGCCTTGATTATGATGACTATGTCGGCAGAATCGGCGTAGGCAGAGTTGAGAGGGGCAGAATAAAGAAGAATCAGCAGATTACTCTTTGCAAAACCGACGGCACAATCCAGAATGTTAAGGTTTCAAGACTTTATCAGTTTGAAGGTCTTGCAAGAGTTGAGTGCGAAGAAGCTGAAGCAGGTGATATCATCTGCGTTTCGGGTATTGAGGGAATCAATATCGGCGAAACAGCCTGCGACCCCGAACACGTTGAGGCTCTTCCTTTCATCAAGATTGACGAACCCACAATTTCAATGAACTTTATTGTCAATGACAGCCCGTTTGCAGGCAAAGAAGGTAAATTTGTTACTTCAAGAAACATCCGTGACCGCCTTTTCAAAGAGGTTGAAACGAATGTGAGCATGAGAGTTGAAGAAACCGAAACAACCGACACCTTCAAGGTTTCGGGCAGAGGTGAGCTTCATCTTTCAATCCTTATAGAAACAATGCGCCGTCAGGGCTATGAATTCCAGGTTTCAAGACCAAAGGTTATCTTCAAGGAAATCGACGGTCAGCTCATGGAACCCATGGAGCTTCTTATCGTTGAAGTTCCCGAACAGTATGTCGGTGCGGTTATCGAAAAACTCGGTTCGCGCAAGGGCGAGCTTGAAAACATGGGTTCCCGTGAAGGCGGTTCAACCCATCTCGAGTTTAAAATTCCGTCAAGAGGCCTTATCGGATACCGTGCGGAATTCCTTACCGATACCAACGGCAACGGTATCATGAATCAGCTTTTTGACGGCTATGCACCCTACAAGGGCGACATTCAGACCCGCGAAAGAGGTTCAATCGTTGTTCACGAAACGGGCATGAGCACAGCTTACGGTCTTTTCAACACTCAGGACAGAGGCAGACTCTTTATTCCCGCAGGTGTTGAGGTTTATGAAGGTATGATAGTGGGTGAATGTGCAAAGAATGTAGATATAGTTTGCAATGTCTGCAAAACAAAGCATCTCACAAACACCCGTGCATCAGGCTCGGATGATGCTCTGCGCCTTGTGCCACACAGCGTTCTCAGCCTTGAACAGTGCATGGAATTTATAAAGGATGACGAGCTTTTGGAGGTAACTCCCGATTCGCTCCGACTCCGCAAGAGAATCCTCTCCAAGGAACTCAGAATGAAACAGCAATTCAAGAAGAAGTAATATTATGATGAGAAAAACCGCCGTTGCCCTCGGAAGTTTTGACGGACTTCACCGGGGTCATATGTCAGTTATTGCCTGCACCGCCGACTTTGAACGGGAGTGCGGGCTTTCTCCTCATGTTCTTCTTTTTGATAATCATCCCGCACTTATTCTCAAAGGCTCTGCACCGGAAAGAATTCTGCAGGATTTTTTGCGCGATGAGATTCTTAAGACAGAAGGAATTAAAACTTCCGTTATACCTTTTATATATATAAAGGATATGTCGTGCCGCGAGTTCTTTGAAAAAATACTTCTTGAAAAGCTGAATGCCGGTGCGGTTTGCTGCGGCTGGAATTACCGCTTCGGCAAAGGCGGCGAAGGTGACTGTGAAACTCTCAAAGCTCTTTGCGAGGAATACGGCGTGATGCTGAAAATCGTGCCCCATGTTGATTTTGACGGCGAGCCGATAAGCTCAACAAGAATCAGGAAAGCGGTTGAAAACGGCGATATTCCACTTGCAAACGCAATGCTCGGCAGAGAATTCCGTTATAAATCAACGGTTATCAGCGGTCATCAGAGAGGCAGACTCATCGGTGCGCCGACGATAAACCAGCATTTTGAAAAAAACTTTGTTCTCCCGAAAAAAGGAGTTTACGCTTCCGTTACGGTGGTTGAAGGTACGCAATATCCCTCCGTTACCAATATCGGTCTGCGCCCGTCGTTTGAAAACGAAGATTTCCGCAGCGAAACATGCATTCTTGATTTCAGCGGCGACCTGTACGGTCAGGATATCGAAGTGAGGCTTCTTGAATATCTTCGTGACGAGATTAAGTTTGACAGCATGCAGGCTTTGAGTACACAGATAGAAAAGGATGCGGAAAAATCCAAAAAAATTTTCGGAGAAAGAGGCGAAAACAGCAATGTATGAGAATTGGGAACAGCTTAAAGCTGACTGTATGGAGTGCAGAAAATGCTCTCTTTGCGAAACGAGAACCAACCTTGTTTTCGGCGTGGGAAACGAAAATGCCGAGGTAATGTTTATCGGCGAGGGTCCCGGAGAAAACGAGGATTTGCAGGGCGAGCCTTTTGTCGGCAGAGGCGGAAAGCTTCTTGACAAATATCTTGAAGCAATTGACCTTGACCGCAAAAAGAATATCTATATTGCCAATATGGTAAAATGCCGCCCGCCGAAAAACCGAGATCCGCTTCCCGAAGAGCAGGAGCAATGCATTGAGTGGCTCCGCGAGCAGACAAGACTTATCCGCCCGAAAATCATCGTCTGCCTCGGCAGAATTTCTGCGCAAAGACTTATTTCAAAGGATTTCAAGGTCACAAAACAGCACGGCGAATTCATTGAAAAAGGCGGAATTCTTTTCATGGGTACTTTCCATCCCGCAGCACTTCTGCGCAATCCCAACCAGAAGCCCGATGCACTCGAAGATTTTCTTGCGCTTGAGAAAAAAATCAAAGAAATCTGTGAGCACACCTATTAATCGACGGCTTTTGCCGTTTTTATGCAATTTTTACTAAATTATTTTTCATTGTATGAAAAAAGTTGTTGACAAAATTCAAAAATTAGCTTATTATATAGCATACAAGGGTTTTGAGAGGTAGTTTATAGTGCGAAAACAGAAAAATTCTTTGACCGAAGAAGAATTAGCGGTGCTTGCTGCAGGCGGCGATGATGAATCCATGGCCCTCTTGATTTCCGCCATAACTCCAATCGCAAAAGCCAAAGGCTATGCCCATGCCGATGACAGGGTCGCAGGCGATGACCTCACTCAGGAAGGCATGCTCGGTTTCCTTGAGGCAGTTAAAAATTTTGACCCCGAAAAGGGTTCATCCTTCAGGGCATATGCCGAAACATGCATTAACAACAGAATTCTCTCTGCCGTTCGTGCAAGCTATAACAATAAAAATGCCGCTCTTTCGAGCGCACTCCCTCTTGATGACAGTGCTTCCGAAATAAGCGGCGACGAATTCGACCCTGCGAAGATTCTTTCTTCAAAGCTCGAATTTGAATATATCACGGGTCTTATCAACAGTAACCTTTCGGACTTTGAAAGGCAGGTCATTTTTCTGCGTTTCTTCGGTCTGAGCTACTCAGAAATTTCTTCACGGCTTGAATGCAGCGAAAAAGCTGTTGACAATGCTTTGCAGAGAATACGGAAAAAGATGCGTGCAAAACTTGACAAGTAATGCTCATTGAGCATTAAATATGCCCCCGTAGCTTAAAGCAGAGCGTTGTTCAACAAAGGTGACGGTGCGATTCCGTCCAAGGGCGAAAAATATATTTTTCAAGCGAGGTTAAAAACAATGTACGAAGACAAAACTCTCATCTGTAAGGAATGCGGCAATGAATTCACTTTCACAGCCGGCGAACAGGAATTCTATGCTGAAAAAGGCTTTGTAAACGAGCCCCAGCGCTGCAAGACTTGCCGTGACGCACGCAAGAACGCAGTACGTGGTGAGCGCGAATGGTTTGAAGCAACATGTGATTCCTGCGGTGGAGTTGCAAAAGTTCCCTTTAAGCCGCGTGAGGACAGACCTGTTTTCTGCAGCGAGTGCTTTGCAAAGAAGCAGGAACAGGCATAAGTTTATAACAACTTAAAAATGCCGAAGCCCCCTCTTTCGAGGGGGCTTTTAATTATGCATAATCTTCTGCGGGCGAAAACTCATCTGAACTTACTCCGCAAAGGGGACAAACCCAATCATCGGGAATATCCTCAAATTTTGTTCCTTCGGGGATTCCGTTGTCGGGGTCGCCGATTTCTTCGTCATAGACATAGCCGCAGAGGTCACAGATATACTTCATAAAACGCACACTCCTTTGATTTTTTAATATCATATGCGTCTATGTGCATTTTATTTGCAAAGCTCTTCTGCAAGAGTCTCGATTTCCGCGATATTGTTTTCGTTCACTGCGGATTTGATATGAACACCTGCTTCGGTGTAAGTAAGATTTTTGCAGCTTTCAAGCGCTCTTCTCATAAACTTCTCCGCCATGAGTGCCCATGTGCCGTTTTCGATAAAAGCAACGGTTTTGTTCTGGAAAAATCTTTCGGAAAGATGCTTCAAAAATTCGTGCATGAACGGGAACATCTCGCCGTTGTAGGTGGTTGTTGCAAGAACGATTTTGCCGTAACGGAAAGCATCCTCAACAGCCTCAGCCATATCGCAGCGAGCAAGGTCGTTGACAACAACTTTCGGACATCCCTTTTCGCGGAGTTTTTCTGCAAGGAGTTCAACCGCCTTTTTGGTGTTGCCGTAAACAGAGGTGTAAGCAATAACAACGCCCTCGGTTTCAACTCCGTAGGATGACCATATATCATAAAGATTGATATAATATCCGAGATTTTCCGTGAGTACGGGACCGTGGAGGGGACAAATCTTTTCAATATCAAGAGTTGCCGCCTTTTTAAGAAGTGCCTGAACCTGTGCGCCGTATTTTCCGACTATTCCGAAATAATAGCGACGAGCTTCGCAGGCCCAGTCCTCATCGGCATCCCATGTTCCGAACTTTCCGAAACCGTCAGCCGAGAAAAGCACCTTATCCGTGCTTTCATATGTTACGATAACCTCGGGCCAATGCACCATAGGCGCAGTAAAGAACGCAAGCTCGCGGTTTCCGAGCGAAAGTGTTGACCCTTCGCCCACAACAACCTGTCTGTCGGCATAATCGGAGCCGTAAAACTGTTTCATCATAACAAAAGCCTTTGCGGAAGCAACAACCTTTGCCTCGGGATAGGTCTGCATGAAAAGATTGATGTTTGCCGAATGGTCGGGTTCCATATGCTGAACGACAAGATAATCGGGAGTTCTGTCACCGAGAACGCTTTTTATGTTGCCGAGCCATTCTTCGCCGAATGCGGCGTCAACTGTATCCATGATTGCGATTTTATCGCCGATAACAGCATATGAATTATAAGCCATGCCGTTTTCAACGATATACTGACCCTCAAATAAGTCAATGTTGCGGTCATTAACACCTATATATTTAATGGTATCTGTAATAATCATAATTTTCTCCTATTTCAAAAAGCCCTGAATGATAACTTCTTCGGCTTCTTCCTCGTTCATGCCGAAGGTCATGAGTTTTATAAGCTGATCATTATTGATTCTGCCGATTGCCGCTTCGTGAACAATCTGCGCATCTGCCGAATTAGCCGTGATTGCGGGAATTGAGCTGACAGTTGCATCATCCATAATGATTGAATCACACTGCACATGAGCTCTGCACTTTGCATTGCCGATTGCATTGGGATGGAAAATCTGAACCGAATTATCCTTTGCAACGGAACGCGAAATAATCTGCGAAGAAGCATCCTCGCCGTCCAGATAAACATCCATATCCGAGCGCGCATACTGATTTCCGTGGGTGAGAAGTCTTTCCGTCATAACAAGCTTTGCGCCTGCTTTGAGATGAGCCTTTGTATCTCTTACCGTTGAGTCAACGCCCTTTATCTGCACCATTTCCATTTCGCAAACGGAATTTTCGTCCTGCTCAACAACGGTAACGGGATTGAGGATTCTTTCGCCCTTGCCGTCGCCCTCTCCGTAATGCTTTTCAACATATCTGACTTTTGCATTTTTGCCGATATGGAAGGTGTGAATACCGTCGTGCTGTGATTTTTCATCGCCGCTGTTGTGAATTCCGCAGCCTGCAACGATAAGCACATCCGCATCGTCGCCAATGAAAAAGTCGTTATAAACAAGGTCATTCACGCCCGTTTCGGTAATGATAACGGGAATATGAACGCTCTCGTTTTTTGTGCCGGGTGCAACTATGATGTCAATGCCCGGCTTGTCCGTTTTTGAAACAATTTCAATGTTTGCGGTTGAGCGTCTTGAATGACCCTCACCGTTTTTTCTTATGTTATATGCGCCTGCGGGAATTTCATGGAGGTCGGCAATGGATTCAAGCAATCCCATATCTCTTTTATCCATTGTTTAATTCTCCTTTCCTCTGAATCCGCAGTTTTCACTGAATTCGCCCATAAGCTGCGGGAAAATTTCGTCTTTTGTACCCGTGTTTCTGACCTTACCGTCGGCAATAACAATCATCTTATCTGCAAGCTGCATGATTCTTTCCTGATGGGAAATGATGATCACGCTTCTGTGGCTGCCCTTGCTCATTGCCTTGAATGATTCAACGAGCATTGAGAAACTCCAGAGGTCGATACCTGCTTCGGGTTCATCAAAAATGGCAAGGTCGAGCTTGCGTGCCATGAGAGTTGCGATTTCAATTCTCTTTGCCTCACCGCCCGAAAGGGAATAGTCCATTTCGCGGTTGAGATAATCCTTTGAGCAAAGACCTACGCTTGTGAGATATCCGCAGCACTCGTCAACGGGAAGTTCGCTGCCTGCCGCAAGAGAGAGAAGTCTGCGCACGGTAAGACCCTTGAATCTCGGAGGCTGCTGGAATGCATAGCCTATGCCGAGCTTTGCTCTTTCTGTGACGGACATATCGGTGATATCAATATCATTATAATAAATTTTGCCGCTTGTGGGTTTTTTGATGCCCATAATAAGGCGTGCAAGAGTTGACTTGCCGCCGCCGTTGGGTCCCGTGATAACGGTGAAAGCACCGTCGGGAATTTCGATATTGATGTTATCTATTATTTCAAGGTTTCTGCCGTCAACATCAACCTTGAAGGAAACATTTTCAAGCTTTAACATACATCTTTCTCCGTTCAGAAGTTTATCAATTTATTATATATCAAATCCCGTTCATTATCAATAGACATGAAGAAATTTATCATCTCCAGAATTTTCTGTCGAGGCTTCTGTACTGTGCCGCCAGAGCAATATGAGGAATTTCTATCTTTTCACTTCCCTCAAGGTCTGCGGCGGTTCTTGCAATACGAAGAATTTTATCATATGCTCTCGCAGAAAATCCTAACTTTTCAAACACATTTTCAAGGAATGCCATTGCCGAGGCTTCGGGACGGCAGAATCTCTTTGTAAGTTCCGGACTCATTTTTGCGTTGCAGGTTATGCCTGTACCTTCAAGACGCTCAAGCTGAATCTTTCTTGCCGCATTGACTCTTTTCTTGATTTCCGCCGAGCTTTCCGTGGGGACCTTGCTGGAAAGACTGTTGAAATCAACGGGAGGAACCTCGATATGAATATCCATTCTGTCAAGAAGAGGACCCGACACCTTGGAAAGATAACGTTTTGCCGCAATCTCGGAGCAGGTACAATCCTTTTGGGGATGTCCCTTGAAGCCGCAGGGACAGGGATTCATTGCGCAAACAACCATTGTTGAGCAAGGATAGGTAAGAGATGCGCTTGCTCTTGAAATGGTAACTTTTCCGTCTTCAATCGGCTGACGGAGAACCTCCATTGCAACCCTCGAAAACTCGGGAAGCTCATCAAGGAAAAGAACACCGTTATGCGAAAGAGAGATTTCGCCCGGCCTCGGAATTGCACCGCCGCCCGAAAGACCTGCAGGAGACACCGTATGATGAGGCGACCTGAAAGGTCTTTCACGGATAAGCGAAACACCTTCGGGCATTGCGCCGGCAATCGAATAAATTTCCGTTGTTTCAAGACTCTCCTCAAATGTCATATCGGGGAGAATTGAGGGAAGTCTTTTGGCAAGCATGCTTTTGCCCGACCCCGGAGGGCCTACCATAATGATATTATGTCCTCCCGCGGCGGCAATTTCCATTGCGTGCTTTGCTTCAATCTGTCCTTTGACATCCTTGAAATCGGGTGCAAATATTCCGAATGCGTTTTCGTTTTTTGCAAGCTCCTCGTATCTCACTGGAACAAGCTGCTCTTTATCTGTCAGATGGTCGATGACCTGAGTGACTTTTTCCACCGCATAAATCTCTATGCCGTTTACAACGGAGCATTCAAGTGCGTTTTCCGCAGGAACAAAAACTCTTTTTATTCCGCTTTTCTTTGCACGGATAACCATTGAAAGCGCACCGTTTACACGTCGAACAAGGCCGTCAAGCGATAACTCTCCGATAAATGCGCAGTCATCAACCCTGCACTTAAGCTGTTCGTTTGCGCAGAGGATTGATATGAATATCGGCAAATCGTAAACAGGGCCTTCTTTTTTGATGTCCGCAGGGGAAAGATTGATTGTCATGCGGCTTTGCGGAAAAGAATAACCGCTGTTTTTAATAGCAGAACGCACTCTGTTGCGCGATTCGGTAACGGATGCATCGGGCAAACCGACAATATCTATCCTCGGCAGACCTTGTCCGAAATCGACCTCAACTCCAACCATGTAGCTGTCAATACCGAAAAGACCCATGCTGTTTATTCTTGCAAACATCAATTCACCCCCTACTGTTTCAATATAGTATAATATCATATAATACATAAAAAAACAAGTGAATTCAGATGTCTTGACGTAACAGGTCAGGCAACTTTCCTGCAAAAATAAATTGTTAACAAAAAGTTCATAAAATTATTGTAGGATTTAACGGATTTCCTGCGTATTAGTATATGAAGGGGTGAAAAAAGATGAAAACCATCAGAGAAACGGCTTGTGAAAGAGAAAAACAGACATTATCTCCCTATGCGGCGCTTGCAAGCGAAAGCAAGGGAAGACTGCGTCCCGAGGAAGAATGTCCCGTAAGAACCGCTTTTCAGCGTGACCGCGACAGAATCATCCATTGCAGTTCGTTCCGCCGTCTTAAGCACAAAACCCAGGTTTTCCTCTCCCCCGAAGGCGACTATTACCGCACCCGTCTTACCCACACCCTCGAGGTTTCGCAGATTGCAAGAACAATCGCAGGTGCGCTCATGCTCAACTGCGACCTCACCGAAGCAATTGCACTCGGCCACGATTTGGGGCATACCCCGTTCGGCCATGCAGGCGAAAGAGCACTCAATGCAGTTTGTCCCACGGGCTTCAAGCATTATGCGCAGAGTCTGCGTGTTGTTGACGTGCTCGAAAAAGACGGCAAGGGTCTCAATCTGACATTTGAAGTGCGCAACGGCATCGAAAGACACACAAACGGCGAACAGGCGGCAACCTTAGAGGGCAGAATTGTCCGTCTTGCCGATAAAATTGCCTACATAAATCACGATATCGACGATGCGACCATAGCGGGAATAATGCGTGAGGACGATATTCCTCTTGCAATCCGCCATGAACTCGGAACATCAAAAAGCGCAAGAATAAATACTCTTGTTTTGAGCTGCATAGAAAACAGCGATAACGATATCCGCATGGAAACGGGTATTCAGCAGGCATTCGACGAGCTTCACAGCTTTATGTTTGCAAAGGTTTACACAAACCCTGCCTGCAAGAGCGAAGAGAAAAAAGCGGTTGACCTTATTCAGAAGCTTTATTTCCATTTCGCAAAAAAAGAAGAGAATCTTCCTCCTCAGTTCCTTGAAATTGCCGAAAAAGACGGCATCGGAACTGCCGCCTGTGATTACATAGCAGGCATGACGGACAGATACGCCGTAAGGATATTCAACGAGCTTTATATCCCCAAGGCATGGAGTGAAATCAATGATGCATTCCTTTAATATTTAAAGAAAATTGAGTGAACAGAGAAAATGAATATCAAAAAAACGGCGATAGCCGTGCTTTGTGCTGTTCTGCTTTTTGTCAGCGGAGCAGTACCGGATGCGTTTGCCGACTGGTATGACGATATCAGTTCGGGAACATATGTAGAAATAAAAGGTAAAAATTTTGTTGCGGATACCTTCCACGGTGTCAAGGCACTTTATAACGAAGGCGGACCTACCCTATATTGCAACGAGCTTGTAATCCGTTTTTATAAAGAGGCATACGGTCTTGATGTTTCCGCAGGTACATCGGGAATATCCTTGAAAAGCGAAGGATATAAATTTGTTACTCCTTCAAATCCGAAACCCGGTGATGTTGTTTATGTCAGCGCGGCAATGCGCGGCACTTCCGACCATTGGGCGATTGTCAAATATAATAAAGGCGACCACCTCGTTCTTTTTGAGCAGAATGTTGTGAACAGCGGCAAAGCAGGCGTTGAAAGAACGCTGAAATATCCCTCGGATTCGTATTTGCTTTATACTCCCGTGAGTACGGGCGAGAAACCCGACCCTGTTCTGAAAGGCGCACCGGTCAGCACACAGACAACCGAAAAAACCACCGAAAAAACAACAGTAACCACTACAGAAAAAACCACCGTTACAACAACCGAAAAACCGACAACAACCACCACAACAAAGCTCACCACTACAACTACCAGACCCACAACAACAAAACCGACAACTACTAAACCTACCACCACAAAACCCGTTACAACAACGAAAGTTACAACAACAATCCCCTCAACAACGGTAACAACATCTGCGGTTACTTCGGTAACGCAGACCACCCTGCCGATAACGGAAACCGAAACTTTTGCCGTAACTTTTTTAAACATTGAAATAACGGAAAATTATCATTCGTTTATTCAGGAAACCGCTTCCGAAGCGATTTCGGAAAATAATAATTCCTCCCCCGCGGGGAAAATTGTTATCGGCGCGGTATGTGCGGCGCTTGTGATGGGAATTGCGGCACTTGTTGTATTGATAATCAAGAAAAAATAAAAAAGGAGGCGGGCAAATGAGAATCAATGAGCGTTTCATTCAGGAATTGCAGGATAAAATTGATATTGAACAGGTTATTTCCTCACACATAAGTCTCAAACGCAGAGGCAAAAATCTCGTCGGACTTTGCCCGTTTCACAATGAAAAAACTCCTTCGTTCACCGTTTATCCCGAAAGCCGTTCATTTTACTGCTTCGGCTGCGGTGCAGGCGGCGATGTTATAAGCTTCGTGCGCAGAATGGACAACCTTGATTATGTTGAAGCAGTCAAGGCTGTTGCACAGATGGCAGGTATGTCAATGCCTGAAGACGGCTATGACGACACTCTTTCAAAGCAGAGAATGCGTCTGCTTGAAGCAAACCGTGAGGCGGCAAGATTCTATCACTCCTGTCTTATGGACCCCAAAAACAAAGATGCTCTCGATTATTTTCTCAAAAGAGGTCTTTCAATAAACACAATCCGCCGTTTCGGTCTGGGATATGCACCCAATGACTGGCGCGAGCTGATAAACCACCTCAAAAGCAAGGGCTTCACGGAGCACGAGCTTGTGCTTGCAAACCTTGCAAGACGGTCCGATAAAAACGGCAGAGCGAATTATTACGATAACTTCCGCAACCGCGTTATGTTTCCGATAATCGACCTGCGCGGCAATGTTATCGCTTTCGGCGGCAGAGTCATGGACGATTCAAAGCCGAAATACATAAACACGTCTGACACCTTGGTTTATAAAAAGAGCAACGGCGTTTTTGCCATGAATCTTGCCAAAAACAACAACGAAAACAAGTTTATTCTTGTTGAAGGATATATGGATGTTATCGCACTTCATCAGGCAGGATTCACAAATGCAATTGCCTGTCTGGGCACAGCATTCACAAACGAGCAGGCAAATCTGCTTTCACGCTATGCCGAAGAAATCATTATCTGCTACGATAACGATGAAGCCGGCAAAACCGCAACGGCGAGAGCACTCGGTGTACTCGGCAAAACGGGTCTTAAGCTGAGAGTTGTGCGAATGGCAGGCGGCAAGGATGCCGATGAAATCATAAGAAAACACGGAAAAGAAAGATTTGCAGACCTCCTGAAAGAAGCTTCCAACAAAACGGAATACAAGCTTCTTGAAGAGAGAAACAAATATAACCTTAACACCGATGACGGAAAGCTTCGTTTCCTTATGGCGGCAACGCAAGTGCTCGCGACCTGCGGAAGCATTGAGCAGGATATTTACGCTACCCGTCTTTCAAATGAACTCGGAGTCAGCGTTGAAAGCATCAAAGCACAGCTGAAAACCGCATCCGTGCGGCAGAGGCGAATGGATGAAGCAAAAAAGCGGACCGAAACCGCAGAGATGCTTCTGAAAAGCAACGAGGACAAAAACAACCCCGAAAGGGCAAAAAATCTCGGAGCGGCAAAGGCTGAGGAAACTCTTATCGCCTCATTCCTGCGCAACCCCGATTTTTATAATAAATTAAAAGAAAAAATTTCTCCCGATGATTTTGTTACCGCATTCAACCGCAGGATATTTGAATGCCTTATAAAAGGACTTGACAGCGGACTTGAACCCGATTTGAGTATGTTTTCCGCAGATTTTACACCTGATGAGATGGACTCGGTAACAAGAATATCGTTAATCGCGACGAATCTGAGCAACACTTTGCAGGAATGCGAGGATTGCATAAAGGTTCTCAGGAACAACGCCGCCGCTTCAAAGGTGACGGATGCAGGTTCTTTGAGCGACGAGGAATTTTTAAAGCTGTTTAAGTAAAAATAATTTATAGGATGTGATTGTATGGAAGTTAAAGAATTAAAAGCGCCTTTCAGAACATTGGTGGAAAAAGGTAAGGCATCAGGCAAACTGACAACTCAGGAAATTGATACCGTAATCATCGAAATGGATCTCGATATCGAAGAGCTTGATAAGCTTTATGAAACTCTTGAAGCAAACAACATTGAAATTGTTGATGACCTTTCAAGTGCGGCAATCGAAAACTTTGATGTTGACCTTCCCAAGTCCCTTGATATCGGCGGCGGTGATGATAAGGGCATGGCTGTTGATGACCCCGTAAAGGTTTATCTTAAGGAAATCGGCAGAGTTCCCCTTCTCACCCCCGAAGAAGAAATTGAGCTTGCTATCAGAATTTCCGATGATGACCAGCACGCAAAGCAGCGTCTTGCAGAAGCAAACCTCCGTCTTGTTGTAAGCATTGCAAAGCGTTATGTAGGCAGAGGAATGCAGTTCCTTGACCTCATTCAGGAAGGCAACCTCGGTCTTATCAAAGCTGTTGACAAGTTCGATTATACCAAAGGCTTCAAGTTCTCAACCTATGCAACATGGTGGATAAGGCAGGCTATCACAAGAGCAATTGCCGACCAGGCAAGAACAATCCGTATCCCTGTTCACATGGTTGAAACTATCAATAAGGTTAAAAAAGCAAACAGCCAGCTTCTTCATCAGACAGGCAGAGAACCCTCTGCAGAAGAAATCGCTGAATTCCTCGATATGCCCGTCGAAAAGGTTCGCGAAATCAACCGTGTGGCACAGGAACCCGTTTCACTCGAAACACCTATCGGCGAAGAAGAAGACAGCCACCTCGGCGACTTCATTCCCGATGACGATGCTCCCGCACCGGCAGATGCGGCTTCAATGCTTCTTCTCAAAGAACAGCTCAACGAGGTTCTCAAAACCCTCACTCCGAGAGAAGCAAAGGTTCTTGCTCTCCGTTTTGGTCTTGAAGACGGACATCCCCACACTCTTGAAGAAGTGGGCAGCGAATTCGGCGTTACCCGTGAAAGAATCCGTCAGATTGAAGCAAAGGCACTCCGCAAGCTCCGCCATCCCAGCAGAAGCAAGCGCCTTAAGGATTTCCTTGATTAATAATTCAACAAAAACAACCCCCGATTTTTTGGTGATTCAAAAAATCGGGGGTTGTTAAAATTTAAGTTATCTCTGAACTCTGCCCGAGCCGTCTCCGCCTGCGAGCTTTTCAACCTCGGCAACGCCGATTCTGTTGAAGTCGCCTTCGATTGAATGCTTGAGTGCCGATGCCGCAACCGCAAATTCGATTGCGCTCTGTGTATCCTTGCCCGAAAGAAGAGCATAGATAAGACCGCCGCCGAAGCTGTCGCCGCCGCCTACTCTGTCAACGATATGAAGGTGGTATTCCTTTGAGAAGCAATAGTTTTCGCCGTCATAGAGCATACCTGCCCAGTCATTGTCGTTTGCGGAAATCGAAGAACGCAGAGTAATTGCAACCTTTTCAAAGCCAAATTTATCGGCAAGCTGTTTTGCAACGGATTTATAGCCCTCTTTATTGAGCTTTCCGCCGTAAATATCGGTATTCTCGGCTTCAATTCCGAAAACATCCTTTGCATCTTCTTCGTTTGAAATGCAGACATCAACATATTTGCAAAGCTCGGTCATCGCCTCTCTTGCCTCTGCTCTTGTCCAGAGCTTGCCTCTGTAGTTGAGGTCACAGGAGATTTTAACGCCCTTTGCCTTTGCGGCAAGACAAGCCTGCTTGCAGATTTCAACAAGATTTGCGCCGAGTGCGGGTGTGATGCCCGTGAAATGAAACCAGTCTGCGCCTTCAAAAATGCTGTCCCAGTCAAAATCCGAGGGGGCAGCCTCCTGAATTGCGGAATGCGCTCTGTCATAGATGCACACACTGCCTCTCTGTGAAGCACCTTTTTCAAGGAAATAAATGCCTACTCTGTCGCCGCCTCTTACGATTTTGCTTGTGTCAACGCCGAAATAGCGGAGTGAATTCACAGCCGCCTGACCGATTGCGTGAGCAGGAAGCTTCGTTACATAAACGGACTCCATGCCGTAGTTTGCAAGCGAAACGGAAACATTGGCTTCACCGCCGCCGAAGGTTGCCTGCATCTGGTCATCCTGAAAGAAGCGGTAATATCCGTTGGGGGCAAGGCGAAGCATGATTTCGCCGAAGGTTACTACTTTTGCCATTATCCTCTTGCCTCCTTAACGATTTCAACCGATTTTTTGCAAAGGTCGATGATTTCATCCCACTTCTGATTGTCGATAAGGTCTGCGGTTACCATGTATGAACCTCCGCAAGCCGCGATAACGGGGCATGAAAGATATTCGCCGAGATTTTTGAGCGAGATACCGCCCGTGGGCATAACCTTGAACATGGGGAAGGGTGCGCTCATCGCCTTTATTTTTGCAAGACCGCCGCTTTGCTCTGCAGGGAAGAATTTAAGCACGTCAAGACCGAGTCTGTATGCAGTGTGATAGTCTGTGGGAGTTGTGCAGCCTGCATAGATGGGGATATTCTTGCTCTGACAGTACTTAACGATTTCTTCGTCAAGACCGGGGGTTACGATAAACTTTGCGCCTGCTTCGATTGCTTCGTCAACCTGCGAGGTTTCAAGCACGGTGCCTGCACCCACAAGCATTTCGGGCAAGTTATCGCTCATGAGCTTTATTGCTTTTGCCGCACCTGCCGCACGGAATGTAACCTCTGCAACGGGTACACCGCCTTCAACGAGAGCCTTTGCGAGAGCAACAGCATCTCTCTCGGGATTATTGAGTTTGATAACCGGCACAACGCCGATTGACATTATTTTTTCTGAAATGGGATTCATGATTTTCTCCTTTATTTAACTGCTTTTTCGCAGGCTTCAAAAAGTCCGTTGATATAAGCCGCGCCGAGCGCACGGTCATAGAGTCCGTAGCCGGGTTTTCCGGTTTCGCCCCATATCATTCTGCCGTGGTCAGGTCTTACATAGCCGTCAAAGCCTGTTTCAACAAGTGCCTTTGTAATATCATACATATCAAGGCTGCCGCAGTCGGAAAGATGTCCGCTTTCTTCAAAGCTGCCGTCTTCCATTATGAGAATATTTCTCATGTGCATGAAAGCGATTCTGTCCATTGCGCTGTATTTACGAACCATGGCAACAACATCGTTTGACGATGCACAGCCGAGCGAGCCCGTGCAAAGGCAAAGGCTGTTGGCGGGACTGTCAACGATAGCAAGCATTCTGTCAAGATTCTCTTCGTTGGTGATGATTCTGGGAAGTCCGAAAATGGGATACGGGGGATCATCGGGATGAATTGCCATTCTCACTCCGCATTCCTCGGCAACGGGAATAACCTTCTTGAGAAATCTTTCAAGATTTTCCCAGAGTCCTTCCGCACCGATTTCACCGTAAGCGGAGATAAGCTCTCTGACTTCATCCTGAGTGTAGCTCGAATCCCAGCCGGGAAGGTGGATATCATCCTTAAGAGGGTTAAGACCCTTCATCTGCTCCCAGTACATAACAAGACTTGTTGAGCCGTCGGGAGCTTCTTTGTCAAGCTGTGTGCGTGTCCAGTCAAAAACGGGCATGAAATTATAGGTTACGCACTTAACGCCGTATTTTGCACAGCGGCGGATATTTTCGCAATAAACTTCAATAAGCTTATCAACATCTCCCCTGCCGAGCTTGATATCTTCATGCACGGGGATTGATTCAACAACATCAAAAACAAGACCGTTATCCTCGCACTGCTTTTTCATTTTTGCAAGGCTTTCTTCGGGCCATACTTCGCCGGGTTTAACGTCATAAACCGCGCTTACGATGCTTTTCATGTTGGGAATCTGACGGATATACTGAAGTGAAACGGGGTCTGATTCTCCGTACCAACGGAACGACATTTTCATTTGGATTTCCTCCGATTATTTCTTATTGATTCTTCCGATATAGCTGAATGCTTCTAAAACCGCAACAACGGAAATGAAGCCGCAGGCAAGAATGAGCGACCATTTGAGGTCAACAACGCCGTTTATCCAGTTATCGAGCGTTGCTTCAAGACATACGAGATAACCCGCACATTCAATTGAAAGAAGCGAAAGAATATGTAAACCACTTATTCTCTTTGAACCAATCAGAGAAACGTCAATTGCAATGAACGCGGCAGTCAGTATGAACATCGGAAGGATGAATTTTGAGAGCCACATAAAATGTCCCGTTTTGTAAACAATAAACATCGTGTAACTGACTATTGCGCCGAAACAAATGAATGCTGTAACAAGCGGCGGAGTAATTCTGAGAACGGGAAGAACGGCAAGCACCCATGTGACGATAAGGGCGCCTACAACATAGCCGAACCAATAATCGTATTTGTCAAAGGCAAGGTCGATTGCCGTGCAGATTGTTGCGGGGAAAACGAGAAGAGCGGTAAAAAGTGCCGCATAGCTCTTTGAACCCTTACCTGCGGGCTTGAAGAAGGATTCCTTCTGAGGTTTTGCCTGTGGCTGGGGGTTGATAACTATGGGGTCGCAATCGGGACAGTTAACGGTTCCGTCGGGAAGCTGTTTTCCGCATTTTGAACAATACATAAAATATTCCTCCTATTTTAAAATACATCTGCATTATACTATTTAGTAAAATAAAAATCAATATTCTCACAATAAATTGACAAACAATTCATATTAATGTAATATATAAAAAAACAAAACAAAGGTGATATACATGGCAGTTTTCAGACCTTTCAAAGCTATAAGACCTCTTCCCGAATATGCAGACAAGGTTGCAGCGCTTCCCTATGACGTTATGAACAGCGCGGAAGCCGCAGAAATGGTCAAGGGAAATCCTTATTCCTTCCTTCATGTTGACAAGGCGGAAATTGATTTGCCCGAGGGTACCGACCTCTATTCCGAAGCAGTTTATCTCAAAGCAAGAGAAAATCTCGATAAGCTTGTTTCCGACGGCATCTGCAAACAGGACGAAGAAGCAAAATTCTATATTTACCGTCAGATTATGAACGGCAGAAGCCAGACGGGTCTCGTCGGCTGCGTTTCGATTGACGATTATATCAATTCCGTTATAAAAAAGCATGAACTCACAAGAGCCGATAAGGAAGCCGACAGAATCAATCACGTTGATTACTGCGATGCCAACACAGGTCCGATTTTCCTCACCTACCGTCCGCAGGCTGAAATCGCAAAAACGGTTTCCGATTGGAAAGAAAGCAATGCTCCCGTTTATGATTTCGTGACGGATGACGGCATTGCAAACACCGTGTGGGTTATCGACTGCCCCGAAACAAACGAAAAAATTGCAAAGCTTTTTGCTGACGTTGATTATCTCTACATTGCCGACGGACATCACAGAGCCGCTTCCGCAGTCAAGGTCGGTCTTAAACGCAGAGAACAGTATCCCGATTATAACGGAAACGAAGAATTCAATTTCTTCCTTGCCGTGCTTTTCGACTGTGACGAGCTTGAAATCATGGACTACAACCGTGTCATGAAAGACCTGAACGGCAATACCAAAGAAGAATTCATTGAAAAAATCAGCGATAAATTTACCGTTGAAGAAATCGGTGAAAACGCATACAAACCCGAATCGGCTCACACCTTCGGAATGCTTCTCGGCGGAAAATGGTATAAGCTCACCGCAAAGGAAGGCACCTTCAATGCGGCAGACCCTGTTGAAGCACTCGATGTTTCCATTCTTCAGAGCAACCTCATCTCCCCCATCCTCGGAATTGACGACCCGAGAACAGACAAGCGCATTGATTTCGTTGGCGGAATCAGAGGTCTCGGAGAGCTTGAACGCAGAGCGAGCGAGGATATGTGCCTTGCATTCTCAATGTATCCCACAACTCTCAAAGAACTCATGGATATCGCCGATGCAGGTCAGATTATGCCCCCCAAATCAACATGGTTTGAACCCAAGCTCTTAAGCGGTTTGTTCATTCACAAATTAAAATAATAAAACATTCCTTTCGGGGATAAACTATTCCCGAAAGGATATCTTTATGTCAGAAGGATGATTTTATGTTAAGAATTGCTTTTTTCGATACAAAACCCTATGATAAAATTTATTTTGATACTTTAAAAGAAGAATACGGCATTGAAATCGAATATTTTGAATCAAAGCTCAGTCCACGCACCGCTGTCATGGCAAAAAACGTCAGGGCAGTCTGTGCCTTTGTCAACGACGATATATGCAAGGAAACTATTGATGTTCTCAAAGAAAACGGTGTTGAGCTGATTGCCATGCGCTGTGCAGGCTACAACAACGTTGACCTTCACGCCGCAAAGGATGTTATGACCGTTGTTCGTGTGCCCGAATATTCTCCCCACGCTGTTGCAGAGCATACACTTGCCCTTCTGCTCACTCTTGTCAGAAAAACACACAAGGCATATATCCGCACAAGGGATTTCAATTTCAGCCTCAACGGCTTCGTGGGATTTGATTTGCACGGCAAAACCCTCGGTGCAATCGGCACGGGTAAAATCGGCATGGCTTTCATTGATATATGCAGAGGCATCGGCATGAATGTTATCGCCTACGACCCCTTCCCCTCACAAGGCTACCTTGAATATGTGCCGCTTGAAGAGCTTTTTCAACGTGCCGACGTTATTTCGCTTCACTGCCCTCTCACAAGCGATACCTACCATATGATAAACGATTATTCGATAAAAATGATGAAAGAAAAAGTGTTTATTCTCAACACTTCAAGAGGTGCACTCATCGACACGGAATCTCTCATCAACGGTATCAAAAGCGGAAAAATCGGCGGTGCGGGTCTTGACGTTTACGAAGAAGAAAGCGAATTCTTCTACGAGGACTTATCCGAAAGCATCTTAAAAGACGATGTTCTTTCACGACTCATCATGATGCCGAATGTACTTGTTACCTCCCATCAGGCATTCCTCACTCACGAAGCACTCAAAAGAATTGCGGAAATCACTCTCGGCAACATCAAAAGCTTTTTTGACGGCAATGAACCTGAAAACGAGATAGTTGCAAAGAAGAAGATAGTTATATAACCGTTTTCGCATTGCATTTTGGGGGTAGGAGCGTATATTATCCGCCCGCATACACAGGCGGCTTAATCCTTAAATATGACACTTTGCACAAACAGGAACAAAGCACAGCAGGTTATTGCATATTATTCACAAATATACACCGTTATGCAAAATCAGCTTGACTTTATGCAAATATTTCCGTATAATTATGCATATATTAATTCTCGAGGTATAATAAAATGAAAAAGACAAAAATTTTTATAGACGGCAAAGAAGGAACAACGGGTCTGCGCATTTTTCAGCGCATTTCATCCCGTGACGATATTGAACTCATAACATTGAGCGAAGAAAAGAGAAAGGATACCGAGGCAAGAAAAGAGGCTCTCAATTCCTGCGACATCGCCTTTCTCTGCCTTCCCGATGCGGCGGCAAAAGAAGCTGTTTCTCTCATTGAAAACCCCGAAGTCAAGGTTATTGACGCTTCAACCGCCCACCGCACTCTTCCCGACTGGGCATACGGTTTTCCCGAGCTTTCACCCGCACATCTTGAAAAAATCAAGAATTCAAAGCGTGTTGCTGTTCCCGGCTGTCACGCAAGCGGATTTATCGCTCTCGTTTATCCCCTCGTTGCGGCAGGAATTCTTCCTGCCGATGCACTTCTGACCTGCACATCCGTAACGGGCTACAGCGGCGGCGGAAAAAAGATGATTGCTCAGTATGAAAGCGGAACAAGAGAATTCTTCCTCAATTCTCCCCGTCAGTACGGTCTGACCCAGGAGCATAAGCATCTCAAAGAGATGAAAGCAATAACGGGAATTGAAAATGCACCCATGTTCAGCCCCATCGTTGCGGATTTTTACAGCGGAATGGCAGTTTCCGTGCCGATTTTTTCAAAAAACCTTTGCAATGGCAAGGGTATCTGTGATATAATAGATGTTTACAAGGCTTCATATAATTCGGATTTCGTAAAATACACCGAAAACCTCGGCGACGATGCAATGTTCTGCGCCGAAAGCATGAGCGGTAACGACGGAATGCAGATTTTCGTTCAGGGCAACGAAGAAAGAATTTTACTGCTTGCACGCTACGATAACCTCGGTAAAGGTGCATCGGGTGCGGCAATCGAATGCATGAACATACTCATGGGAATTGACCCGAAAACAGGGTTGTCCCTTTGATTGAAAGGATACATAAGAATGAAACAAATCTCGGGCGGCATCTGCGCCGCAAAAGGCTTTACCGCAAGCGGAGTTCACTGCGGTATAAGAAAAAATAAAACCAAAAAGGACCTTGCACTCATTTTCAGCGAGAAAAAGGCTAATTCCGCTTGTGTTTACACAACAAATCTCGTTAAGGGTGCACCCATAACCGTTACCAAAAATAACGTTGCCGACGGCTGTGCTCAGGCTGTTATCTGCAACAGCGGCAACGCAAACACCTGCAACGCAAACGGAATTGAAATTGCCGAGGAGATGTGTGCTCTTATCTCAAAAGAGCTCGGCATTTCCGCAAATGATATAATCGTTGCATCAACGGGCGTTATCGGTCAGACTCTCGACATAACTCCCATTGCAGAGGGTATCCCCTCGCTTGTAAAAGAGCTTAAGGCTGAAAGCGACGATGCTGCAGCAGCTATCATGACAACCGATACGGTTGAAAAAATCGTTTCATATTCATTTGAAATCGGAGGCGTTGAATGCAGAATCGGCGGTATCGCAAAGGGTTCGGGCATGATTCATCCCAATATGGCAACAATGCTCGTTTTCGTAACCACCGACTGCGCAATTTCAAGTGAGATGCTTCAGAAGGCACTCAGCGAGGATGTCAAGGATTCGTTCAACATGGTAAGCGTTGACGGTGACACATCAACAAACGACATGGTTTCCGTTATGGCAAACGGCATGGCAGGAAACGAAGAAATCACCGCAGAGGGTGCTGAATTTGATGAATTCTGCAAAGCACTCAATGCCGTTACAACTCACCTTTGCCGCATGATTGCAGGCGACGGCGAGGGCGCAACAAAGCTTCTCGAATGCATCGTAACAGGTGCAAACTCAAAGGAAACCGCAGTCACCGTTTCAAAATCGGTTATCTGCTCATCACTTTTCAAGGCTGCAATGTTCGGTGCTGACGCAAACTGGGGCAGAGTTCTCTGCGCAATAGGCTACAGCGGAGCAGATGTTGATGTCAACAAGGTTGACGTTGCATTCAAATCGGCTGCAGGTACGGTTGAGGTCTGCAAAAACGGTGCAGGCATTGATTTTTCGGAGGAAATTGCAAAAGAAGTTCTCACCGAAAAAGAAATTCAGGTGCTTATCGAACTGGGCAGCGGCGATGCATCCGCAACTGCATGGGGCTGCGACCTTACATATGACTATGTTAAAATCAACGGCGATTACAGAACTTAAGAGGTAATAAAAATGGAACTTTCAAACGCAATGAGGGGTCAGGTGCTTGTTGAAGCTCTCCCCTACATACAGAAATATTCAGACAAGATTGTTGTTATCAAATACGGCGGCAACGCCATGATTAACGAAGAACTCAAGGATGCGGTTATGGGCGATATCGCTCTGCTTTCGCAAATCGGCATCAAGGTTGTTCTTGTCCACGGCGGCGGCCCCGAAATCACCGATATGCTCGGCAAAATCGGCAAAAAGAGCGAATTTGTTGACGGTCTTCGCGTTACCGACAAGGAAACCGCAGATATTGTTCAGATGGTGCTTGCAGGCAAGGTCAACAAGAGCCTTGTTGCACTTCTCGGCAGACTCGGCTGTAAGGCAATCGGTCTTTGCGGTGCAGATAACCACCTTATCACCGCAGAGGTGAAGGACGAAAGACTCGGTTTTGTGGGTGAAATCACCGACATCAATCCCGAACCCATCACGGATTTGCTTAATATGGGTTATGTTCCCGTTATTTCAACAACGGGCTGCGACAATGACGGCAATGTTTACAACATCAATGCTGACACAGCCGCCGCAAAAATCGCAGGCATTCTCGGTGCGGAAAGCTTTATTTCCATGACCGATATCGCAGGTCTCCTGCGCGATATCAACGACCCGTCATCTCTCATTTCAAAGGTTTCCGTGAGCGAAATTCCCGAACTTATCAATGACGGAATTATCTCGGGCGGCATGATTCCCAAGATTGAATGCTGCCGCGAAGCTATCCGCAGAGGAGTTAAAAAAGTATTTATCATTGACGGCAGAGTGCCCCATTCACTCCTCATCGAAATTCTTACCGATGAAGGTCTCGGCACAATGTTTGTCCAGAGTTGAGGTAAATAATCATGTCAATTATTGAAAAAGATAAACAGTATATCGCAGGCACATATGCACGTTTCCCCCTTGAGCTTTGCGAAGGCAACGGTGCATTGCTCTACGACAACAACGAAAAAGAATATATCGACCTCGGAAGCGGTATTGCCGTTAACACCTTCGGTGCTGCCGACGATGAATGGCTCGAAGCAATAACCGTTCAGGCTTCGCTTCTCGGTCACACTTCAAATCTCTACTACACAAAGCCCTGCGCAGACCTTGCCGAAATGCTCTGCGAAAGAACGGGAATGAAAAAGGTTTTCTTTTCAAACTCGGGTGCTGAAGCAAACGAATGCGCAATCAAGACGGCAAGACTCTGGGCACTCAAGAATAAGGGTGATGGCAATTCAACAATTATCACCCTCAAAAACAGCTTTCACGGCAGAACAATCACAACTCTTGCCGCAACGGGTCAGGATAATTTCCACACCGATTTCGGACCATTCACGGAAGGCTTTGTTTATGCGGAAGCAAACAATCTTGACTCCGTTAAGGAGCTTGCGGAAAACAACAACTGCGCCGCAATCATGATGGAAACAATCCAGGGCGAAGGCGGCGTTCTTCCTCTGACGGAGGAATTCGTGAGGGGCGTTTGCGAAATTGCAAAAGAGAAGAATATGCTCGTTATCATCGACGAGGTTCAGACGGGCAACGGCAGAACGGGCAAGCTTTACGGCTACATGAACTACGGCATCACACCCGACATCGTTTCAACCGCAAAGGGTCTCGCAGGCGGTCTGCCCCTCGGATGCACAATGCTCGGAGAGAAGGTGCAGGATGTTCTCACCGCAGGCTCGCACGGTTCAACCTTCGGCGGTAACCCCATCTGTTGTGCAGGTGCAATCAGCATTCTTTCAAGAATTACCGATGAGCTTCTTGACGAAGTAAACGAAAAGAGCGAATACATAATTTCCAGACTTTCACAGTGCAAAAACGTTAAAAGCGTAAGCGGCAAAGGTCTTATGCTCGGCATTGAATGCACAAAGCCTGCAAAGGCGGTTATTGCATCGGCAATGGAAAAGGGAGTTCTTGTTCTGAGCGCAAAAACGAAGGTACGCCTTCTTCCCCCTCTCAACATTCCCTTCTGTCTTCTCGAAATGGCAATTGATAAGCTCATTGAAGCTATCGAAGAATAAATAATTTTTGGAGGTATCTTTATGCAAGCAATCAAAAAGTACATCGCAGAATTCATCGGCACTTTTGTTCTCGTTCTCTTTGCCTGCGGCACAGCCGCCGTTGTAGGCTGCTCGGCTGAAAACGGAACAGGCTATCTTCTCACGGCTCTTGCATTCGGTCTTGTTATCGTTGCAATGGCATACTCAATCGGCAACGTTTCAGGCTGCCACATCAACCCCGCAGTTTCAATCGCAATGCTCGTCAGTGGCAAGCTCTCAATCGCAGATTTCATCGGCTACATCGTCGCTCAGTTTGCAGGCGCAACAGCAGGCGCAGCGGTTCTTATGGCTCTTGTGGGCAAGGAAAGCGGTCTCGGTGCAAATGCACTTTACAATGACAGCATCGGTCTTTCAATCCTTGTTGAAATAATCCTCACTTTCGTTTTCGTTATCGCAATTCTCGGCGTTACCTCAAAGGTTGAAAATTCATCCGTTGCAGGCATCGTAATCGGTCTCACACTCACTCTCGTTCACATCCTCGGAATTTCCTTCACAGGCACTTCCGTTAACCCCGCAAGAAGCTTCGGCCCCGCAATTCTTCTCGGCGGCGATGCTCTTTCATGCGTATGGGTATTCATCGTTGCTCCCCTTGTCGGCGGTGTTCTTGCAGCACTCGTTTACAAGTTCCTCGCAGCAGAAAAGAAATAATCTGAAAATAAAATAAGCAAAGCCGCATCCTTCCGGATGCGGCTTTGCTTTTGAGGAGTTGTATATAAGAGGGTAAGTAGTGGTTATTATTCATCTATACCGAGAAGCTCATTGACACTCATATCAAGAACTTCGGAAAGAGCTTTAAGTTCAAAATCGGTAACAAATCTGAGCTGTCCTTCAAGCTTTGAAAGACCTGATGCATTGAGGTCTATACCCTTAATCTGAAGCTGAGTGAGAAGATCTTTCTGCTTCATGTTGATTTCCTTGCGTCTTGCTTCAATTTTTGCGCCTACAATGTTTCTGTCGCCAAGCGACTGCTTTCTGATTCTCATGTTTTTTGTCCTCCGAGTGATTTGAATTTGCATCAAAATTATACTATCAGTATAATCTCGACAATTTTGCATCAAAATTTACACAATCAATGTCTATATCGGTGATTTTATCATATTTTTATTAAAAAATCAACACTTTTTTGCTCTGAAAATTAATTTTACAAATATATTTATTTTACATATTCAATCAACAAAATTACCGCGCGATACACAAGCGGAAGAAACAAGGCAGGAACCATGTTGAGAGTTTTAAATTTCTTTTCAAGGAAAAAATTAAATCCGATTGCAACGATTATTGCATATCCGACCATGCAGATATGAGTAAGCAGTTCGCCTTGAAGAATACCGCTGAGCGAACCTGCAAGAAGGCTGATTCCGCCCTGATAAATCAGCATCGGAACACAGACAAAGATAACGCCGAAGCCAAGAGTTGCGCCGAAGACAACGGCATTTACAAAGTCAAGTGCACTTTTTACAAATAGTACCGAGCTGTCACCCGTAAGACCGTCATTGAGAGAACCGATAATCGACATTGCACCCACGCAGAAAAGAATTGTGCCGTTGATAAAGCCCGAGGCAAAGCCGCCGTCTTTAAATTTTGAGTCAATTTTTTTGCAAAATGAATTGAAACGGTCATCAAGCTTCAGAAGCTCGCCGATAAGCGTACCTGCAACAAGAAAAACAATCAGCAGCAATTCCCCGCTGCTTTTAAGCGTGCCGCTCTCAACGGTGAACATATTTGAAATAACACCGTTAAGACCTATAATAAGAACGGCAATTCCGAGGGACTTGTTTATCCCCTGCGCATAAGTTTCTTTTATTCCTTTTTTCAGAAGCAGACCTATCAGTCCGCCGACTATAACCGCAACGCAGTTAACAAGTGTACCTGTCATAAACATTCCTCCGAAATTTACGGGAACAGTTTACCACGTTAACAAGCAAAAGTCAATGCATAAAAAACAACTCCCGATAATTTTTTCGGGAGTTGTTTATATAATACATTAATCAATTATATATGCGTCTATTTCCGCCTGAACCTCTTTAAGAAGGCTGTTGATTGCGGTCTGTTTAGGACCGTAAAGAGTGCAGCCTGCAGCACCCATATGTCCGCCGCCGCCGAGTCTTTTACAGATAGCGGAAGCATCAATATCGCCGTGGGTTCTCACAGAAGCCTTGAAATTGCCGTCCTTAAGCTCGCGCATGGTAACGCCAACAAGCACACCCTCAACCTGACGGGGAAGGTTTGCAAGGCGGTCAACCTCACTTTCATCCGAGCCCGCTCTCCTGAACATATCCTGCGTAACGCAGATAAGAGCGCATTTATCGGAAAAATAAAATCTCATGCTTTCGAGCGCAAGACGTTCAAGCGCCGCATAGGTTTTTGTTTTGGTTTCAAAGAAAACCTGAATAATATTATAGGTGTCCGCGCCGAGCTTTGCAAGCCGTGCCGCAATTTCAAAGGTTCTCACCGTTGTGTTTGAAAAACGGAAGCAGCCTGTATCGGTTGAAACACCCGTAAACAGACACGAAGCGATTTTGGGGGTTATTTCAACATTCATGATGCCGAGAAGAAGATAAATCATCTCTGCCGCCGATGCAGAATCAGGTTCAAGGCAGACTTTTTCGGCATATAGCATATTAGAGCCGTGATGGTCTATGCACAAATCAATCTTACCGGTATATTTTCCCTCGTAATCCTTGCCGAGAAGCTTTAAATCCGCAACATCAACCGCAACGATAAGTTCAGGTTCAAACTCTTCAAATTCAAGACCCTCAAACATAAACGAAAAATCCTTGGGGATTGCGTCCGAGCAGTCGACCTTCACTTTTTTGCCCTTTTGCATAAGTCCTCTTGCAAGCGCAGTTGCGCTTCCGAGAGTGTCACCGTCCGGATGAGCGTGGCAAAGAAGCAGAATTTTATCTGAATTTTCAAGGAGCATTGCGGTTTCATGCAAATCAATTCTCATCGGCTTACACCCCTTTAATCGTCGTTAATTTCGTTTGAATCATCTTTCATGTTTCCGAGCATTCCCGCTATTTTCATTCCTCTTTCAATAGAATCATCGGCTACGAATTTAAGCTCGGGGGTCTTGCGCAGACGAAGTCTTTTACCGACTTCTCTGCGGATATAACCCGTTGCCGCAGTAAGACCTTTAACGGCAAGTGCAGCAGTTTCAATGCCCTCCATTGCGCTGATATATACCTTTGCAAAGGACGCATCGGAGCTTACTTCAACGTTGACAACGGTAAGTAAGCCCTGAATCCTCGGGTCCTTAAGCTCGCGCATAATCGCGGCAATTTCGCGCTTTATATCTTCCGATACTCTGTCTATTCTGTATCCTGACATTATAAATTCACCTTAATCTCTGTATTCCTCGGTAATATAGGCTTCAAATACGTCGCCTTCCTTGATATCGTTGAACTTGTTGAGACCGATACCGCAGTCATATCCCGAAGCAACTTCCTTAACGTCATCCTTGAAGCGGCGGAGCGATGCCATTTCGTCTTCTGCAACAACAATACCGTCTCTGACTACACGGATTTTTGCGCCTCTTGTGATTTTACCGCTTGTAACATGGCAGCCTGCGATGTTACCGACGGATGAAATCTTGACAACCTGACGCACCTCTGCCTTACCGATATCAACATCTCTGAACTTGGGAGCAAGCATACCCTTGATAGCCGCTTCAACTTCTTCGATGCAGTCATAAATAACTCTGTAGCATCTGATTTCAACGCCGTCACGCTCTGCACTTTCGCTTGCAACGTTGTCGGGTCTTACGTTAAATCCGACGATAATTGCATTTGATGCATTCGCAAGCATAACATCGCTTTCGGTAACGGCACCTACTGCACTGTGAATAACCTTAACTCTTACTTCTTCATTTGAGAGCTTCACGAGACTCTGCTTGACTGCTTCTGCCGAGCCCTGAACGTCAGCCTTGATGATGATGTTGAGGTCTTTGAGCTGACCTTCCTGAATCGAAGCAAAGAGATTATCAAGAGTAACCTTCTGGAATTCCTTGAACTGTTCTTCCTTGGCCTTTGCCTTTCTCTGTTCAACAAGCTCTCTCGCAAGTCTTTCATCATTAACTGCGTCGAAGGTATCACCTGCCTGAGGAACTTCTGCAAGACCCATGATTTCAACAGGAACGGAGGGACCTGCCTCGTTAACCTTTCTGCCCTTGTCATCGGTCATAACTCTTACACGGCCGACAGCTGTACCTGCAACGATGATATCGCCCGATTTGAGTGTACCGTTCTGAACAAGAAGAGTTGAAATGGGACCTCTGCCCTTATCAAGTCTTGCTTCGATAACAACACCCTTTGCTGAACGGTTGGGATTAGCCTTGAGCTCCTGCATTTCGGCAACAAGAAGAACGGATTCAAGAAGACTGTCGATACCTGTTCTCTTGAGTGCAGAAACGGGAACGCAGATTGTTTCACCGCCCCATTCTTCGGGAACGAGCTCATGCTCAGTGAGCTGCTGAAGAACTCTGTCGGGATTTGCGGCGGGTTTATCCATTTTATTGACTGCAACGATAATCTGAACGCCTGCAGCCTTTACGTGGTTAATGGCTTCAATTGTCTGGGGCATGATGCCGTCATCTGCGGCAACAACAAGGATAGCTATATCCGTTGCCATTGCACCTCTCAGACGCATTGATGTGAAAGCTGCGTGGCCGGGAGTATCAAGGAAAGTGATTTTCTGACCGTTGAGGTCAACTCTGTAAGCACCGATATGCTGTGTGATACCGCCTGCTTCGGTTGATGTAACAGATGTGTTTCTGATAGCATCAAGAAGCGATGTTTTACCGTGGTCAACGTGACCCATAACAACAACAACGGGATCTCTTGTGATGAGCTCGCTCTCATCGTCAACATGGTCGTCGATAATTCTGTCTTCGATTGTGATAACAACTTCTTTTTCAACCTTTGCACCGAGCTCTTCGGCAACGATTGCGGCTGTATCGTAGTCGAGCACTTCGTTGACTGTAGCCATCTGACCGAGAGTGAAGAGTTTCTTGATAACTTCGGCAGCAGTCATTTTGAGCATTGCTGCAAGCTCGCCGACCGTGATTTCTTCGGGAAGCTTGAGAAGCATCTGAGGCTTCTTTGCTCTTTCTGCCGCAATTCTCTTAAGTCTTTCAGCCTCTGTTTCGCGGCGTGAAGAACGCATACCGCCCTGCTTTCTGTACTGCTGGCTCTTCTGCTTTATCTTCTGCTTGCTTACGGAATTTGCGTGCTGCTTTGTCTTGTTTTCGGGAGCAATGTTTTCGTATCTCTCGTTATACTTTTCAAGGTCAACGTTATCCGCTCTTGTATCAATTGTTCTCATTTCGCCCTTTGTTCTTGACTGCATGGGCTTATCTTCTTTTTCTTTCTTTTCAACGGGTTTCTGCTTCTGAGGCATGGGAGGAAGCTTGCCGGGTTTCTGGGAAACCTGAACGGGTTTCTTCTCTGCAGGCTTTGCGTCCTTCTTTTCGTTTGCTTGCTTCTTGTCTTCTTTATTTGCCTCTTTTTTCTGCTCCTTCTTTTCGGGAGCTGCAGAAGCTTTTTCTTCCTTTTTCTTTTCGGGAACAGGCTCGGATTTGACTTCTTCCTTTACCTCTTCCTTTGTTTCCTCTGCCTTTTCTTCGGCAGGAGCATCCTTTGCCTTCTTGGGCGCGGGAGCGAATTCAAAATATTCGTTTAAATCCGAAACCTCATATTCCTTTGTGAAGGTTTCAAATATCATATCAAGTTCATCCTCTTCGAGAACCGTCATATGCTTTTTCTGACCGTCGAAATACTTTCCGAGCAAATCGACGACTATATTGCTTTTGATGTTAAAATCTTTAGCAACCTCATGTACTCTGTATTTATTAATCATAGGTTAACCTCCCCTGTTGTGTTCAGAAGCCCAAGCATAGATTTTGCAAAGCCTTCATCATTGACTGTTACCACGGCGGATTTGAGACCCGTGGCTCTGCCTATTTCTTCCATTGTTGAAAACAATTCGCGGACGGGAACATCCCTTCCGTCAAAATTTGCTTCACGCTCTATTTCTTTTCTCAGTCTTTGAGAAGCGTCGCTGCTAAGCAAACAGAGCCTTGCGCTTTTGCTTCTGACCGAACCAACTGCGGCGTCATGTCCGCAACTGAGCTTTCCTGCTCTGCGGCACATACCGAGAAGAGAAAGAAGCTTCGGATTATCCGTCATTTTTGAGCTCTTCCTCCATTCTCTCGTAAACTCCGTCCGGAATCGCACAGGAGAAAGCCTTTTCAAGCCTCTTTGCCTTTCTTGCCTTGACAAGGCACTCGGCGTCACGGCACACATAAGCGCCTCTGCCCGGTTTCTTGCCCGTTAAGTCGAGCGATATTTCGCCTTCGGGGCTTTTTACTACCCTTACAAGCTCTTTTTTAGGTTTCATTTCATTGCAGCCTGTGCATTTTCTTAAAGGAATCCGGCGGGTTTGCATCGGTTCAGCTCCTTACCTTTATATGTTATTCATATATTATTCGTCGAAGTTGATAACTTCTTCCTCTGTTTCGGGATTGATATCAATTTTCCATCCTGTGAGCTTTGCGGCAAGACGTGCATTCTGACCCTTGTTGCCGATTGCAAGAGAAAGCTGGTCGTTGGGAACTACAACTCTGCATGAGCGTTCTTCCTCGCTGATGACGGTAACGGAAATAACGTCCGAGGGTGCAAGTGCCTGAGCAACATACTCTGCAGGGTCTTCGCTGTAGCGGATAAGGTCGAGCTTCTCGCCTCCGAGGAAGTCGATAACCTTGCCGATTCTTGCGCCTCTCTGACCGATACATGCGCCGATGGGGTCAACATTTTCGTCTGCGCTGTAAACGGCAATCTTGCTTCTTGAGCCTGCTTCGCGGGATACGGACTTGATTTCAACCGTGCCGTCAAAGATTTCGGGAACTTCACTTTCAAGAAGACGTCTTACAAGACCGGGATGAGTTCTTGAAATAAGAATCTTGGGACCCTTTGCAGCTTCTCTGATTTCAGCGATATAAACCTTGACAATATCTCCTTCCGAAAAGCTGTCGGTGGGAAGCTGCTCGCTTCTGGGAAGTCTTTCGGTAACCTTGCCGATTTCAACTATTGCATCAAGTGATACGGGGTCAACCTTGGAAACCTTTACGGTAACGATTTCCTGAGTCTTGCTCTGGAATTCTTCTCTTATCTGACCGTGTTCAGCCTCGCGGATTGCCTGACGGAGAATATGCTTGCCTTTTTCAGCGGCAATACGGCTGACTTCCTTTGTTTCAAGGTCGATTTCAATGATATCGCCTGCCATTGCATTCTTCTTGAAGCGCTGTGCCTGCTCAACGGTTAAATCCTCATCGGGGTCAACGATTTCTGTTACAACATTCTTGCGAACAAAAACTCTGAGATCTTTTTTATCTGCATCTATTTCGCAGAAAACGATATCCTTGTTGTTGAAATCTCTCTTTATTGATGCTACGAGAGCCTTCTGAATGCTTTCAAGAAGAAGCTCTTCCGATATTTTCTTTTCCTTGCCGAGGAGTCTGACTGCGTCGAAAAATTCATTGTTAGCCATTTTCTGACCATTCCTTTCAAAATTAGAAATTAAAATCATCGAGTTTTATATAACTTGTTTCTTTCTTTTCGATATTCATCGCGCTGCCGTCTTCAAGACGAAGAACAATGCTCATGCCCTCGCTGCTTTCGAGTATGCCCGAAAACTCGCGCACTCCGTCAATCGCTCTTATCATCTTAACCTTGATTTTCTCGCCCTTGCATACCTCAAAGTGAGCTTCGCGGGTAAGCTCTCTTTCGAGACCGGGGGAAGAAACTTCAAGACAGTAGCTCTGCTCAATGGGATCTGCCTCATCAAGAGGCTTGTCAATTGCCCTGCTCATGTTTTCGCAGTCCGTAATTCCCACGCCGCCGTCTTTGTCAATGAAAATGCGGAGAAACCAGTCTGCGCCTTCTTTAACAAAACGGATATCCCAGATAACAAGGCCGAGCTCTTCGGCGATAGGCTCTGCGATTTCCCATACAGCGGCTACGGTGTTGCCGCCCTTACCTTTTGCCATGAGTAAATTCTCCTTTTCTCTTAACATAAACAAAAGAGCGGGTCGCCCCACTCTTTACCGAACAATAAATCTTACTGTGGTTATTTTAACACATAATATTATAAATATCAAGAGTTATTTTAAAAAAACCGTGAATTATCCTTTTTTCATATTGATATGCCGCCCTTTTCGGTGTAAAATAGTAAAAACAAACAAAGAAAGACGATGATTTAATTGATAATAGATTTTCACACCCATTGTTTCCCTGATAAAATTGCCGCAAAAGCGATTGAAATTCTCCGCAAACGCTCGGGAATAACAAGACCGTTTCACGACGGCACGGTTGGCGGCTTGCTGTCGCTTCAGAAAAACGACGGCGTCGACTGTTCCGTTGTGCTTAATATTGCAACCAATCCTCACCAGCAAAAAAGTGTTAACGATTTTGCAATATCCCTGAAAAATGTTGAAGGTATAATTCCGTTCGGAAGCGTTCATCCCGACAGCGCCGATGCTCTTGATGAGCTTGAAAGGCTTGCTCGAAACGGGATAAAGGGAGTAAAGCTTCATCCCGATTATCAGGGATTCTTTGTCAACGATGAAAAGCTGTTTCCGATATATGAGAAAATCGCTTCACTCGGCATGATAACTCTTTTTCATTGCGGTTTCGACATAGGTTATCCCGAACCCGTACATTGCACCGCAGAGGCACTTGCGAGTGTTCTTGATATTTTCGGCGCGTCGCCCGTTGTTGCCGCGCATTTCGGAGGAATATGGTCGATGCCCGAAACAAGAAAGCATCTTGCAGGTAAAAATGTTTGTCTTGACACCGCCTACTGCTACGGCACGGCAACTCCGAGATATGCAAAGGAAATCATTGATATCCATGGAGTTGATAAAATTCTTTTCGGAAGCGACGCACCGTGGAACGCACCGTCGCAGGACATGGAACTCATAGAATGCTTCGGTCTGACGGAAAACGAAGAAAAAGCAGTTCTCGGCGGCAATGCACGAAAACTGCTTGGTATATAAAATTATCTTAATTCATCAAGGGTCATTTCGTATGCGGGCAGAAATTCTTCAATGAAAACCTTTGCTTCGGGCAAATCAAGCTTTTCAACAGCTTCGCGCAGACCCTCGCCCGCCTTAACAAATTCGCTGTTGCCCGCCTTTTTTTCTTCGATGCACTTGATAAGCGCGCTGATTTTATCCGCCGCTTTCACGAGTTTCCATAGCTCTGCATCCTTTTTTTCGGGAATAAGCGCCGACTTATAATCCTCACGGAAATCCTCGGGTAGCATATCAATAAGACTCTTGCAGGCATTTTCCTCAACCGTCTTATATGCAAGTCGCACCTCGTCGCTGTAATACTTGACGGGAGTGGGCATATCGCCGGTCAGGGTTTCGGGCGTATCGTGATAAAGTCCGAGAAATGCGGCTCTTTCACCGTTGAGATTCTTGCCGAAACGGCGGTTTCCGATAATTGCAAGAGCGTGCGCAATTGAGGCAACCTCAAAGCTGTGTTCGCACAAATTCTCGCTGTGTTCATTTCTCATGAGCGCCCAGCGGTTTATATATTTCATTCTTGAAACCATTGCAAAAAATCCGTTTTTCATATATAATCACCATTAAAAAGTTAGTATATCAATAATATCATAATATTTTTCATTTTTCAACTCACAGTTTATTCACCGGAAAGGAGGCTAATATGAAACGCTGTATTTATTGCATGAGCGAATGTCCCGAAAATTCGGAGTCATGCACCGTCTGCGGTTTCGGCGGAGTTATGGAAAAGCAGTTCAGAAACTGCCTGCCCACGGGCACAAAGCTCAATAACCGCTATGTTCTCGGCGGAGTTTTCTCAAAAGAAAAAGTTTTTGTTTCGTATTATGCCTTCGACACAAAAACTTCGCAAAGAGTCAGGATTACCGAATATCTGAATGAAAAGCTTGTCTACCGCCACACAGGCGAACTGATTATAAAATACCACAATGAGCAATGCCTCGCACAAGTCGATAAGGAAATTGCCGTATATTATACTCACTATAAAAAACTCTGCACCGCTTCCGAAAAAACCGCATTGAATTTCACGGATTGCTTTGCGGAAAATTCAACCTTTTATTTTGTCAATTCCATTGATAACGGTACTCCCCTTTCATCTCTCATAGGTAACGGAAAAACCGTTTCGTTTTCAAAGGCTGTCAGAATGCTCGAGCCTTTATTTAAATGCACTTCGGCACTCGAAAAAGTCGGAAAATGGCACGGCTCGGTTTCTCCGTATTCGATATTAACGGAAAACGGAAAAATTTCCTCGGTTACGGGATATACATATCCCCCGAAAAATGCATATTCTCCTTTTGATGCACCCGAAAAACAGCTCGGTGCAAAGGAGTGCGGTCCGTTTACGGATGTGTATGCTGTTTCCGCGATACTCTATGAAGCGGTAACAGGCTTCCTTCCTCCAAACGCGGCACAGAGAGCAGAGGGAAGAAAGCTGCGGTTTCCTGCGGGATTTCCCGAAAAAGAAAGAGCTGTTATAGAAAAAGGTCTTGCACTCGACAAGTCCGAAAGATACGCAAATACCGAAGAATTTTATGCCGCATTGAGAGGCGGAAAGCCCACATCGGAAAAGCTTCCGCGTTCCGAAATCGTTCGCAGACTGACACTTGCATTTGCTGTTTTGTGCTTCATCGTCAGCGGCGGAATACTGCTGAACAGCTATGTTATCGAACCGTATAAAGAATCAAAGCAGTCATCGGATATCGTTTCAATGATACAAACCACGCTGTCCGATAACTCCGTTGACCCGTGGCAGGAGATAAAAAGCAAACACCCCGACATTGATTTCCCCTCGGGCATGAACCCTGCATTTGCCGACCTTTATGCGGCAAACCGCGATTTTGCAGGCTGGATATCAATCCCTGATATGAATATAAACTATGCCGTTGTTCAGGGAAAAGACAACAAAGAATATGAGCGTAAAGATTTCTACGGTAATACAACATCATACGGTGTTCCGTTTTTTGATTCAAGAAATTCTCTCCATTCTCTCGACCGCAATACGATAATTTTCGGTCACAATATGCGCCGTGACGATAAGATTTTCGGCACTCTCGAGCAGTACCGCACGGTTGAAGGTTTTGCAAGAGCACCCATAATCGGCATGAGCACTCTTTACGGCGATTACACCTTCAAGATTTATGCCACTTTCATCTCGAACAGCGACAGAGATGACGATAACGGCAATTTCCTGAACTTCATTTTTACGAATACACCCGACGAAAACTTTGCAAACTATATTGCGGAAATTGACAAGAGAAAATTTTACACAACAGGTGTTGATATCAATCCCTCGGATAGAATTCTGACTCTTTCAACCTGCTGTTACGATTTTTCGGATGCAAGGCTTGTTGTTGTGGGCAGACTTCTCCGCGAAGGAGAAAGCCCCGCCGTTGACACTTCTCTTGCGGTTATGAACCCAAGTCCCAAACTTCCGCAGGCTTATTACGATGCCAAAGGCGAAAAAAATCCTTATAAAGACGATATAAATTTGTTTAACGATTAGAAAGGTTTTATATGACAGGAATTATTCTTCTTGATAAACCGAAAGACATAACCTCGTTCGGTGCGGTTGCAAGAGTGCGCAGAATCTGCGGCGAGAAAAAATGCGGACACACCGGCACTCTTGACCCCATGGCAACCGGTGTTCTGACGGTTATGCTCGGCGGTGCAACCCGATTTATCGAGCTTCTCCCGAGCCATAACAAGGCTTACCGCGCTTTGTTCCGTCTTGGAACAACAACCGACACTCTCGACATAACGGGCAAAATCCTTGAAACAAGAGAAGTTAATGTAACCGCGAAAGAAGTGAAAGAAAAAATCAATGATTTTATCGGTGATATAAATCAGCTTCCGCCCATGTATTCGGCAGTTTCAGTTAACGGACAGCGGCTCTATGACCTCGCAAGGCAGGGTATTGAGGTTGAAAGAAAATCAAGGCAGGTAACTGTTTTTTCGATTGATGTTCTCTCGGAAAACGAAGAAGCGGGCGAATATGTAATTCTGGTTGAATGCTCATCGGGAACATATATAAGAACGCTCATTTCTGATTTGGGAGAAGCGCTCGGCTGCGGTGCGGTTATGACAGATTTGCGCCGCACAAAGGCAAACGGCTTTGAAATTGAAAACGCCGTAACCCTTGAACAGCTTGAAGAAGCCGTAAACAGCGGAAAAATCTTTGATTTGCTCATTCCCGTTGACCGTGCACTTGAAGAATATCCCGTTATAAAAGTTTCCGAGGCGCAGGCAAAACGCTTCAGAAACGGCGGAGAATTATCGCTTGAAAGACTGAAATATCCCCGTATGCTCGGATTTTTCAGAGTTTATGACCCGAACGGAAATTTCATCGGGATAGGTGAAATCGGACAGAAAGACTGCCTTGAAATTAAAAGAGTTTTCATGGGATAACAAAATCCGATTTGTTTTACTTGAATATATAATTTGTTTTTGCTATAATTGATTGGATAAACCGCAGATTTTATGCGGCTGAAGGGATGTATGAATATGTTTAATCACATGATTGAATATTTCAGAGAACGCAGCGTACTTATTCTCGGTTTCGGCAGAGAGGGACGCTCAACATATAATGTTCTCAGGAGAAATCTGCCCGATAAGCAAATCGGCATTGCGGATATGCGTCAGGTTGAAATTGATGACCCAAACGTTGTTCTTCATTGCGGTGAAGATTATCTTGATGCGATCGAGAAATACGACACAGTTATCAAAACGCCCGGCATATCGTTCCGTGATGTTATGGTTCCCCGCGAAACCGAAGTCACCTGCCAGACGGATTTGTTCCTGCGTTTTTCAAAATGCACCTGCGTAGGCGTTACGGGCACAAAGGGCAAAACAACAACATCAACGCTGATTTACGAAATGGTAAAGCAGTCGGGCAAAAAAGCCTGCCTTATAGGTAATATGGGAATTCCCGTGCTTGATGAGCTTGAAAACGGTGACGCGGAAATCGCCGTTATCGAGATGTCGTCACATCAGCTTGAATACACAACCGCATCGCCTCATATTGCGGTTATGACAAATATTTATCCCGAGCATCTTGACCACTATAACGGCTTCTCGGGCTACGTTACCGCAAAACTGAACATCATCCGCCATCAGGTAGGATGCGACTATTTCATCTGCAACGCGGAACAGGATTTTGATAAATACTATAATTTCTCAAAATCCCTGCCGACAGTCATAAAGGTGAGCAAAAACGGCGGAAAGGGCGATGAGCTTATCATAGCCGCCGCTGATGTTAACGAACGCCTCAAGGGTATACATAACAGACAGAACGTCTGCGTTGCGGCAACTGTTGCACGCTGTCTCGGCGTAAGCAATGATGATATTCTCAAAGCCGTTGAAAAGTTTTCGGGCATTGAAAACAGAATGGAGCCCATCGGAGAATATTACGGAATAAAATTCTACAACGATGCAATCGCCACCATTCCTCATGCCGTTGAATGCGCGATTGAAGCACTCGACGATGTTGATACTCTTATCTTCGGCGGTATGGACAGGGGCATTGACTATTCAGGATTTGAAAAATATCTTGAAAAATGCAAGGTCAGAAACCTCATCGGTATGCCCGACACGGGAGTCGACATCTGCAATGCACTTCTCGAAAAAGGCTGTCCGAAAAACCTCATTATCGCAAACACCATGGAGGAAGCAGTTGATGCCGCTTTCAGATTCACAAGAAAAGGCAAAAGCTGTATAATGTCCCCCGCCGCTTCAAGCTACAATATATACAAGGACTTTGAGCACAAGGGCAATCATTATAAAGAGTGCATCAAAAACTACAAAGAATGAAAAAATGGGCTTGCACGGTTGTGCAAGCCTTTAATTTTGTATAAAATCAGACAAAATTATATATTGTCAGATTGACATTCAGGGATTAATGATGTAAAATACAAACGCAAAGGGGGACTTATAATGAAAAAAATAATTGCAATCACCACGGCATTCCTCATGCTTTTCGCATTTGCTTCATGCGGCGAAAACAAGGTTAAGGAAGAAGAAAAAACCGAAATCGTAACCGATAAAGCAGGCGAAGCAGTCACAAACGAAGCGGGCGAAACCGTAACAAAGCTTGTTGAAGAATCGGAAACAACAGAAACAACCATCGCTGAAAGCACAACCGTTCCCGAAACGACAATTCCTTCCGTCAGCCTTTCATCCGATAATCCGACGGAATGGACAACCGAGGAAATCGTTGAATTCTATAAGTCTGCGGCAATCAGTTCAAAAACAAATGTTAAATCAAAAGAGATGAAATCTCTTGTTGAAATGGTTGTCAATGACGGCGACGGTCTTCTCGGAACTCTTGTTGAATGGGCAACTCCGTTCCTTGTAAAAGCACTCGAGGACAGTCAGGTTGAATTTGACGGAATAACCGGCGGCTATGAAAATCTGGCTGCATCCGATGTTCAGTCTGCAAAAGCTTACAAAAGCGGCGAATATACCGTTGTTGAAATGAAGATGAAAGAGCAGACCGACGGCATTCACGGTGACAGATACGGCGGCACCGTAGGTCATGCAATCTCGGTTGTAGGCGATATTTCATCGGTTGAAGAAGCTCTGTCAGAGTGGTTTGATATTGATTTTGAAAACGCAAAAATAACTCTCCGCTACATAGAGCCTGTTTTAAAGGTTAAAATCAAAGACGGAGTAATCGAAAAAGGAACATGGTCATACACAATAAAAATCAATGTTGAAAATCTCCATGTTGCGGCGGTAAGACTTCCGATTCAGGCTATGGTTGAAAAGGCGCACGGCGAGGTCGATTACATAATCACCGTCGGCGGCGGATTTTGAAAAAGCTAAACGGGACTGTTTCGTTTTAACAGTCCCGTTGTTTTTTAATACAATTCAGGTTTGTTGAAAAGTCCCGCAAGTTCATCCCATGTGAACTCCTCGGTATATATACCCTCAATTTCATATTGATCAACCGCGCTTTTGCTCACATAAAAAGCCATGCCGTTCTCGGTAAGATAAAAGTTTTCAATGCTGACCGCTTCATCAAAAGCAGCAAGAATTTCTTCGTCTATATCATAATAATAGCCGTAAAAATTCGCATTTGCTCTGCTTTTAAGCAGGTCTGCAATATGACTCGTTGCAACCTCGGGATTTTCGGGCACATCGGTGAAATATGCCGCATTTACGGGATTCCCCTCCTGCACCTGAAAACATCTTGAATATACGGAAGGAGAATTGTTGCTTGAGCCGTAATAAGACAGGCTGTCTTTGATTAAAAAGCTCACAAAATAACCGCTGACATATTTTGCTTCAAACGTAATCGTGTTTCTCCACGGTTTGTCGGAATTATGTTTATCCATGAAATTCGAGGCGGCTTCAAGGTTGCTCTGTGCCTGAGTGCAGGCATCCTCAAAAAATTTGTTTATAACTCCGTTGACATAGTCAATCATGCTCTGCTCAATATTCTCTGAAATTTCAGGAAGAACAACATCAACGACATAGACCGTCCTGCCGTTTGCATCCTTGAATTCTTTCGACTGTTTCTTTTCATTGACAATAGGCGGCGCGGCTGTGACAATCGGGGAGACTGTGGTTGTTTCTTCATTAAGCTCCTTTATATTTCTGCATGATGCAAAAGAAAACAAAACCGCAAGAATCATGGTTATGCTCAATACTCGTTTCATATAATCATCCTTTCACGCATATTTTACCAACATCGCCGAATTAATTCAAGTGTATAAATATAAATTTTTATTGCAAAAATCCACCCGTTGATATAATATTAAACTATAAACCGCAAGGAGGTCTGAAATGAAAAATATTCTCAATGCATTATGGATTAAAAGCACAAAGCCCTCGGGCGAATGCGAAATTTACTATACCAAGGAGTTTGCTTCAAAAAAAGAACTTGTTTCCGCAACTCTTGAAGCAACTGCTCTGGGCGTTTACACCGTTCACATCAACGGCGAAAGAGTCGGCAACAACATTCTTGCGCCCGGCTGGACATCATACCGCAAGCGTCTGCAGGTTGATACCCATAACGTTACCTCAATGATAAAGAACGAAAACAAAATCGTGATCTCCGTTGCGCCCGGCTGGAAAATTCAGAATTACAAAAATCAGCAAAAGGGTGACCCCGAGCTCGGCGGAAAGGAAACCGCAACAATCGCATCACTCACCCTTGAATATGCCGACGGCGAAAAGCGCATAATCACAACCGGCGGTGACTGGACAACCGAAATCGGCAAGGACATTTATTCGAGCTTCTATAACGGCTATATCCACGACCCCGCATACAAGGATATCGCTCCCTCAAATGCAGTTGTTATCAACCACGATAAAAAATGCCTTATCGACAGAGAAGGCGAAAAGGTTATTGAGCATGAGCGCCTTGAGCCGAAAGAAATCATCCTCACTCCGAAAGGCGAAACCGTGCTTGATTTCGGTCAGAACATGACGGGCTATGTCGAGTTTAAAATCAAGGGAAACAAGGGTGAAAGAGCCGTTATCAGCCATGCGGAGGTGCTTGACGCTGACGGTAATTTCTACACCGACAACCTCAGAAGCGCAAAGGCACAGGCAATCTTTATCTGCGACGGAAAAGAACACACCCACAAATCAAAGCACAATTTCTTCGGCTTCAGATATATCAGGCTTGAAAACTGGAGCGACGAAGTGAAGAAAGAAAACTTCACCGCAATCGTTGTTCATTCCGAAATGAAGCGCACGGGTTATTTTGAATGCTCGGACGAAAGAATCAATAAGCTTTTCTCAAACATCATATGGGGTCAGAAAAGCAACTTCCTCGATGTGCCCACCGACTGTCCGCAGAGAGACGAACGCCTCGGCTGGACTGGCGATGCTCAGGTATTCATCAAGACCGCTTCATATAACTACGATGTTGAAAAATTCTTCCTCAAATGGCTCGGAGATTTGCGTGCCGACCAGACGGGCTGGGGAACAATTCCGCACGTTATCCCTAACGCTTTCAGTCCGGACAACGACTGCTCTGCCGCATGGGCAGACGCCGCAACAATCTGTCCGTGGCAGCTCTATCTCACATATGCAAACAAGGATATCCTCAAGGAATCGCTTGAATGCATGAAAAATTATCTTGAGCATATTGAAGAATTCAGCGATAACGGTCTCTGGTCAAGAAGCTGGCATTTCGGCGACTGGCTCAATCTTGACGGCAGCAGTCCCGAGGACTGTTCAAAGGGCACGGATAAAACCATAATCGCAACCGCTTACTATATTTATTCAACGCAGATTCTCATCAAGTGCATGGAAATGTGGGGCGAGGATGCTTCGGAATATATTGCAAAGCGTGAAAAATCAATTGAAGCTTTCAGAAGCGCTTTCATGAAGGACGGCAGAATTATTCCCGAAAAAGCAACACAGACAGCCTGCGTGCTTGCCGTTCATTTCGGAATAAGCGACAATATTCCCGAAACCGCAAAGCAGCTCAACGAGCTTGTCACCGAATGCGGACATCTGAAAACAGGCTTCGTCGGCACACCTTATCTCCTTCATGCACTCAGCGATAACGGTTATACCGAAACCGCATACAGCCTCCTTCTCCGCGAAGAATATCCCTCATGGCTCTTCTCCGTCAAGATGGGCGCAACAACCATCTGGGAGCATTGGGACAGTATGCGTGAGGACGGCTCGATGTGGGATACCTCAATGAATTCATTCAATCACTATGCTTACGGCTCTGTTGCCGACTGGCTTTACGGCGATGCCGCAGGCATCAAGATTGATGAAAGTAAACCCGCTTTTGAACACATCATTTTTGCACCCATTACCGACAGCCGCCTGACCTATGTCAAGGCTTCGATTGAAGCAAGAAACGGCACGGTAAAATCCGAATGGAAAACCGAAAACGGCAAAACCGCTTATGTTTTCACCGTTCCCGAAGGTTCAACCGCAACCGTCATTCTCGACGGAGAAACCACCGAAATCGGTGCAGGTGTAACAGAAATAATCAAATAAATCGCAAAATGACCGCCTCGGAAAACCCGAAGCGGTCATTCTTTTATTTAAGCAAATCGTCAAAAAGCTTGATGTTTGCAGCCTCAAGCTTGAGCTCGCCCGACTGCTCTTTTTTGATAACTTCAACGATTCTGTCATTGATGGGAGTGGGAATTCCGCACTTTCTGCCCCATTCACATACAACGCCGTTGATTGCATCAATTTCACAAGGCTTGCCGTTGCGCAAATCCTGAAGCATTGAGGGAATGATGTCCTTATGCTTCTTCATTGCAATGGGAATAAGGAATTCGCCGATTGCTCTCTTGAAGCCGTTTTTATAATAGAAAAGCTTTGTGATATCCTTGCCCTGAACGGGTGCGAATTCAGCACCTGCGGCATGACCGACATCAATGCATTCCTTCATGCAGCGGATCGCAACCTTTCTTGCATATGCATCGCCCGTAACAGCACCGAATGTTCCGCCCATAACCGTGCCGAGACCCGAGAAGGTTGCATTGATAAGAAGCTTTGACCATCTTGTGCCGATAAGGTTATCTTCAAAATGAACGGGGCACATCTTTTCGAGAAGCTCTGTCACCGTCTTCACCTGTGCATCGGTGATTCCGTCCATTTTGCCCATATGATATGAAAGGCTGTCGGGTTCGCTTGTGAGCACGCACTCACCGGGTGCGGAGAGATTTGCACCCCATTCAACAGCGCAGCCCATTGTGTGCTCTTTACCTACGATTTCGGCAACTCCGGGTTCGGGAATACCGTTCTGAAGAGTTACGATAACGCCGTCTTCTGCAAGGAAAGGCTTGAGGAATGTGCAGACCTCAGCATTGAAAAGCTGCTTTGTCATAAGGAAGATAACGCTGTAAACTCCTTCCATTTCGTCGGGAGTTATAGCCTTTACGGGAACTGTCATTTCAACTGTACCCGTGATATGCGCACCCTTTTCGTTGAGTGCGGCAACATGAGCCTTGTTTCTGTTTACAAGCTCAACATCAACGCCGTTTTTGGTCATATACGCGCCGAGAACAGTACCGAGTGAGCCTGCGCCGTAAATTGCAACTTTATTCATAATAATTCACCTTACCAAATCTTCTTTGAAGCTATATCGGCAAGTGCGGATGCGATGAATTCATCAACGCTCTTTGCACCGAGATCGCCTTCACCTCTCTTACGGATTGAAACTGCGCCGTCTTCGATTTCCTTATCGCCCACAAGAAGCATATAGGGAATCTTTTCAAGCTGTGCTTCACGGATTTTATAACCGATTTTTTCGCTTCTGTCATCAACGGAAACTCTCATGCCCATGCTTTCAAGCTTTGCGGCAACTTCCTTTGCATATGCATGGTGACGGTCTGCGATGGGAAGAAGTCTTACCTGCTCGGGTGAAAGCCAGAGAGGAAGTGCACCCGCAAAGGTTTCAAGAATATAAGCAAGTGTTCTTTCGTAGCAGCCGAGGCTTGTTCTGTGGATGATATAGGGAAGCTTCTTCTGTCCGTCTGTATCAACATAGTACATGCCGAACTTCTCTGCAAGAAGCATATCAATCTGAATTGTAACGATTGTGTCCTCTTTGCCAAAAACATTTTTGAACTGAATATCGAGCTTAGGACCGTAGAAAGCAGCTTCGTCAATGCCGATTTCGTAGTCTACGCCGAGATTATCGAGGATTTTGCCCATTGTTTCCTGAGCGGCATTCCACTGCTCGGGAGTGCCTTCGTACTTTGCTGTGTTGTCGGGATCCCACTGCGAGAAACGGAAGGTGCACTTATCGAGCATACCGACTGTTCCGAGGAAATATTTGCAAAGACTCAGGCAGCCCTTGAATTCTTCTTCAAGCTGATCGGGTCTGAGAACAAGGTGTCCTTCCGAAATTGTGAACTGACGTACACGGATAAGACCGTGCATTTCGCCCGAATCCTCGTTACGGAAAAGAGTTGATGTTTCGCCAAGACGCATGGGAAGGTCGCGGTAGCTTCTTGCGCTGTTGAGATAAACCTGATACTGGAAGGGGCAGGTCATGGGACGAAGCGCAAGGCATTCCTTTTCTTCATCATCGGGATCGCCGAGAATGAACATACCGTCACGGTAGTGGTCCCAATGTCCTGAAATTCTGTAAAGGTCTCTCTTTGCCATGAGAGGAGTTTTTGTGAGAAGATAGCCGTTCTGCTGTTCAACATCTTCGACCCAGCGCTGAAGAAGCTGAATAACTCTTGCGCCCTTGGGCATGAGAACGGGAAGACCCTGACCGATTGAATCAACCGTTGTGAAATAACCAAGCTCTCTGCCTATCTTGTTATGGTCACGCTTCTTTGCTTCTTCAATTGCTTCAAGATGAGCTTCGAGGTCCTCTTTCTTTGTGAAAGCAGTACCGTAAACTCTCTGAAGCATCTTGTTCTTTGAGTCGCCTCTCCAGTATGCACCCGTGCAGGATGTGAGCTTGAAAGCCTTGATTCTGCTTGTGTCGGGGATATGGGGACCTGCGCAGAGTTCGTCGAATTCGCCCTGCTTATAGAACGAAATCTTTTCGCCCTTGCCTGCATGCTCCTGAATAAGCTCAACCTTGAAGGTTTCGCCCTTTTCTTCCATGAGCTTTATTGCTTCGTCGGCGTCGAGCTCATGCTGTTCAAGAACAAGACCTTCCTTAACGATTTTCTTCATCTCTGCCTCGATTTTTTCGAGAACCTCGGGAGTGAAGGGTACGTCAACATCAAAATCATAGTAGAAGCCGTTATCAATAGCGGGACCGATTGCAAGCTTTGCGTTGGGATAAAGTCTTTTAACAGCCTGAGCAAGAACATGGGAAGCTGTGTGGCGGAGTGCCCACTTGCCGTCTGCATCATCGAATGTGAGAATTTCAAGCTCGCAGTCCTTTTCAATGGGAGTTCTGAGGTCCTTTACTTCGCCGTTGATTTTGCACACACAGGCAGCCTTATAAAGACCCATGCCGAGGCTTTTGGTGATTTCCATAGCGGTTGTGCCGTTTTCAAATTCCTTGACAACTCCGCCTTTAAGGGTTACATTTACCATATTTATCATATCCTTTCTTAATTTACAAATAAAAAAGCTCCATCCCGTAAAAACAGGATGAAGCATAAAACTCCACGGTTCCACCCGTCATTCCGACATAAAATCGGCTCTCGGAAGCCTTAACGCGGCTTGAACGGCACACCTTGATTACGGCGGCACTCGGCAGGCGGTAACTGAATGCTGATTCTTTGCCGCCTTCACAGCCGAGGGGCGGCTCTCTGAAAAGAATTTGTTGCAAACAGCCTTCTGCTTCAACGATTTTTCGATGTTATCATTATATTATCACTCAAAATCATCAAAGTCAATAGAAATTATAAGGAAATATTCATAAAAAACTTGACAATAACTATATAAAAGTATACTATTAATACAATGGTGTTATTTTGTGCCAAGATGAGTGTTTTTGCACTCTGAAGCACCATTGGTTGATTTTTCAATTAATTTCTTATATTAACAAAAATCAAAAAAATCTGAAAAGGAGGAAACAGCCATTAACACACAGATATCCCTTTGGATTTTAATTCTTGTTGCCGTTGTCGGAGTAATAGGCATGGTAGTTATGTTTATTCTCGGCGGTTTACATAGAAAGAAAATCGCTGAAGCAGCTATAGGTTCGGCAGAGCAGGAAGCAAACAAAATCGTGAGCGATGCCATTGCGGCTGCAGAAGCAAAGAAAAAAGAAGCAATCCTTGAAGCTAAGGACGAAATCCACAAGCAGAGAACAGAAACAGAAAAAGAACTGCGTGAAAGACGCAACGAGGTTCAGCGCATGGAGCGCAGAATCAATCAGAAGGAAGAAACTCTTGATAAGAAGAGCGAAAACCTCGAAAAGAAGGACGAACTCCTCAACGAAAAAATCAAGGCGGCAGACCTTAAGCTCGAGGAAATCGAGAGCATCAAAAAGAGTGAATTTGAAATGCTCGAAAGAATCTCCGGATTCACAAAAGAGCAGGCTAAGGAATACATCCTCAACGCTCTCACAAATGAACTTGACCACGAAAAAGCTGTCAGGATTCAGGAAACAGAACAGAAGGCAAAAGACGAAGCTGACCAGATTGCGAAGGAAATTATCTCAACCGCAATCCAGAGATGCGCCGCTGACCACATTGCGGAAGCCGCAGTTTCCGTTGTCGCTCTTCCCAATGACGAAATGAAGGGCAGAATCATCGGCAGAGAGGGCAGAAACGTCAGAACTCTTGAAATGATAACAGGTGTTGACCTCATTATCGACGATACTCCCGAGGCAATCACCGTTTCCAGCTTTGACCCCGTTCGCAGAGAAATTGCTCGCCTTACTCTTGAAAAGCTCATTGCAGACGGAAGAATACATCCTGCAAGAATTGAAGAGATGTATGAAAAGGCAAAGCGCGAGGTTGAAACAACCATCAAGCAGACAGGTGAACACGCACTTATCGACGCAGGCGTTAACGGAGTTCACCCCGAAATCGTCAAGCTCATCGGTAAGCTCAGATACCGCACAAGCTACGGTCAGAACGTTCTCAAGCATTCACTTGAGGTTTCTTATATTGCAGGTCTTATGGCTTCGGAACTTGGCACCGACGTCAAGACAGCAAAGAGAGCCGGCTTGCTTCACGATATCGGTAAGGCACTTGACCATGAAATGGAAGGCTCACACGTTGACCTCGGCGCAGATTTCGCAAAGAAATTCAAAGAAAACGATAACATCATCCACGCAATCAAGGCTCACCACGGTGAAATTGAAGCAAAAACGATTACCGCCGTTCTTGTTCAGGCTGCAGACGCAATTTCAGCCGCAAGACCCGGTGCAAGACGTGAGGATGTTCAGAACTATATCAAGCGCCTTGAAAAGCTTGAAGAAATCGCTTGCTCATTTGAGGGTGTTGACCGTTCATTTGCCATTCAGGCAGGCCGTGAGGTCAGAATCATGGTTAAGCCCGAGGTTATCAATGACGATAAGATGGTTCTTCTTGCAAGAGATGTTGCAAAGAAAATCGAAGAAAGCATGGAATATCCCGGTCAGATTAAAGTTAACCTTATCAGAGAAAGCAGAACTATTGATTACGCAAAATAAGACCAACGGGGCTGCGTTATTGCAGCCCCTTGTTTTATGAAAGAAAGTTGGAAAATAAGAATGAATATTCTCGTTATCGGTGATGTTGTTTCCGCAAAAGGCTGCGAATTCCTGCGCAGTGTTTTGCCTGCATACAAAAAAATAAAGGGAATAGATTTCTGCATTGCCAACGGCGAAAATTCCGCTGTGGGCAACGGCATAACTCCGTTTTCTGCGCAGTATCTTTTTGACAGCGGCGTTGATTTCATAACAACGGGAAATCATGTTTACCGCCGCCGTGAGTTTTATGAAATGCTCGACGAAAGAGAAGATATCATTAGACCCGCAAATTTCCACAAAGGCAATCCCGGCAAGGGTTATTCCGTTGTTGACATGGGTTTTCTCAAAATCGCAATTGTCAATCTCGCAGGTACGGTTTATATGGACAAATGCGATAATCCGTTTGCGGCGATTGACGAAATCCTCCCGAAAATCAGCGACTGCAAAATAAAACTCGTTGATTTTCACGCAGAGGCAACCGCCGAAAAAAGAGCCATGGGATTTTATCTTGACGGCAGAGTGTCCGCTGTTTTCGGCACTCACACCCATGTCATGACCAATGATGCACAAATTCTTCCCAACGGCACGGCATATATAACCGACATCGGCATGACGGGTCCGAAGCAGTCTGTTTTAGGCGTCAAGCCCGAAATCTCGATTGACTGGCTTCGCACGGGAATGCCTGCAAGATTTGACACAGCCGAGGGCAACTGCATGATGAACGGCTGTATTTTTGAAATTGAAAATAAAACGGGTAAGGTTATCAATATCGAACCCGTTACCATAGAGTGATAATATGCAGAAATTATTGAGCTATATGCGTTCTGCCTGTCAGCAGTATGACATGATAAAAGAAGGCGACAGAATCGCCGTCGGTGTATCGGGCGGCAAGGATTCGGTTGCACTTCTTGCGGCAATGGCAAACCTTCGCATATTTTATCCCGAAAAATTTGAACTTGTCGCAATAACTCTTGACCCCCGTTTCGGCGGTGAGGATGCCGATTATTCGGCTATTGAGGAGCTTTGCAAAAAGTATGATATTGAATACATTATAAAAAGAACACAGCTTGCCGAAGTTATTTTTGACATAAGAAAAGAAACAAACCCGTGCAGTCTGTGCGCAAGAATGCGCAGAGGTGCGCTTCACGATGCGGCAAAAGCGGCAGGCTGCAACAAAATCGCACTCGGTCATCACCTCGACGACGTTGCCGAAACCTTCATCATGAATCTTTTTAACGGCGGCACGCTTGATTGCTTTATGCCCGTGACTTATCTTTCACGAAAAGATATTTATATGATAAGACCCATGATTTTCGCAAGGGAAAGCGACTGCGCAAGAGTTTGCCGCAAAGAAAACCTGCCGACCGTCAAGAGCAAATGCCCCGCCGACGGCACAACCGAGAGGCAGGAGGTCAAGGATTTCCTCAATTCCCTCGAAAAGAAATACGGCAACGTCCGCGAAAAAATCCTCGGCGCAATGCAGAGAAAAGAAATCAACGGATATTAAGGAAAGGTTGATATATATGAAATACGCAGTTATACTTTATGACGGAATGGCGGATTATCCCGTTCCCGCACTCGGCGGCAAAACTCCCATGGAGCTTGCCCAAAAGCCGAATTTCGATGCTCTTGCAAAGAAAGGCAGAGTAGGTCTTGTAAAGACAGTTGCAGACGGTCTTAAACCCGGCAGCGATGTTGCAAACTTAAGCGTTCTCGGCTATGACCCCAAGGTCTGCTACACGGGTCGTTCACCCCTCGAGGCTGTGAGCATCGGCGTTAAAATGAAGGACACCGACGTTGCGCTTCGCTGCAATGTCGTTACACTCAGCGATGAGGAAAACTACGAAGACAAAACCATGATTGACTATTCCGCAGGCGATATTTCAAGCGAGGATGCGGCGGAAATCATCAAAACCGTTCAGGAACATTTCGGCAATGACGAATTCAGATATTACAACGGCGTCAGCTACCGTCACTGCCTTATCTGGAACAACGGCACAACCGATCTCGGCAAAATGACCCCTCCTCACGATATTTCGGGCAGAGTTGTGGGCGAATATCTTTCAACCGCACCCAATGCAGAAAAACTCATCGCAATGATGAAAGAAAGCTATGAGCTTCTCAAGGACCACCCCGTCAACAAAAAGAGAATTGCAGAGGGCAAAGCTCCTGCAAATTCAATCTGGCTCTGGGGCGAGGGAAGCAAGCCTGCACTTTCCGATTTTGAAGAAACCTACGGCGTAAAGGGCAGTATCGTTTCCGCAGTTGACCTTCTTAAGGGCATTGCAATCTGCGCAGGTATGGGCGTTCCCGAGGTTGAAGGCGCAACGGGTTATATCGACACAAACTTTGAGGGCAAGGCTCAGGCGGCGGTTGACGAATGGAAAAACGGCAAAGACCTTGTTTATATCCACATCGAAGCTCCCGATGAATGCGGTCACAGAAACGAACCCGAAAATAAAATCCGCGCAATTGAGCTTATCGACGAGAGAGTGCTTCCCATTGTTCTCGATTACCTCAACAACTGCGGCGAGGATTACAAAATCATGATTCTCCCTGACCATCCCACACCCATCGTTACAAAAACCCACGCTTCCGACCCCGTTCCGTTTATGATTTATCATAAGAACGGCGAGGTTGACGGCGTTGAAACAATAAATGAAACCACAGCCAAGGCAACGGGCGACTTCGTTGAAATCGGCTGCGGACTTATGAAAGAATTTCTGGAGGCATAAAAAATGAGCTACAAAATTAATACAAAATGCATTTTAAGCGGTTATTCACCCAAGAACGGCGAACCCAGACAGGTTCCCGTTTATCAGAGCACAACCTATAAATATGATTCAAGCGTTGAAATGGGTAAGCTTTTTGACCTTGAGGCTTCGGGTTATTTCTATACCCGTCTTGCAAACCCCACCAACGATGCGGTTGCGGCTAAAATTGCTGACCTTGAAGGCGGCGTAGGCGCAATGCTCACATCATCGGGTCAGGCAGCTTCATTCTATTCAATTTTCAACATTGCAGGTGCAGGCGACCACGTTGTGAGCGCATCAACAATCTACGGCGGCACATTCAATCTTTTCAACGTTACAATGAGAAAGCTCGGAATTGAATTCACTTTCGTAAGCCCTCAGGCAACCGAAGAAGAACTCAACGCCGCTATCAGACCCAACACAAAGGCAATTTTTGCAGAATCACTTTCAAACCCTGCACTCGAAGTGCTCGATTTTGAAAAATTCGCAAACGCTGCTCATTCGCACGGTATCCCCCTCATCATTGATAACACCTTCCCCACTCCCGTAAACTGCCGTCCCTTTGAGCTTGGTGCGGATATTGTTATCCACTCAACAACAAAATATATGGACGGTCATGCAACAAGCGTTGGCGGTGTTATCGTTGACGGCGGTAAATTTGACTGGACACAGAATGACAAATTCCCCGGTCTCACCACTCCCGACGATTCATATCACGGCATCACCTACACAGAACGTTTCGGCAATGCCGCTTATATTACCAAATGTATGGCACAGCTCATGCGCGACCTCGGCTCAATCCCCTCGCCCTTCAACGCATTCCTTCTCAACCTCGGACTTGAAACTCTCCCCCTTCGTATCGAAAGACACTGCTCAAATGCTCTCGCGGTTGCAGAGTTTATCCGTGACAGCGGATATGCGGTTGAAGTTACCTATCCCGGCATGAAGGGCAGCAAGGGTTACGAGCTTGCACAGAAATATATGCCCGACGGCACAAGCGGCGTTATCTCATTCAGAATCAAGGGCGGAAGAGATGCCGCAACAAAATTCATGGACAGCCTTCATATTGCGGAAATCGCAACTCACGTTGCAGATGCACGCACCTGCTGCCTCCACCCTGCAAGCACAACTCACCGTCAGCTCACAGCTCAGGAGCTTATCAACTGCGGCATTTCGGATGACCTTATCCGTCTTTCCGTCGGTATTGAACACGTTGACGATATCATCGCCGACGTAAAGCAGGCTCTTGAAGCTTCACAAAACTAATAGGACTGCCTCACTAAGCGAAAACCAAAAGAAACTAAATAAATAATAAGTGGCTTGCAGAGGAAATCAACCTTTGCAAGCCACTTTTTGTTTTGTGATTATTTTAAAACTATTTATTCATAAATAGGATATCTCTTGCAGATTTCTTCAACGCCCAGCTTGATTTTTTCTGCGCTGTTTTCAAAATCGGTTGCACAGAGATAAATAAACTCTGCGATTTTATCCATATCCTCTTCGTTAAGACCTCTTGATGTAACAGCCGCTGTACCCAGTCTGATACCGCTTGTTACGAAAGGCTTTTCGGGATCGTTGGGGATTGCGTTCTTGTTTGCTGTGATATAAACCTCGTCGAGTCTTTTTTCAAGCTCCTTGCCCGTGATTCCGAGCGAACGAAGGTCAACAAGCATGAGGTGGTTGTCTGTACCGCCCGAAACAAGGTTGATACCTCTTGACATAAGGCCCTTTGCAAGTGCGGCGGCATTTTTTATGATGTTTTCCTGATAATCCTTGAATGAGGGGTCAAGTGCTTCGCCGAAGCAGATTGCCTTTGCGGCAATGATATGCATAAGGGGTCCGCCCTGATTTCCGGGGAAGATAGCCTTATTTATAGCTGCTGCAAGCTCTTCCTTGCAGAGAATAAGACCGCCTCTGGGACCTCTGAGAGTCTTGTGGGTTGTGGTTGTTACGATATCGGCATAGGGCACGGGTGAGGGATGAAGACCTGCGGCAACAAGACCTGCGATATGTGCCATATCAACCATGAAATATGCACCGACTGCCTTTGCAATCTTGCCGATGCGCTCAAAATCAATAACTCTGGGATATGCCGATGCACCTGCAACAATAAGCTTGGGCTTGATTTCGTTTGCGGTTTTTTCAAATTCATCGTAGTCAATAAATCCGTCATCGTTTACGCCGTAGGGAACAAATTTATAAAGCTTGCCGCTTGCGTTAACGGGTGAACCGTGGGTGAGATGTCCGCCGTGAGCAAGATTCATGCCCATAACAACATCACCGGGTTCAAGAATTGCGGAATAAGCCGCCATGTTTGCCTGCGCGCCCGAGTGAGGCTGAACGTTTGCAGCTTCTGCGCCAAAAAGCTTTTTGGCTCTTTCGATTGCGATTGTTTCAACAACGTCAACGCATTCACAGCCGCCGTAATATCTCTTTCCGGGATAACCCTCGGCATATTTGTTTGTCAGAACGCTGCCCATAGCCGCCATAACTGCGGGAGAAACGATATTTTCGGATGCGATAAGTTCAAGATTTCTCTTCTGTCTTTTAAGCTCAGCTTCCATAGCCTTGCCTACTTCTTCGTCATATCTGATAAGGGGAGTTATTGTGTCGATGTAATCGGAAAACATTGGACTGGCACCTCTTTTGTCAATTTTTATTCTACTTTGTTATATTACCACAAAACAAGGAAATATGTCAAACCGCATTGTTAACAAAAAAGACTTGTAATATTTTAATAAATAGGTTATACTGTATGATAACACTTAAAAGGAGATGAATCAATGGACCCCATTAAGGTTGATTTTTCAAAAAAAGACGGCGGCGGTAAAAAGGACATAGTTATTCCTCCCGAGAAAGCCGCACTCAAAATCATTCTCAGCGTTCTCTGTATGATAGTTTTTGCTGCTGTTGCATTTTATGTAATGCTTCCCGCAATCAACTTCAAATCCTATGATTTCTATATTTATATAGGACTTGTTGCGGCTTCATACATCGTATTCAACGGCATTTTTACAAATGTCATGAATAAACCCGAGTATATTCCGTATGTTAAGAAAAGAGCGATTGTTCCCGGTATCATCATCGGTCTTCTTATTGTAACCGTCGGCATCGGCTATCTCGTGTCAAGCGAATTTTTCAGAGCTTCAAGCTACAGTCAGATTATCGACGTAAGAACAGACTCCAATTTCTCCGAAGAAATCGAAGAACAGAATGCCGAAAGCTTCAGCGCAATCCCCAAGCTTGACGAAGAAGCTGCCGCACAGCTTGCAACAAGAGCACTCGGTGTTCTTGAAGAAAAGGGCTATGTTTCACAGTTCACCGTTTATCCCGAATACACTCAGATAAACTACAAGGAAACTCCCGTAAGAGTTGCTCCTCTCCAGTATGCAAACATCATCAAGTGGTTCACAAACACCAAAAACGGCTTCCCCGGTTATGTTGTTATCGACATGGCAAACGAATCAACCGAATTCGTTGAAACCGAAAACAGCATCAGATATTCACCCGCAGAGCATTTCAACAAGCTTCTCAAGCGTCATCTCCGCTTTGAATATCCCACATATATGTTTGCGGATGCAACCTTTGAAATCGACGACGAAGGCAATCCCTACTGGATTTGCGCACGCCTTGACAAAACAATCGGTCTTTTCGGCGGTACCGACGTTATCGGTGCGGTTGTTGTTAAGGCGGACAGCGCAACAGGCGAAAGCGCATATTACACAGTTGACGAAATCAAGAACAGCCCCGAGCTTCAGTGGCTCGACAGAATTTACGATTCAGACCTTATCGTTCAGCAGTATAACTTCTACGGTAAGTATCAGAACGGTTTCTGGAACTCAATCCTCGGTCAGAGAGATGTTATCACAACCACAGCCAACTACAACTACATCGCCAAGGACGACGACGTATGGATGTATACCGGCGTTACCTCCGTAACCTCCGACCAGTCAATCACAGGCTTTGTTCTTGTTAACCAGAGAACCAAGGAAGCTATTTACTACAGAGTTACGGGCGGTACAGAGTATTCCGCACAGCAGGCTGCACAGGGCCGTGTTAAGGACCTTGGTTATAAGGCAACCTTCCCGCTTCTTCTCAACATCGGCGGCGAACCCACTTACTTCCTTTCTCTTAAGGACGACAGCAACATCGTTCAGCAGTACGCTCTTATCAACGTTGCTCAGTATAACAACAACAAGATGGGCGCAACCGGTACAGACCTTTCAAAGTGCCTTGCAAGCTATGTTTCCGCACTTGAAGAAAGCGGCATCAAGGTTGACATCGACCCCGATGCAGTTGTTGATCCCTCGGCAAAACCCTCCGATAAGCCTGCAAAGGAAGTTCTCACAGCTTCGGGCACAATTGCCGACATCAGAACCGCAGTTATCAGCGGCAACAGCTATTACTATATCAAGCTCGATTCAAACGCAGCTTACTTCTCAATCGCGGCATCAAAGAATGAAACCGTTGTTATTCTCAACAAGGGCGACAGCGTAACAGTAACCTATTCGGGCGAAGGCGCAATCATTGATGCAGATTCAATCAAACTTAACTGATTCAAAGTAGGGCGGGGGCTTGCTCCCGCCGTCTTTGATTTACGGAGAGATTTATGGATTTTTACGAAAACAAACAGGAACCTGAAAAGGCGGTGCTCATTGCCGTTGACACGGGCGAATACGACTGTGAGCTTTCGCTTGACGAGCTTGAAGAGCTTGCAAAAACCGCAGGCGCAGAGGTAATCGGAAAGCTCTGGCAAAAGCGCGACAAACCCGATTCGGCAACCTTCCTCGGAAGCGGCAGACTTGAAGAACTTGCAGAATTCTGCGAAAACAACGAAATCGACCTTGTTATTGCAGACAGCGAGCTTTCTCCCTCACAGCTGCGTAACATCGAAAAGGAAACAAAGGTAAGAGTTATCGACAGAACAACTCTTATCCTTGATATCTTTGCCGACAGAGCACGAAGCAACGAAGGCAAGCTTCAGGTTGAGCTTGCTCAGCTTCGCTATTCTCTGCCGAGACTCACAGGTCAGGGAACAAAGCTCTCGCGTCTGGGCGGCGGTATCGGCACAAGAGGTCCCGGTGAAACAAAGCTTGAAAGCGACAAACGTCACATCAGACGCAGAATAAAAGCACTCGAGGACGAATTTGAGGCTCTTGAAAAAAGAAGAACCCTTGCAAGAGCAAGACGCGAAAAAGACGGAGTTGAAACCGTTGTTATTGTCGGCTACACAAACGCAGGCAAATCCACTCTTATGAACGCACTCACAGAAGCGGGTGTTCTTGCGCAGGACAAGCTTTTTGCAACGCTTGACCCCACATCAAGAGCATTGACCTTGCCCGACGGACGAAAGGTTATGCTTATTGACACGGTAGGATTCATCCGTCGTCTGCCGCATCACCTCGTTGAAGCGTTCAAATCAACTCTCGAAGAAGCCGCCTGCGCAAAGGTTATTCTTAATGTTTGCGATGCTTCCGACCCCGAATGTTCCGAGCATATCAAAGTCACAAATGACCTTCTTGAGGAACTCGGCTGTTCGGGTAAACCCGTCATTCCCGTTTTCAACAAATGCGACAAACCCGAAGCAAAGGATAATATCCTTTTCGAACCAAATTCGGTTATGATTTCCGCGCTCGAAGAAAAAGGCTTTGACAAGCTTCTCGATGCAATTTCAAAGGCACTTCCGCCCACAAGAGCAAAGGCAAAAATGCTTATCCCCTATTCCGACGGCTCGGCGGCGGCAATTCTGCGCAAGGACAGCATTATCAATGTTGAAGAGTACCGTGCGGACGGTCTTTATTTTGAACTCATTGCCGATGTTGCAATGATTGACAGATATCAGAAATACTGTGTTTAAAGTTTTTTTACACTCCCGTGCTTGACAAGAAAATTGCTATACTATATAATGTGAGTGAGCAAGAGCCGTCTTGTTCACTTTACATAACACGAAAATATATTAAGGGGGACATTTAAAATGGATTTTACCGGACTTGCAGAACTTATGACAACCATTCTTGAAGGCATCGCCAAACTCGATCTGAGAACAATCAACTTTGACTATCTCGGCGAACTTCTTGACCTCGTTGCTCCTATCTGGAATCCCATCTGGGCATCAGTTTCCGAATTCCTTATGGAAATCTTCTACGGAACAGTTTAATCTCAAACACAAAGGGCTGTCTCACTTCATTTGTGAGACAGCCCCTTATTTTTATAAAATAGGTATCTCCGTCATGCGAAGCTTTGCGCAACCGTAGGGATAAAGCAAAATTTCCTCTGCCTCGCTTATCGCTTCTCTTGATTCGGGAACTTTAGCACACACGGCATCATAACCGTCCTCATAGCCCCAATTGATTTTCTTTACACTTGTCTTAACCGTAACAGGCGGCTTTTCCGAAGAAAACGGAACATCTCCGACTTCACTCCGATGAATTTCAAGACTGTCGGAACAATAAGCATAGTTCCAGTCCGAAACGGGAATAAGCTCATAATCGCAGTAGGGGAACTTTCTCTCAACTCCGTCACGCTCATATTCGAGCATATTCTTTTCAAATTTAACGGGAACGGAGAAAACAAGCGAACCGCATTTCACGGTGTTGAGGTCATGGGGTCGCTTTTCAAAATAAGGCACTGCATCAAAACCGATGATAATTTCCTTTTCTTCGCCTGCGCCGATATCAAACGAAAGCATATTTCCGCTTGCTTTTTCGCCGTTGACGGTAAGATTTTCGGCAAATGACGGAATGCGGATTTTAAATGTAAATCCGTTTTCGGCTTTTACTGTATATTTAAATGTATTCTTAAACGGATATTCGGTTTCGATACAGATATATTTATCATCTGTTTTAAGCTCACTCGGAACGGGAACAGCATTGATAACCTCATCGCCGTCATGCATAAATGCGGAAAGCGCGAATTTGGGCCATGCCTGATTGAAGTTTGCGGTGCAGCAGCCGTAATTCGGTTCAAGACCGAAAAGATGTGACTCCTGCCAATTGGTTCTGAAAATCGGCTTTCCGGGGAATTTTATGCAGGCAATCTGGTTGCTCATCTGGTCATACTGATGAGTCCACATATCATCGCTGATGGTTGCGGGAAGTGCGTTGAAGGCAAGAACCTCAAGCCTTTCCGCCCATTTTTTATCGCCCGTGAAGGCATAGAGGATTTCATAGGAATACATCTGTTCCGCAACGGCGCAAAGTTCCGTTCCCTGAATGGGACTTAAGCCGGAAAGACATTCGTCACCCGTGAAAAGTCCCACGGGAGTGCCGTTATATTTCTTAAGGATTTCATGGAGTTTTTCGGCATTATCCGTATATTCCTCGCCGAGAATCCCGCATGAAACAGCCTCGCTTTTGAGCATCATTCCGATATTAACGATATGGGTATCGAATCTCCAGCGGTTGAGAGGCCTTTTCCACAGAGGTGTTACCTCATTATAATCCATGCCTTGCTCTTTGAGAATTTTTGCAAGGTCTTTGAGCCACTCTTCACCGCATCTTTCAAAAAGAAAGTTTATCGCAATGAAGCACTCAAACCACCTTGCGTTGCCCCAGTCAAACAGCTTTATCTCGCCGTTTTCGAGCAATTCATAGTAGTTTCTGAGCGTTCTGTATATAACATCGGGGATTCTTTCGTCATTTGAGCATTGATAATAGACTGTCAGAGTTTTTGTTATAAGCTGAACAGCCCATGTATCATATCTGTTTCTGTCCTCATCCTTGCAGGGACAAATCCAGCCGTCGGACTTCTGATAGGAAATAATCGCATCAATATATTTCTTCGCTCTCGCAATCATATCCTCATTTTTGAGAAGATATGCAAGCGGAATAAAGCCGTCAAGCCAATAGGGAACTCTTTCCCAGCCTTCCTTATCTCCGCCAATCCACGCGCTGTTTTTGATGTCGTTCCACATTTTATCGAGGTTTCCGCTGAGACCCTCCGCCTGAATTTCAAGCTGTTTTTTAAGCCAGCCGAGGGGTTTTATTTCGTTTGAAGTATAAAAATTCCACTTATTCATAATTGCTCCTTATCTTGTTCTGAACTTCATCGGCATTTCGATGGTTGAAAGGGCAAAATCGAGTCCCTTCGAGATAAACCGCAGGTGCTTGTTGGTTTTTCTGTAAAACTCGCTTTGCTCTGCATTGCCTGCTATAAATTTCTTGAAATCTGGCGTACCCTTCATGCTCATTTTCATCGTATCTCCCGAAAATTCAAAGGTTATTCTCTGCGTTGCAAGGGTATTTATCGGTTTAACAACGGCATGAACAACATTTTTTCTCGCATATGCATATGCCCACACCGTGTAGGGATAACCCTTTATCGTGCAATGAGTTATACGGGAATTTCCGTCAAGACCGCAGTCAACAACAACCTTATCCTCTTCCTCAAACCAGCTTATGTGAAGCACATTTTCATCAAGCTCAAAGGATACGCAGTCAAGATTTTTCTTGGGTCTTTTTGCAAAGCTTGACGTCACCGAACGGGGAATGAGGCTTGCGGGGAACATGAATTTTGCAAGGGCATCGGAAGCGGGAGTTATATAAAACGTTTTGCCCGTGGGAATCGGAGGCAGAGGACCGCAGTCAGGAATCCTTTCGCCTCTGTTTTCAAGATAATCACGAAGCATTTCATCCGATTCGACGGTTGACTCCTCCTCAAATGCAAGCGGAAGGAAATTTTTGACGAGCTGATTATGCATATCATCGCCCACAACGCTGTTAAGGCTTCCGATAACGGCATCGTATTTCGGGATATATGTAATCTGCTGACCAAACATTCCGTTCATGCTGAAGGTATCGCCGTCAATCCAGAAAAGATAGCCGTAGCCGTCTTCATTTTCTCTGCCGGGCAATTCAACCTGTCTTTTGGTTGCTTCCTTTGTCCACCATTCGGGGATAATCTGCTTTCCCTTATACACACCGCCGTCGGCATAGCAACGGCAGATTCTGACAAGGTCCCGCAAGGTCAGATATGCGCCCGTGCCGCCTATGCATTCGCCGATTGAGTTCGTTTCCCATGCAGGAGGATTTATTCCGAGGGGCTCAAAAAGTCGGGGCGTCAGATAATCAACAAGATTCATGCCCGAGGTTTTCTGAATAACAGCCGCAACCATATGCGCATCGTTGTTGCTGTATAAAAAGCCTTTTTCTTTTCTGAACGGAGCTTTCATGAACATTTCGGCATAGTTGCCCGTCATATCCTGAAGAAAACTGAATTCCTTGTTGCTCTGCATGGTGAGAACGCTTCTGACGGTCACATTCCCCCATTCGGCACTTTCGCAATGCTCATATTCGGGAAAAAGAGGCAGAATTTTCGTATCAAGCGAGAAGAGACCCTCATCAATCGCAAAGCCTGCCGCCGTTGCAACAATTGATTTGGTTACAGAAAAAAGAGTGTGCGGCATATCGGCGGAATACGGATAAGCATATTCCTCAAAGAGAATCTCACCGCCCTGCTCAATAATCAGACCGTGATTTTCAATGCCGTATTTTTCAAGTTCACGATAAAAATCATAAATGCGCTTTGTTGAAAGCTTGGTTAATGTTTTCATATTCTCACTCCCTATACGGTAATTATATCATTTTATACCGAATAAACAAGAGCAAAAAGAAAAATCCCTGCTCTCATTGAGAACAGGGACTGTGATTTAAAAACATTATTCCAATCCTGCTGATTTAAGCAATGATATGAAATATGTTTCCAATTCATTTGGAAGAACGGAAACTTCCATTGTTCCTGCAGCCACATTGTCATGCCTTTGGAAATATAAGTTTCCTTCATATACAATAAATTTCGTTGTGTGAGTTGTAAACAAACCGTCTTTGCTTTCTTTATAAAATCGGATAACAGGAGTCAAAGTGTTTGGAAGAGTAATAGTTTCTGCTTTGTTTTTGCTCGTTGAACCGTATTCGTTATCAACTGAAAACTGAATTATTTCATCAAATTTTGTTGTATCAGCATTCTGAACATCATATTTTGTGAAATCTCCTGATTCAACACAGACTTCATAATAATAGTCGTAGTTGTTTCCGTCTTCATAATATGAGTGAAGTCTGTCCCACTCTTCGACAGGGCAAAACAGTTCTTTTTTTATATTCACACCCCAACCGGTATTTTCATTTCTGAAAATCCAGTTGTCTTCAATTTGATAATAATTATTCCAATAACCCAAAGCAAGTGTAAACACATAATCTCTATACACAGGCTTCTCTTTATACAGATTATATTCGCCTTTCAGGTGCATATTATCTGCAACAAAACCGTTCTGATAAGTTGCCCCGTCAATTTTCACCGTTTCAATTGCATTTGTTTCTCCGAAAGGAAAAATCAGAGAAACAAATGAGATCACGATCGAAACAATAAAACTTATTATTTTCTCCATATTTTCATCCTCCGTTTATATCAATTGAACTTTACGACTTAAAAATTATAACATATACGAAGAAAAAAACAAGCAACTTTAGTTTACATCAAGAAATATTCAAGAAAATCCCTGCTCTCAAATGAGAACAGGGATTGGATTATCATCTGCAACTTAAGCCTTATATTCATGCTGGAATCCGCAATTACCGCAAAAGTATGAAACCATCTTTTTGCCGAGAGCTCCTCCAACCAAACCAACCGGACCAAATACAGCCGCTCCGACAGCAGCCTTTCCGACACTAAAGCCTTTATTCTGAGTTCCTACCTTTTTCCATTTTTCTTTTTCTCCGCACATAGGACAGTGTCTGGGAGCTGACATAATAATTCACCTCTTTATAAAATTATAACACATCACTATCAAAAGTCAATGTATTATACAATAAATCAAAAAATCCCTGCTCTCAAATGAGAACAGGGATTAAACACTGATTAAATTACTTCATTGCCTCTTCAACAGCAACTGCGCAAGCAACTGTCATACCAACCATGGGGTTGTTACCTGCACCGATGAGACCCATCATTTCAACGTGTGCGGGAACTGATGATGAACCTGCGAACTGTGCGTCTGAGTGCATTCTGCCCATTGTGTCTGTCATGCCGTAGGAAGCGGGGCCTGCTGCCATGTTGTCGGGATGAAGTGTACGGCCTGTGCCGCCGCCCGATGCAACTGAGAAATAGTTAACACCGTTTTCGTTGCACCACTTCTTATATGTGCCTGCAACGGGATGCTGGAATCTTGTGGGGTTGGTTGAGTTACCTGTGATGGAAACGCCAACGTTTTCAAGCTTCATGATAGCAACGCCTTCGGGAACGTTGTCTGCACCGTAGCACTTAACCTTTGCTCTGTCGCCGTTTGAATATGCTTTTTCTTCAACAACAGTAACAGTTTCAGCATAGGGATCGAACTCTGTCTTGCAGTAAGTGAAGCCGTTGATTCTTGAGATAATCATAGCTGCGTCCTTGCCGAGACCGTTAAGGATAACGCGGAGGGGCTTAACTCTTACCTTGTTTGCGTTAAGAGCGATTTTGATTGCGCCTTCAGCAGCAGCGAATGATTCGTGACCTGCGAGGAAACAGAAGCATTCTGTTTCTTCGGAAAGGAGCATTTTGCCGAGGTTACCGTGGCCGATACCAACCTTTCTGTTATCAGCAACTGAACCGGGGATGCAGAATGACTGGAGACCGATGCCGATAGCTGCAGCAGCGTCAGCAGCCTTTGTGCAGCCTGTCTTGATAGCGATAGCGCAGCCTACTGTGTAAGCCCAAACAGCGTTTTCAAAGCAGATGGGCTGAGTTTCTCTTACGATTTTGTCGCAATCGACACCCTTTGCAAGAGTGATTTCCTTGCATTCTTCGATTGAAGAAATGCCGTATTCTTTAAGACATGCATTGATCTGGTCAATACGTCTTTCGTAGCTTTCAAATAATGCCATTATATTTTCCTCCTCCTGCAATTATTCTTTTCTGGGGTCAATGTACTTTGCGGCATCTGCAAATCTGCCGTAAGTACCGATTGCCTTATTGTATGCGTCGTTGGGTGTGTCGCCCTTCTTGATGAAGTCAGTCATCTTGCCGAGTGAAACGAATTCATAGCCGATAACCTGATTGTCTTCGTCAAGAGCAAGTCTTGTAACATAGCCTTCAGCCATTTCAAGATAACGAACGCCCTTAACCTTTGTACCGTACATTGTACCAACCTGTGAGCGGAGACCCTTACCGAGGTCTTCAAGACCTGCACCGACTGAAAGACCGTCATCCGAGAAAGCGGACTGTGAACGTCCGTAAACGATCTGGAGGAAGAGTTCTCTCATAGCTGTGTTGATAGCATCGCAAACGAGGTCTGTGTTGAGAGCTTCAAGGATTGTTTTGCCGGGGAGAATTTCAGCAGCCATAGCAGCTGAATGAGTCATACCGGAGCAACCGATTGTTTCAACAAGAGCTTCTTCGATGATACCGTTTTTAACGTTGAGTGAAAGCTTGCAAGCGCCCTGCTGGGGAGCACACCAGCCAACACCGTGTGTGAAAGCGGAAATATCCTTGATTTCGTAAGCCTTAACCCATTTGCCTTCTTCGGGGATGGGAGCGGGACCGTGGTTGGGACCCTTGGCTACGCAGCACATTTCCTGTACTTCGCGTGAATAGTTAATCATTTTGAATTTCTCCTTTCAGAAGAGATGATAAATTTACCTCTAATATATTATACCAAAACTTGTCCGATATCAACTGTAAATTTGCACAACAAATTGCAAAATACCTGAATTTTTATAAACAAAATTTGGTATTATAATTTTTTTGCTTTATAAAGACCGAATGCACCTGCAACAGCTGCAACGATTGTTACAAACATGAGAGTGCCTACGCCCATTGTGGGTGAGAAGATAAGAACTATAACGCCCACGATAACGGGAAGGGGAACAAGCTTCCAATGCTTTGCAAAGTAGCTTGCACCGAGTGCACCGAAAAGTGCGGGAAGAACCCACTCAAATGCGGGCTTGAATGCCGAGCCTTCCGCTGTGATAAGAGGAAGAACGGGTGAGAATGCAAGAACGCCGACGGCAATAATAACCGTTGTTGTGATTGAAGAAACGCCGATTGCGATTGTTGAAATAACTTCGCCTTCTTCGGTGTTTGCACGAACCTTTGCGTTTTCCATTGCGGCAAGACCTACGGGAAGCTTGAGGTTTGTGATGTTACCTGTAACGAAGCTGAGATAAGTACCGCCTGCGCCGAGCATGGGAACATAGGTAATAACCTCGATAACAGCTGTTACCCAATAGAGAAGCATGAGCTTGCTGAGAACCGAACCGAGAACCTTAAGCTCGGGCCATACGCCGAGATACATTGAAATCGCAACGGGGATAGCAAGGAGCATGAGCAATGCGCCGATGTTCCAGAGGATACCCCATCTGTGAACTCTGTCAAAATAATTCTTCTGCATAATTCATTCTCTCCTTTCTGTTATCTCCAAACAAAATTAACGATGTCTGCAGGAAGAACTGCCTCAAAGAGCATTGCCGCACCCATGCCGACGAACATTGCGATAGGCATTGTGAACGGACGGAGCTTTTCGAGATTCCACTTCTTACAGATTGCTTCAAGAATAACCATTGCCACCATAGCAACAATAAGAACTGCTATTGACATGAAGCCTGCATTGCCGACACCGTCAGATGTTGTACCTGCAATAGCTCTTGCAATGAAAGCAGAGATAATACCGATGAATGCTGCTGCTGAAATAGCGTCGCCGAGCTTTGCGGAATTTTCGTTTTTGTTAACGGCAGAACCGATTTTGGTCTGGAGCTTCTTGCATACAAAAGGAAGAAGAAGCAACGGAGCAATACTGCCGATTGTCATTGCCCACGCAACGGTTGAGAACTGCTGTTTGTCTGCAATCGAGCTTGTGAGAGTTCCGCCCATTGCTTCAACTGCAGTCTGAGCAGCGGTTGTTTCGTAGGCAAGGTTGCCGATAACGGTAAGTCTTATCCAGGGAAGAACAATGCCGAGAGCGTTTGCCAGAACTATAACCGTTGCAAGAATTGAAATTGCAGGAGCAACGGTGAAGAGAATGCTGGAAACGACTGTGTTTTTAAGCTTTTCTTTTTCGATTCCGAGTTCTTTTGCGTGTTTCCATGACTTCACGATGAAGAAAACGGACTGAAGTGTTACGAATGCAACAACGCATAACGCAATACCGTACATAAAGGTACTTTCTTTGAAATCCAAGGCTTTTCACTCCTAAATTCATAATGTATAAATAATATCATAAATTAGTATATTAAGTCAAGATTTTATGCTCAATATTAATAAAACCGCACGGGAAATTCCGTACGGTTTTATGCTTTATGAAGTTTATTCCGCCGCCTCAATATAAGCGGTATTTACCCATCCGACAACGGTGTTATATTCAACCTTTGCCCAGCCTTCTATACAGTCAACCACCTTAATCGGTGTGCCGTTGGGAAGCTTTGCAAGCGAGTCGGCGTCAGACTTCGGCTCTGTTCTGATATTGAGAACGCTGCCCTTGGTTTTTACTTTATAATTTCCGGGCTCAACAACGATTGTGTTACCCTCGGCAAAATCAACGCTGTAGTATACCTTTCCCGCTTCAAGGCTCTTGCCGTAAGCATCATACATTTCACTCACGGAAACAACCCTGAATCCCTTTTCAACAAGGGCAGGAATAATTATTTCACACAAATCAGCGGTGAATCCGTAGATATCATGCATAAGAATAATATCGCCCTTATCGGCTTTTTCTATTACCCTCTTCGATATTCTGTCAAGGTCTGCATTGCGCTGTTCTTCACTTCTGTCCTTATGCGCCGCATCCTTGTATTTCCAGTCCTCGGTATCAATCGACCACTGAATAAGCGGCATGCCGATTTTATCCGTAACACCGTCAAAATTTCCTCCGGGTGCTCTGAAAAGCTTCACATCAATATCTGCAAGAGATTTCACCATCTCATTCGGACCTTTTACCTGCTTTGAAATTTCTGTATCAGAAATTTTCATAAGGTTTTTATGGCTCAATGAATGGTTAGCTATTTCGCAGCCCAAATCCGCCGCACGCTTAATAGTGTCGATATTGTTTTCGATGTTATAGCCGACAAGAAAGAAGGTTGCCGTTGCACCGTTTTTTTCAAGGATATCAAGGATTCTGTTTGTATAAGTCTTATGCGGACCGTCGTCAAATGTTATGGCAATAAGCTTCTCAGCCGATACGGGTTTCCTTGTTGTTGTAAGATTCTCTTCAACAATATCCGAGCCGCCCTCACCTGACAGAGTTGTTGTTTCATCCGATGACGGATTTTTGTTGCATCCGCTGAACACCGCAAGCACCGTAATCAATGCCATGAGCATACATAATAATTTTTTTCCCATTATTTTTCTCCTCCGTTTTACCGATGCTGACATTATATTCCTTATTTTTTGTTTTATTTTTCTTTAAAGAAATAATAATGCAATTGTAACCGAAATTTAACAATTTGTAATATATTATCAACATTCCATAAAAAAGCAAAAAAATACTCCTCGTCGCTGTTGCAACGAGGAGAGTGGTGACCCGGACGGGACTCGAACCCGTGTTACCGCCGTGAAAGGGCGGTGTCTTAACCGCTTGACCACCGGGCCAAACAAATATGGTAGCGGCAGTTGGATTTGAACCCACGACCTACCGGGTATGAACCGGTTGCTCTAGCCTCTGAGCTATGCCGCCATTTAACTGCCCTCACCAAAGAGCTTGTTCATTATATTATAACATTTCCGTTTTGTCAACAGTTTTTTAAAATTTTTTCAAAAATTTTTTTAAACATCATATTTTGTTGAATTATATTGCCTTTTATGGTAGAATGTTTCACATGGAAGGGGGTTGTTCTATGAAAAAAGGAAAGATTTTAATCGGAATAGGAACACTTTCGGCTGTCACAGCTGCAATATTCGGCGCAGAGGGATACAGACAGGCATGCATAAAGCGTCCCCGTTCCCATTCGGACAAAGACCCGAAAAGAATGCTCCGCGCAGAAGTACGCAAAAAGAACAATAATTATCTTTACTCCTTAAATCCCGAAGACCTTGAAATCATATCCAAGGATAACCTTCGTCTTAAGGCATGGTATGTCCCTGCTGAAAAAGAAACGAAGCGTTTCGCAATCTGCGTGCACGGTCATAACTGCAACGGACCCGACGAATGCAGTCATCTTCTCCCGTTCTACAGAAACACCATGGGCTTCAACTACCTCCTGCCCGATTTGAGGGGACACGGAAGAAGCGACGGAAATCAGATTGGTTTCGGTGCACTTGATTATAAAGACATCAAACTCTGGATCGACTATCTCGTTGAGCGATTCGGCAATGATATCGAAATCGTGCTCCACGGTATCTCCATGGGTGCGGCAACGGTTATGCTTGTCAATAATAACAATCCGCAAAAGCAGGTCAAGGTAATCATTGAGGACTGCGGCTTCACAAGCGCCTTTGAGCAGGTTTCCAAGAAAATGAAGGATATGGGACTTAAGCACACCTCGGATTTTGTTACGGAGATAACCAACATCTTCTGCCGCAATCTTTCAAAATATGACCTAAAAAAAGACGCAGCTCCTCTCGGCACAATGCAGAATGCCGTCAATCCCGTTATGTTTGTCCACGGTGAAGAGGATGCCCTCGTACCCTTTGAAATGTGCAAACGCCTTTATGACGCCTGCCCCACAGACAAAGAGATGTTTGCGGTGCCCGGTGCAGAACACGCTTTCAGCTACTACGATGCAAAAGACGAATATGACCGCAGGATGAAAGCGTTTATCGGAAAATACATAAAATAATTAACACCCGGAACAGAAAACTGTTTCGGGTTATTTTAATCACTTCATGACTTATCCGCATAGTATGAAATGGGAGTGTATACTTCCGAAAACAAGGCGGATGCGTCAGACGGTGGCATTTTGCCCATGGGGAGCCGGGCAGACACATGCATCCGCCATCATATATAAACTTCGTTTGTGATATGCGCCTTACGGCGTGTGATATATTGCTTCGCAATATGATATTTTTTGCAAAAGTGATATATTCCTTGCGGAATGTTAAGGATAGGCTTCGCCTATAACCGTTTTATAATTACTAAATCTCATCCTTGACTTTATTCAATGCTTTCAGAGGGTCAACATATTCACCGTCAATCAGGATTTCAAGGTGAAGATGGTCTTCTTCGCCGATTTCAACGGGAATATGACCGAGCGAGCCGATTCTGTCGCGCATTTTAACCTCTGTTCCCTCCGCAAGACAGCTCTCTTTCCTTATCCCGCAGTATCTTGCAATCATGCCGTTTCCGTGGTCGATTTCAACAACAGTGCCCCAGAATCCGTCATCGTGAACCTTGATTATCTTTCCGTCGGCAACCGCAACAACCTCGTTACCTGCACTGCCCGAAAAATCAACACCGTTATGAACTCTCCAGTCCCCCATCGTTTTTGAATAAACCATTTCGCCGCCACTGTAATCCTTGATTATATCCGTGCCCATAGGCATGGCAAAGCTGCACGAAAACGGCTTATTTTCTTCGATTGGAACAGTTGTTTCGGGTATGAATACACGCTCATCCGCAATGCCGCTGACTCCGATGTTTACATCAAATGTCAGCGGTACGCTTGTTTCTTCGATTTGCCATTCAACGGTCATGCGCGTGAAGTCATCATTCTCAACCGTGCCCGAGGTATTCTCCCTGACCGTTGCAACAACACCCGCACCGATTGCAATAAGACACGCAAAAAGCGCAAGATAGATATTGGGTGATTTTCTGATTTTTCTTTTCATTTTAAGCTCCTTTTCACTTATATTTTCACTCGTATTTTTGGCAAAAAATATCCGTGCTATTCCGCAAGACGAAAAAAACGGATATTTATATGCAAAAAATTAAAATTTCCTCTTGATACTTGCGGAGTTTTCTGTAATAATAATAAGGTATAAGTGAAATTATAATAGGAGAGTGTTGTTTTGGATAATAAAAAATTAGCGGAGCTTCTTTTTCCGCACATTGATAAAACGCCTGATTATTTTGAAAATCTTTATCCCGAAAGAAATCTTCCCGAAGGCGCAAGAGTTGCGAGATTCGCACCATCACCCACGGGTTATCTCCACATCGGCGGTCTTTTCAGCGCACTTGTTGATGTGCTCACCGCACAGACTACAAACGGCGTTTCATTTTTAAGAATTGAAGATACCGATAAAAAGCGTGAGATTGACGACGGTGTTTCGGCTATTATCGAAGGCTTTAACTACTTCGGAGTTGAATTCACCGAAGGTGTTACCGGCTACGGCACGGAAAAAGGTGCTTACGGTCCTTATACCCAGAGCAAGAGAGCCGAGATTTATCAGACAATTGCAAAGAGCCTTGTTGAAAAAGGCGCTGCTTATCCCTGCTTCTGCACAGCGGACGAGCTTTCCGAGCTTCGCAAGGAACAGGAACAGGGCGATGCACTTATCTGGGGTTACTTCGGCAAATGGGCAAAATGCCGTGACCTCACCTTTGAAGAAATCGAAAAGAACATAGCAGACGGTAAGCCCTGGGTGCTTCGTCTGCGTTCAAGCGGAAGCGAAAACAAGAAAATCGTTTTTGAGGATGTTATCAGAGGCAAAATTGAAATGCCCGAAAACATTATCGACGAAGTTCTTCTCAAATCTGACGGCATTCCCACATATCATTTTGCTCATGCCTGCGACGACCATTTTATGAGAACAACTCATGTTATCAGAGGCGAGGAATGGATTTCCTCCGTTCCCAAACACATAGAGCTTTTCCGCGTCTGCGGATATAAAGCACCGAAATTTGCACATACTCCTCAGGTTATGAAAATTGACGAGGAAACGGGCGACAAGCGCAAGCTTTCAAAGAGAAAAGACCCCGAGGCTGCAGTAAGCTACTTCTTCGAGCAAGGCTTCCCCAAGGAAAGCGTGCTTGAATATCTTCTCACTCTTCTCAACTCGAACTTTGAGGACTGGCGCAGAGCAAATCCCAAGGAAAGCATTGATAAATTCCCCTTCAACCTCAAGAAGATGAGTTCAAGCGGCTGCCTTTTCGACCTTGTTAAGCTCAATGACGTTTCCAAAAACGTTATTTCCGTTATGACTGCAAAGCAGGTTTACGATAACGTTGCCGAATGGGCAAAGGCTTATGACACTGATTTTTATGAGATTTTCACCGCTGACCCCGAATTCTCAACCGCAGTTGTGAATATCGACAGAGAAAATCCCAAACCCCGTAAGGACATAGCAAAATGGAACGAAGTCAGGGACTATGTTTCATATTTCTATAAACCACTCTATCAGCCCGATTACACAATGCCCGAAAACATTTCAAAGGAAGATGTTGCGGCAATCATTGCAAAATACGCCGAAACCTTCTCCCTTGCAGATGATAAGGATATGTGGTTCACAAAAATCAAGGAGATGTGCGAGCCTCTCGGCTTCACTCCCAACGTTAAGGAATACAAGAAAAATCCCGAAGCATTCAAGGGTCACGTCGGCGATATCTCAACAGTTATCCGCATTGCTCTCACATCGAGAAAGAACACTCCCGACCTTTACTCAATCATGCAGCTTTTAGGCGAGGATGAAATCAAAGCAAGACTTGCGGATGCAGCAAGCAATTTATAATTGAAAGGACACACAACAATGGACGAAATCAATACCTCTTCAAATTTTATATACGATTTTATAGACGAAGACCTTGCGAACGGCGTGAACACCAGAATTCAGACCCGTTTCCCGCCCGAACCCAACGGCTATCTTCACATCGGTCACGCAAAGGCTATCTGCATCGACTTTGCAACAGCTGAAAAATACGGTGGTCTGTGCAACCTCCGTCTTGATGACACCAACCCCTCAAAAGAGGACGTTGAATATGTTGACGCTATCAAAGCGGATATCGAATGGCTCGGCTTTAAGTGGAACAAGGTTCTCTATGCATCAAGCTACTTTGATTTCATTTATGACTGCGCAATCAAGCTCATCAAGAAGGGCAAGGCATATGTATGCGACCTTTCTGCCGATGAAATCAGAGAATACAGAGGCACTCTCACCGAACCCGGCAAGAACAGCCCCTACCGTGACCGTTCAATTGAAGAAAATCTTGACCCTTTTGCAAGAATGACTGCAGGCGAATTTGCAGACGGCGAAAGAACTCTGCGCGCAAAGATTGATATGGCTTCGCCCAACATCAATATGCGTGACCCCGTTATCTACAGAATCGCTCATGTTCATCATCATCAGACAGGCGACAAGTGGTGCGTATATCCCATGTATGACTTCGCTCATCCCCTTTCGGATGCCGTTGAAGGCGTTACCTACTCGCTCTGCTCACTTGAATTTGAAAACCACAGACCTCTCTATGACTGGTTTGTTAAGGAAATCGGTTTTGAAGAACCTCCCAGACAGATTGAATTTGCACGTCTTAACCTCAACTACTGCGTAACAAGCAAGAGATACAATCTTGCAATGGTACAGAACGGCACCGTTGACGGCTGGGACGACCCCAGAATGATTACTCTCAGCGGCATGAGAAGAAGAGGCTATCCCTCAGCGGCAATCCGCGATTTCATAAACCGTATCGGCGTTTCAAAGGCAGACAGCGTTGTTGACTACGGTCTGCTCGAAGCCTGCGTAAGAGATAATCTCAACGAAAACGCTCCCCGTGCAATGGCTGTTCTCCGTCCTCTCAAGGTTATCATTGACAACTATCCCGAAGGACAGAGCGAGGCAATCGAGGTTGAAGTAAATCCGCTTAAACCCGAACTCGGCATGAGAACAGTTCACTTCTCAAGAGAAATATTCGTTGAGCGTGACGACTTCATGGTTGAACCTCCCAAAAAATATTTCAGACTTTATCCCGGCAACGAAGTTCGCCTCAAGAGCGCATATCTCGTGACCTGCAACAGCTGGGAAACCGATGAAAACGGCGAAATCACCTGCCTGCACTGTACCTACGACCCTGCAACAAAGGGTGGCGATGCCCCCGACGGCAGAAAGGTTAAGGGAACAATCCACTGGGTAAGTGCTTCGGACAGCGTTCCCTGCGAAATCCGTCTTTATGACCGTCTTTTCAGTGCCGAAAACCCCATGGCAGACGGCAAGGAAAACTATCTCAACCATCTTAATCCCAACTCACTTGAAATTCTTGAAGGATGCCTTGTTGAAGGCGGTATCAAGGACGCAAAATGCGGCGATACCTTCCAGTTCATGCGTCAGGGTTATTTCTGCGTTGACAAAAATTCAACCGATGAAAAGCTTGTGTTCAACCGCACCGTTGCTCTCAACACGTCCTGGAAATAATCAAGGATAAAAGAAGAAAGGATTTTCACAATGAAATATTTATATCGCATTGTCAACGCGCTTCTTGCGGCAGCAATCTTCCCCGTAGCGCTTCTGCTTGAATTTGTTATTCTGAGACTTTCAACATCCATTGTTGATGCGGGAGTTGAAGAGACCTTTACATTAAAGCAGATTATCGGCTTCTTTACAGGCAGCGACAGACTTTTCGGATTCAGCTATGACCAGATAAAATCACCCGGTTCGTCATTCACCTTCCCCGAAGCTCTTGACCCTGTAAAAGGACAGCTTATCGCTGTTGCAGTCACTTTTGCAATCGCAATAATCGCCGCTGTTTTCATCATTTTCTGGTCGATTTTCAGCAACAGAAGAATTCCCGTTATAATCAGTTCTGTTATCGGTATCGTTTCGGTAATCGCAATGAATATCTGCTTCAATTCGGCTGCTGCACCTCTTCTTGACGGAACAATCAGTGTTATCGAATTATTCTCCTCAGGCTGGATAATGTCGCTTCTCGGAAACATGGTTTCTGTTGATACTCTGTGCTTTGCCGGATTCCATAACGGAATGATAATCGTTTTCATTGCAATTCTCATATGGACCGCTGCTTTCTACATCGTTGAAATCGGTGAACCCAAGGAAGAAAAGCTTTCTGAAAAAGCAAAGAAAAAAAGTAAATAATATTACATAACGGACTGTCTGCGGACAGTCCGTTTTTTGTATATCCTGCTCCTGACAGGCAATAATAATATCAAATTATATTTGCAACAAGGAGTAATTTATATGAAAAAAATAACACTCGCTCTTTCTGCCGCACTGCTTCTCATCGCCTTTGCTTTTGCAGGCTGTAAAGGTGCCGAGGGCGGAAAAGTTACCGACACAACAGATAACACGCCCATGCTTACCGAGCTTGAAAACGAACTTTCAACACTTGCTGACAATATGACAGATATGATGCCCGATATGTCGGGAAATATAACAGACAACAACACAACAATGTAAAAACTCCCCTGCGTTTTCACGCAGGGGAGCATTATTTTGTTTATGCGCTTTTATTTGCTAATTACCAGAGTTCGCCACCGAAGCCTGTTTTAATACCGTTAATAAGTGCTTCAATAAGTGCGCCCCAGTTTGCAGGGTTGAGCCATGCCTTTGAAATTGTGAGAGGCTGAATTCTGATAGCAAATCCGGATTCAATCTTGGGAAGGAAGCCGATGATGATAAGTCTGTCAGGAAGAGCGTTGAGAGGATGTGCCTTATCTTTTTCTACGGGCTTATCCATATACCAGAAGTATTTATTGAACTTCTTATCCATAGCGCTGCGGAGAACACCGTCTGTGTTGTAAACTCTGAAGAGGAAGTCCTTGTGAGCTATCCACTTAGCCTGGAAGATAAGAGTATACTTAGCAATTGTTGAGCCTTCGATATCGCTGATACCTGACTTCCACTTGGTTGTGTCGTAAACATCTGCTTCGTTTTCAACATAGTAGATGTCCCAACCAACAAGTTCATAAGTTGTTCCGGGGTGATTTGCTTCTGTAATTGTCAAAGCTCTGACCATCTGAGCGATGGAGCCGGATTCGCCTTCAATCATGTCGTTTTCAACGTCAACACCAACAAAGAGATATCTGCCGATCTGCTTGTTAGCCGACATTGATTTTTCAAGCTCAACGGGAACTTCGTCTGTGCCGTTGTTATAGTCAACATAAAGTGAAAGTGAGCTTCCGACATATGTTGCGTAAACTTCAAGCTTGCCTGCAGTCATCTTGTTAGGCTTAGTGCTGCCGTCTTCAAGCTTCCAGAACTGGAATTTTCTGCCTTCGGGAAGGTTTGCATTAACAACTTCCTGAGCTGCTGCATATGTTGCATCAAGGTTTGTGCCTGTCTTAATCATAACAGCATCCATTGCCTTGTATACGGGCTTGCCGTCTTCGCCGATTGTGTCAGCGTAGTATGCAACGAATTCATATTCAAGAGCTTCCCAGACACCCTTAATAACAATCTTGTCGCTGATAGTTGTCTGAGCGATAACTGCGGGAGTAAGAGTAACTTCCTTTGTGATATCATAATCTGAAAGCTGGTCTGTTCTTGTACCAACCTTCCAGCCTGCGAACTTATAACCGTCAACGCCCATGTAAGGACCGCCAACCTGTTCAGCATTATCAACACCGATTTCGGGAAGGATTGCTTCAACCTTTTCGCCATCGCTGTTGAGCTTATAGATTTCTGCTTCGGAAAGTGTGAATGTGTCACCAAGCTTGAATGTGCCTTCAACGCTGATGATTTCCTTAATGTCTGCGGCGGAGTTAACAGCAAATTCAATTGTATAAACTACTTCTTCATATTTTGCAATGTAGGTGTATTCTGCACCGTTTGCGTAGTCAAGAGCAATGTTACCTGCAGGATATTCATTGCCTTCTTCGTCAGTCCAGCATACAAACTTATAGCCTGTGTGTGTTGCTTCGGGAGCGGGTGCATATGCTTTTGCTGCTGCGTATCCGTCTTCGCTTGTTGCGTCGGATGTGAATGACTTAACTTCTGAATTGAGGTCTTCCGTGATGAAGCCTTCTTCATCAAATACGGGAGTCTTGAATGTAACATCAAATCTTACCTTAGTGAAGAGATAGATATCGTTGTTACCTTTTTTTGCAAGTGTGATATCGCTTCTGATTGCAGTTTCTTCGCTGTATGTGCTTTCTGAGCCTGCAAGTGAATATTCAATGTTTGCCGAACCGTAGTTTTCTTCGGTTACGAGAGCCTTAATCTTGCTGATTGCAACAGTTGAGCCTGTGTCACCGTAAAGGGTTGAGAGAGCCTTCCAGCCGCCGTTTTCATAGTCACGGCCCCAAACGGTCAATGTGCTGTCGTAATTTGTCCATGCAGCATAGAAGCTCTTGTTTTCTGCATATGTTGTTGATGTTGTGTCAGCGGGTTCGCCTGTTTCAGCGTCAATCCAGTTAACAAACTTCTCATCGTTCTTGAGGTTGTCAACAGTAACATTTGTAAAAGGAATTGCAGTACCGTAGGTAAATGTAATATCCTTTATCGAAGCTTCGCCGCCTTCATAAGCTTCCTTGTCAAGATAGAACTTTGCACTGTATGTTTCTTTTGTCCACTTAACGGAAGCGTTTGCACCTCTTGTGCTTTCAACCTTAACGCTTGCGGGGTCCCATGCACCTGCGAAGCCTTCCTTTTCGGGAAGAGGAATATTTGAGAGGTCGACTGTTTCGCCGAAGCCTGCCTTGATGATAAGCTTGCCGTCAACTACTTCCACGCCTTCGGGAAGTGCTGCATCGTCTGCATATGTACCGTCAACAAGGTTGATTGTAACATTAAATTCGTCTGTATCAAGAACTGCCACATAAGTGAGAGCCTTCTGGCCCATTGTGAAGCTTTCACCAAGCTCAACTGCCTTTGTTGATTCTGTCCATGCAACAAGACCGTCAACTTCGGGAACTTCAACTGTTTCGCCTTCTGCGTATTCGCCCGATTCGATTACAGTGCCGTCAACCTTCTGGAATGTAACTGCCTTCTTCTCAACAACTTCACCCGTGCCGATTTCGAAGGTGTGATATGTATCGTCAAGAAGAACATGCTGAACAACAGTATATCTGTTTGAAAGTGTCAATGAAGAACCTGCTGTTCCTTCTGTATCAGCTGTGAATACGTCTGCAAGTCTTCTTGTATCGCCCTTACCTGTATCGGGGTTAATGTTGTGCTTCCAGATTGATTCGGGTGAGAATGAGTAACCCTTTGTACCATCTGCAAGACCGTCCTTAACTCTTACGTACCAGCAAGTCCACCATGTATCTTCTGTCATGGGGAAGTTGTGGTTCCATGCAGATGATGTGATACCAACATTTGACTTAACAAGATCCCAGTTTGCAAATGTGTCAGCATCAACTTCACAGTAGCCCATCTGTGTTGCAATCTTTGTTGCGGGAAGAGCTGTAAGGATGTGATATGTTTTAACGTTAGGAGCTGCATAAGGATGGTCGGGGTTCATGAGAGTACCGTCTGTAAATTTCTTGTTTCCTTCGTAGTCGTTGTTTGTGTAATTGTCATGAGAAGGTTTATTCTTGCTTGTTACTACACGAACATCGAAGAAATCCTTGGTATAAACAAGGTGAGGATATGATGTACCGATGTACATATCAGAGAGAACTGTCATTTGATATTCAAGCCAGTCACCGGGCTGAACATAACCGTCAGTCAGTTCGCCGTTTGCAACTTCGATAACGTCGATACCAACGTATACGAACTTGTCGTATTCTTTATCGAGGTCTGCATATTTTGCTACGTTTGTTGTGCCTGCAGCTGATGCTGAAGGAGCAACGAGGTCGCCGAGGAATGTGAATGTACCTGCAAGCATTGCGATACAAAGCACAAGGCTGATGACCTTTTTCATTTTGGACATAAGTTTTCCTCCTTTGAATAAAGTTTCAGATGTAAATCTGAAGAAGTTTTGCACTTCAGTCCATTTTTACTGAATAATTATTGCATATTTTATATAATAAAGCAATAGCAAAAAAACAAATAAATCTTTTTAAAACATTTTTTGTTTATTATCGCTAAACTTTATCCTTTAAATTCGTGCAACATTACTGTCACGTGCAGCATTGGCAACTGCCTTTGCAACCGCAGGTCCGACTCTTTCGTCAAATGCTTCGGGAAGAATATATTCGTGGCAGAGTTTATCTTCCGAAACAAGGTCTGCTATCGCATGGGCGGCTGCAAGCTTCATCTCTTCGTTGATATCCGATGCTCTCACATCGAGCGCACCTCTGAAAATTCCGGGAAAAGCAAGCACGTTGTTAATCTGATTGGGGAAATCGCTTCTGCCCGTGCCGACTACCGCTGCACCTGCCGCAATAGCCTCATCGGGCATTATTTCGGGCGTTGGATTCGCCATCGCCATAACAACTGCATTTTCAGCCATGGATGCCACCATTTCCTTGCTGACGATTCCGCCTGCAGAAACACCGATAAAAACATCCGCACCCTTCATTGCATCGGCAAGAGTGCCCGTGATACGGTTTTTATTGGTGAAACCGGCAAGCTCATCAAAAGCAGGCGAAAGAGGCTGACCCTTGCAGATGATACCCTCTCTGTCGCTCATGATTATATTTCCTGCACCGCAGGCATTGAGAAGCTTTGCGATTGCAGAACCTGCAGAACCCGCACCACTCATCGCAACCGTACAGTTTTCAAGCTTTTTGCCCACACAGCGGAGTGCGTTGAGCACAGCCGCAAGCACCACAACTGCCGTGCCGTGCTGATCATCGTGAAAAACGGGAATATCGCAGATTTCCTTGAGCTTTCTTTCAATTTCAAAGCATCTCGGAGCTGCAATATCCTCAAGATTTATGCCGCCGAAGCTGCCTGCAAAAAGCGAAACTGCTCTGACAATTTCGTCCGTATCCTTTGAACGGATGCAGAGAGGAATTGCATCAATATCGGCAAAAGCCTTGAAAAGAAGGCACTTGCCCTCCATAACGGGCATACCTGCCTCGGGACCTATATCTCCCAGACCGAGAACAGCCGTGCCGTCGGTTATAACGGCAACGGTATTCCATCTTCTTGTGAGTTCATAGCTTTTATTTATGTCCTTCTGAATTTCAAGGCAGGGTGCGGCAACACCGGGAGTATACGCAAGCGACAAATCCTGCTTGCATGATGCAGTTGCCCTTGTTTTTGTTTCAAGCTTGCCCTTCCATTCATAATGAAGCTGCAAAGACTCCTTTAAATAGTCCATTTTAACATCTCCAGATTATAAAAGATTAAGGGTCGATGTGGGCATCGACCCCTGCATAATTCCGAATTACGCATTACGCATTCATAATTATTTAGCCCAGCCCATTGAGCAGTCAACAGCCTTTTTCCAGCCTGCATAGAGTGCATTTCTCTTTTCAATATCAAGCTCAGGTTCAAAAACCTTTTCAACCACGCGGTTATGCTGGATTTCTTCCGTGCTTTTCCAGAGACCGACGGCAAGACCTGCAAGATAAGCCGCACCGAGAGCCGTTGTTTCTACGTTTTTGGGACGGTTAACGCTGCATCTTATCATATCCGCCTGAATCTGCATCATGATATTGCTTACACTCGCACCGCCGTCAACACGAAGCTCCGTGAAATCAATTCCCGAATCGGATTTCATCGCTTCGAGAAGGTCTGTTACCTGATATGCGATTGCTTCGAGAACGCTTCTTGCGATATGCGCTCTGTTGACACCTCTTGTGAGACCGACAATTGTTCCTCTTGCATACATATCCCAATAGGGCGCACCGAGTCCCGTAAATGCGGGAACAAAATAGATTCCGTTTGCATCGGGAACGCTCTCTGCAAGCTCATCGCAGCGCTTTGCGGTGTCAATCATATGAAGCTCGTCGCGAAGCCACTTGATAACCGAGCCTGCGTTAAATGCCGAGCCTTCGATTGCATATTCAACCTTATTGCCGATGCCCCATGCAACGCCCGTAACAAGATTATTCTTTGATTTTACACGGGTTTCGCCCGTATTCATGAGAAGGAAACAGCCTGTGCCGTATGTATTTTTTGCCTGCCCCGCTTCAAAGCAGCCCTGACCGAAAAGGGCGGCAGGCTGGTCGCCGATTGCGCCGCAGATGGGGATTCCTTCAAGGAATTCAAGACCGAGAATACCCTTTGAAACCCTGCCGTAAATCTTGCTTGAGGGAACGGGTTCGGGAAGAATTGACATGGGAATTCCGAGCTTTTCGCAGAGATACTTATCCCAGCAAAGATTATCAACGTCAAAAAGCATTGTTCTCGATGCATTTGAATAGTCCGTAACATGAACGCTTCCGCCCGTGAGATTCCAGATTAGCCATGTTTCAACCGTACCGAAAAGAAGTCTGCCCTGCTCGGCAAGCTCTCTTGCAGAGGGAACATTGTCAAGAATCCACTTGATTTTTGTTGCGGAAAAATATGCATCAACAACAAGACCTGTTTTATCCTTTATATAATCTTCAAGACCCTGAGCCTTGATATTTTCGCAGATTTCAGCCGTTCTGCGGCACTGCCACACGATTGCGTTATAAACGGGTTTGCCCGTCTGTCTGTCCCAGAGAATGGTTGTTTCACGCTGATTTGTAATGCCGATACCTGCAATATCTTCGGGGCTGATTCCGCCCTGCATGATGCACGAAGACACCGCCTGAAACTGGCTGTAAAGAATGGCGAGAGGGTCATGCTCAACCCAGCCTGCCTGAGGATAAATCTGTTCAAATTCGTTCTGCGCCTTGCTTACGATGTTGCCTTTTTTATCGAAAACTATCGCTCTTGAGCTTGTTGTGCCCTGATCGAGGGCAAGAACATATTTTGCCATTGATTTCATCCTTTCACACCGAAATATTTTATTGCATTATTGTATGAAATATCTTCTGCGATTTTGCAGAGCATTTTTTCATCATAGGGATAAAGACCCTGAGCAACCATATCACCCATAAGTCCGCACATGATTCTGCGGAAATATTCGTGACGGGGATATGAGAGGAATGAGCGTGAATCCGTAACCATACCGACGAATTTGCCCAGTGCGCCGAGGTTTGCGAGAGCCTTCATCTGCTCTCTCATACCGTCGATATTATCGTTGAACCACCATGCCGAACCGAACTGAATCTTGCTCTCCGCTTCGGCAGTCTGGAAATTGCCGAGCATCGTTCCGAGAACATAATTATCCTTGGGATTGAGGGTGAAAAGCACGGTTCTGGGGAGCTTTTCTTTGACCGCAAGACTGTCGAGGAAGCGTGAAAGCTTGCCTGCGATTTCTCTGTCGTCGATTGAATCAAAGCCTGCATCGGGTCCGATTTTGTTGAACATGAGGGTGTTGTTGTTTCTGATAGGTCCTATGTGAAGCTCCATGCCCCAACCTCTTTCTGCATATTCGGCTGCAAGCACGGAAAGAAGTGCGGTTTTGAATTTATCGGCTTCAACAACGGAAACCTTTGCGCCGTTCTTTGCCTTTGCGAAGATTTCTTCAAGCTCCTCTGCGGTTGCTTCTTCATAAGGTACATATGAAAATGCGTGGTCGCTTGCACGGCAGCCCATGGAAGCAAAAAATTCAATTCTCTCTTTGAGAACATCACAAAGGGCTGCAAATCCGTCGATTTCTCTGCCTGCTGTTTTTTCCATGTCGGCAAGCCAGGGCTTCCACGCGGGAAGGTCTATTCCGAGAGCCTTGTCGGGTCGGAATGCGGGAAGAACCCTGCACTTGAAATCGGTTTCCGCTATGAGTTTATGATATTCAAGTGTATCTGCAGGATCATCTGTTGTGCAGAGATGGGAAACATTCGATTTTTCGATAAGCTCCCTCGGAGTAAAACCGCCTGCTTTGATTGCGGCATTCGCTCTGTTCCAGATATCGTCGGCTGTTTCGGCACTGAGAATATCGTAAATTCCGAAATATCTTCTCAGCTCAAGATGACACCAATGATACATGGGGTTGCCGATAAGATAAGGCATGATTGACGCAAAAGCCCTGAACTTTTCGTAGCCGCTTGCATCTCCCGTTATATATTTTTCCTCAACACCGCACGAACGCATTGCACGCCATTTATAATGGTCGCCTGCAAGCCAGAGCCATGCGATATCTTCGGGCTGTTTATTTTCATAGATTTCCTTGGGTGAAAGATGGCAATGCCAGTCAAAAATCGGCATTTTATCCGCCGCTTCAAACATTTTTACCGAGGGTTCATTGTAAAGGAGAAAATCCTTATCCATGAATTCCTTTATCATACATACACCTCCGAATTATTTGCCGTTTTTGCGAAGAAGCTCCTGCTTCATATCCCAGAGAGGCTGTGAAAGGTCAACATAATAATTATGCGGATTTTCAAATCTCGTGACTTCATCCCAGAGGGTGTCAACCTGCTCCTTGCAGTAATTTCTGATTTCCTGAATGCTCTTTTTCTCGTATACGCACTTACCGCCTGCAAAAATCGGTTCAAGAAGCTCTTTTGCAACAAAATTTGTCACGGTTTTGCGCTTCCATGTGTAGTCGGGGTCAAAAAGCTCATAAGGCTGTGACTCGTCGATTGTTTCATCGGCAAGAGTTATGAGGTCGGCTATAGCCTTTCCGTCTTCCTTGTCAAAAAGTCTGTAAACCCTCTTATTACCGGGAGTTGTGATTTTCTGAACATTTTCGCTGAGCTTGATTTTGGGGATAACCTCGCCGTCTTTTTTAACGCCGACAAGCTTATAAACACCGCCGAGAACGGGGCTTGCGGAGGAAGTGATAAGCCTTTCGCCTACGCCGAATGAGTCAACCTTTGCACCCTGAATGAGCATATCACGGATGATATATTCGTCGAGTGAGTTTGAGGCAACGATTCCGCAGTCGGGATATCCCGCTTCGTCAAGCATTTTTCTTGCTTTTCTTGAAAGATAAGTTATGTCACCGCTGTCGATTCTGATGCCCTTGGGACGCTTGCCGAGAGGTTTGAGAACCTCATCAAAAACCTTGATGGCATTGGGAATTCCCGATTTGAGAACGTTATAAGTATCAACAAGAAGAGTGCAGCTGTCGGGATATTCCTTTGCATATGCTCTGAATGCATCAAGCTCTGTATCGAAAAGCTGAACCCAGCTGTGAGCCATTGTTCCGAGTGCAGGAACACCGAAAAGCTCATCGCTTATTGTGCAGGCAGTACCGACACATCCGCCGATATATGCAGCTCTTGCGCCGAGAACAGCGCCGTCGGCACCCTGCGCACGTCTTGAACCGAACTCCATAACCGCTCTGCCCTGCGCCGCCATGGAAAGACGGTTTGCCTTTGTTGCAATAAGGCTCTGATGATTGATGCACAGAAGCACCATTGTTTCAATAAACTGAGCCTGAATAACGGGACCCTTTACCTTTACGATGGGTTCACCGGGGAATATGGGAGTGCCCTCCGGAATTGCCCACACGTCGCAGGCAAACTCGAAGTTTGCAAGATAATCAAGAAATTCCTCGCCGAAGCCCTTTCCGCGGAGATATTCTATATCCTCTGCGGTAAATTTAAGGCTTGAAAGATAATCGACAAGCTGTTCAACGCCCGCCATGATAACGTAACCGCCGCCGCTGGGCACTTTTCTGTAAAACATGTCAAAATATGCAATTGTGTCCTTGTAGCCGTTTTTTAGATAACCGTTTGCCATTGTGATTTCATAGAAATCCGTAAGCATCGTGAGATTGCGTGATGATTTTACATTTTCCATAACGATTCCTCTTTTGATTTATTTTGTAAGTCGGCGGACATCGTCCTCTTTTCCGAGAACAAGAAGATGCTCGTCTTTTTCAAAACGTCTTTCGCCCGTAATAACGGGTTTTACCTCGTCATTCTTCTTGGTCGCAAGAACAACAAGGTTATATTTTACTCTGAAATTGAGGTCTTTTACGGTTTTACCCACCCAGCGGTCAAGAACGTCAATTTCAAAAATCGAATATTCGCTGCCGAGATTGATATAGTCAAAAATATGCTCACTGCTTTCACGCACAGCATATCTCTCCGCCATGTTCTTTTCGGGATAAATTACAGCATCCGCACCGTTTCGGAGCAGGAATTTCTCCTGAATATCTCTGTCCGCCTTACTGATAACCTTCTTTGCACCGCATTCCTTGAGCAGACTTGTTATTTCGAGGCTGTTCTGGAAGTTCTCGCCGATGCAGACAAAGCAGGTGTCAAACGACGGAATATCAAAGGTTTTCAGAACCTCAATATTTGTGCAGTCGCCGATTTTTGCGCTGATAACATAGGGAAGCATATCCTCAATTGCCGCCTCATCACGGTCAACTATCATGATTTCGCAGTCATATTTTGCAAGACTCTGACAAAGATGGTGTCCGAAATGGCCCATACCGATAATTAAAAATGATTTCATATATTTCACCTTATCCTATCGTGATTTTTTCTCTCGGATTTTTAACGGGAGGCGCAGCTTTTTTCTCCATGAGTGCAAGTGCAAATGACACGCTGCCTACCCTGCCGCAGAACATGAGAAATGCAATAATCAGCCTTGATGCCGTTGCAAGGTCACGGGTGATTCCCGTTGTCATACCGACCGTGCCTATTGCCGAAACGCACTCAAAAATAACATCCGAAATTGCAAAATCGGGCTGAATTGCAAGGATTGCGATGATTCCGAAAATCGCAAGACTCATGTTTGTGAAAACAACGGAGCTTGCCTTATGGATTGCATCCTTTTCAAGTCTTCTGCCGAAAATGCCCTTCGACTGTCTGCGTGTTATGCCGTTGAATGTTGAAATTGCAATAACCGCAAGGGTTGTTGTTTTGATGCCGCCCGCCGTTGAACCCGGTGAACCGCCGATAAACATAAGAAAAACGGTCAGAATTTTACTTGCAGGAGCAAGCGCTGCGGTATCTGTTGAATTGAAGCCTGCCGTTCTTGCCGTTACGGAATCGAAAACCGAATTCAGCAGACTTTCGCCGAAGCCGAGACCCGAATTTGTGAAGTTGCGTTCAAATATAAAGAAAAGTATGCACGGAACAACAAGCAGAACCGCCGTTACCGTCAAAACAATTTTCGTATGAAGCTGATAACGCCTGAATTTCAGTTTCTTCTTGCTGATATCGTCCCAGACAAGGAAGCCGATACCGCCTGTTATAACAAGCATTGACGCCGTGAGGATAACCACCGCATCATCGGAAAAACCGACAAGCGAGGAATAGGGTTCTTTTATGCCCATGAGGTCAAAGCCGGCGTTGCAAAAAGCGGAAATCGAATGAAAAACGGAATACCATATCCCCTTGGCAACGCCGAATTCGGGAACAAATCTCGTTGCAAGCAAAAGAGCGCCTGCACCTTCAAAAATCGCTGTTCCTGCTATGATTTTTTTGGTCAGCTTCGTTATTCCGCCGATATGCTCGGTGTTGATGCTTTCAACCATTATTTCACGCTCGCGGAGTCCCATTTTCCGTTTAAGAAGCAAAGAAAACATCGTTGCTATCGTCATGAAACCGAGACCGCCGATTTGTATGAGAGTTATTATTACCGCCTGACCGAAAAGAGTCCAGCTTGTTGCGGTATCAAGAACAACAAGACCCGTAACGCATGACGATGAAACTGCCGTGAACAGTGCAGGAACAAAACCCACGCTTTCACCGCTTGCCGATGCAAACGGAAGCATGAGAAGAATCGTTCCGATAACAATAATGCTGATATAGCCGAGTGCTATTATTCTTGTCTGAGAAAATTTCCGTTTCATATCTAACCTCAAAAGTATGCATATATAATATGATACCATATATATATCGCATTTTCAATAAAAAATTAAGGCTGTTTCCTTTCGGAAACAGCCTTAATGATAATTTTTTAGATTTCGGGGATATCAAGCTCGATTTCTCTGCCGAGTTCAGCGGAACGTGAAATACCGTCGATGATAGCCTGATTATAGAGAATCTGGCTGCAAGGAACGGGTGCTTCGCCGCCTTCCTTGACAGCGTCAACGAATGAACGGATTTTAATATCGAAGCAGTCAACATCATTATTCTTCATGGGAATATATGTTTCAATCTGCTCGCCTGCGATTTCGTGGTAAATTACAAGAGGACCGCCGATGCTGCCGTTCCAGCATTCGGTTGAAGGAACTCTTACGGAGCCCTTTGTACCCATGATGATTGTGTCACCCGGTGTGTCAAGGTTCATTGCCCATGCAATTCTGAAGTCAAGGATTATGCCGCCTTCAAGACGGATGAAGCCTGCGGCAAAGTCGTCAACGCCGAAAACATCGTGATGTTCGTAATCGGGGCTCTTGCCGAAGAAGTCTGACTTATAGCCCGAAACAGTGAGGGGCTTGGGATAACCGATTGAATTGAGAACCATATCGAGTGAATAGCAGCCGATATCGCCGAGAGCACCGATACCTGCGGTTTCCTTTTCGATGAAGGATTTGCCGAAGGGAGTGGGGATACCTCTTCTTCTGCCGCCGCCTGTCTGGATATAATAGATCTTACCGAGTTCACCCGACTGAACAACCTTCTTGAGCATCTTCATGTTCTCGTCAAATCTGGGCTGGAAGCCGATTGAAAGAACGGCGTTGCTTGCTTTTTCTGCCTTGCAGATTGCAACAGCTTCTTCGAGAGTTACGCACATGGGCTTTTCAAGAAGAACGCTTACGTTATGTTCGAGAGCATAGATTGTACATTCGGCATGAGTTGCGTTATATGTGCAAACGCTTACTGCATCGCAGATGCCTGCATCAATGAGCTCCTTGTGGCTGGGGAAGAATTTAATGTCGCCGTCAACACCGTATCTTTCGCAGAAAGCTTCTGCCTTGCCGGGAATGAGGTCTGCAGCTGCAACGATTTCAACATCGGGGCATTTCTGATATGCCTTAACGTGAGCTTCTGCAATCCAGCCTGTGCCGATGATACCGACCTTGAGCTTTTTGCTGAAATCTCTTACTTTTTCTTCTGCGGGAGCTTCTTTGAACTTATCAAGAATATTTGACATAATAGTTACCTCGCTTTATATTTAATTGATTACCAATTAAGTGTTTTAAGATATTCTCTGCTGAGTCTTACGGAGTTTTCGGGAGTTTCGCCCTTTGCGGGATTATCCTGTTCAACAACAACCCACTCTGCGCCTGCTTCTTCGCAAGCGGCAAGGATTGCGGGCATATCCTGAACGCCGTAGCCTACGGGCATGAAGGAGAACGAATCCTCTTCTTCCTGCTGTTCACCTTCATCGTCAATACCGATGAGGTCATAGAGCTTGCCGAGCTTTTCGCCGCTTCTCTTGAAATCCTTGAGATGAACAACGGGTGAACGGCCGCTGTATTTTTCAATATATTCGGAAGGATTAACACCTGCAACATTTACCCAGCAGGTATCAATTTCGGTTTTGAGGATGTCCTCGGAAACGCTTGAATAAAGAACGTCAAGAGCATATTCCTCGCCGATTTTAACAAATTCAAAATCGTGGTTATGATAGAGGAGCTGAAGTCCGAGAGCCTTTGCGGCTTCGCCGATTTTGCGGATTCCCTCAACCGTTACGGCAAAGCCGTCTGTTCCGGGTCTGCATTCTTCGGTGAGATAAGGAACAACAACATACTTGCAGCCGATTGTCTTGTAGTCTGCAAGAACAGCCTCGGGATTTTCAAGCATATCGTAATAAGGAACGTGAGCAGAAATGGGAACTATGCCGATTTCTTCGCAGAATGCCTTGATTTCTTCGGGATTCTGACCGAAAAGACCTGCAAATTCAACGCCGTCATAACCGAATTCCTTCATTTTACGGATTGTACCGTAAAAATCTTTTTCCATGTCATCTCTGACTGAGTAGAGCTGAACCGCTACGGGCAGCTTCATATTGAAATCACTCCTAAATTTTATTGTTACGCTATATATAGTAGCATATATTTTTTAATGATACAAGTGTTATTTTATTCTTCCTCAAGATATTTTTCCGCAATCCGTGCCGCACAGTGCACAAGCTCGGCACAAGGGCGTTTTTTATAGTATTCGGTTGTTCTTTTTTCGGGTTCGGGTGCGGATGCTTTTTCGGAAAGTCCGAGAAGCTCACGGCAGATTATCGAGCCGTTTTCATTCCTGAAATCTCCTGCCGCTTTCTGGATAAGGGCATATAATTCTTTCTTTTTTTCGTGGTCGTTGGGGTCGGTTGAAGCAAATTTGTTTGAAAGCACCATCGTCATGCCGCTTACTGCACCGCAGACCTCACGCATTCTGCCCATTCCGCCGCCGAAGCCTGCGGAAAGCCTCAATGCATCCTCTTCGGAAAGATTGGTTTCGTCAAGAAATGCAAGAAAAACCGCCTGACAGCAATTGCATCCGCCCTCAAAAAGCTCTTTTGCCTTATCTGCTCTGCTCATAAATTTCACCTCGGCTTTAATATAAATGATACATAAAAATTTGTCAATAGACCTGATTTGAACGGAATAAAAAGAGTTTATTTCCCGAAATTTAATAATTTATTAAAAAAATACTATTCCATTTTTTGAAATCATGTGTTATAATTCAAATATCTGTTATCAGACAATAATAAAACGGAGGCTGAAACAAATGAAGCTCACAAAAAGAATTTTGTCATTACTCATGGCAATGCTCATGCTTTGCTCAGGCATGGCAATCACCGCATCCGCGGCAGGCGAAACCTACACACTCACAGCAGATAACTGCTATGTTGACATTGAAAACGTAGAAATCTTCGTTAAGGCTGCAACAGTTGAAATCGACGGCGAAGAATATGCTGTTGTTTTCTCTGCAACTCAGGCTGACGACGCAACAAAAGAGCTCAGAGCTCTTCAGGACACCAAAGGCAACACAGTTTTCACAAACCCCGTGACCGGCAAATCATACAAGATTCAGGGTACTGTTACGGTTGCTGAAAAAGAAACACTCGTTACAAACACCTTCACTGTAGAGGTTCTTAAATCAAAGAACGCACCTGCTGCACCCGTTGCAAAGAAAATCACTGCAACAACAATCGAAATCTCAAGCGTTTCTGGCTGTGAATACAGAATCAAAGTTGACGGCGAATGGAAAGAATGGCAGAAGTCAAACGCTTTCACAGGTCTTGATGCTGAAACAGCTTACGCAATCGAAATGAGATACGCAAAGACAGCAACTCATTACGCAAGTCCCGCAGCAGCAATCACAGTCAAGACTCTTAAGGCTGCAGATCCCGAATATATCCCTGCACTTCCCGAGCTTGTTAACAAGACAGAATCAACAATCACCGTTAAGGAAGTTGAGAACGTTGAATTCTCAATCGACGGCGGCAAGACATGGCAGGAAACAGGCGAATTCAAGGGCCTTAAGGCTGACTCAACATATTCAATCATCGCAAGATATGTTTATGATGAGCTTGAGCAGGAAGCAAACGTTGCTACCGCACCCAAGGCATTCATCACAAACGCAAGAGCTGCTTATCCCGCAGACATCAAGAAGTGCACTGTATCGGCTTCTGACGGCGACAACTATGCAAACGAATCAATCAAGCTCACAGTAAACGCCGACACAGCACCCGACAAATACGATGCACAGTACGGCGATACAAAATATGTTCCCGTTCATTACACAATCACCGGCAGTACAGAACCGCTTTACTTCAACCCCTCAAAGGACGGCAAGGTTTACACTTCCGATTTCACACCCGGCGAATCAAATGCTAACAAAGAAATCACGGTAACCGTTTACTTCCAGAAGTTCAAGTGCCGCGGCGAGGATGACAAGGGCGAAACCTATTGGATTGCAGAAGGCGAGCCTGAAGTGAAGACATGCAAGGTTAAGGTTGGCGAAGTTCACAACTTCTTCACAGACGTCAAGAATTTCTTCCTCGGAATTTTCAACTTCCTTTTCAATGACCTTCCTGCTAAAATCAACGATCTTATCGGTGAATTTGATATCACAGGCATGGTAGAAGGTCTTGCAGGTCTCACAGAAATGCTCGGCGGACTTGACCTCGGCGGTCTTATGGGCGAATAAAATCAAACAATAACAAATCGGGTTGCTTCGCAATGAAGCAACCCGATATTTTTATTCCATATTGTCAATGAAAAGCTGTGACCAGCAAAGCTTACCTTTTGGGTCAGGGTCTGCGGCAACTCCGATTCCGATTTTTGTGAAATCGGGATTCATTATGTTTTCATAATGCGTCTGTGAATTCTTCCACGCTTCGCATACATCCGATGCCGCGGGATAGCCCCATCCGATGTTTTCGCCCGCCGAGCCTTTGGTTATTCCCGCATCCTTTAATATGGAGGAGAAAAACTTTCCGTTGGGACGGTAATGCGAATGTCTGCCCGACCACGCTATTTCCTCTGCCCTTGCGCAGGCTATTGTTGTAAGCTTTTCGTCAAGTATAAGCGGTTCAAGTCCGCCCTCTTCACGGTAAGAATTTATTATATCAAGAACATCGTTGATTTCGGATTTGTACTTCTTTCTGTTTTCTTCAGCCGCAGGAAGCAAATCCTCATAGGAAGCATTATATCCGATTCGCGTATACACTTCGGCGATGTCCTCATCATAAACCTCTTCGCTTCCGTCTTCAAGCTCCATGTATGTGGTTTTAACCGTTCTTGTGCATAAAACACCGTATTTTAGCATCAGGTTTTCCGATTTATCCTCGCTTCGCAAATCACCCGTGACAGCTTTTTTTGTTGTTGACTCCGCAGTGGTTTCAACAATGGTTGTGACAACCTCTTTTACCGTCGTTGTCACCTTTTTTGTTGTTGTGGGTTTTCGGGTTGTGGTAACAAGCTTCGTTGTTGTCGGGGCAGCAGTGGTTGTGACTGTTGTTGCCTCGGTTTCGGTAACGGCAGCAGTTGTTGTCACCGCTTCGGTTGAGGTTGTTGTTTCAGACTCATTATTTATTTTTGTGCACGCCGCCGTGCCCGAAGCAAGCAGAACGGCAAGCATTGCGGAAATTATTTTTTTGTGCATCATATCCTCCATGGATTTTATTTATTCCGCAATGTTAAAATCAAGAATTGCGGCGAATCTGTTTCCTGCAACGGAAATATCCATAGTGCCGCCCTGCATTTCAACAAGGCTTTTTGCAATGGAAAGTCCGAGTCCGTGACCCTCTGTGTGTCTTGAGCTGTCACCTCTTACAAAGCGCTCAAACAGCTCACTGCCTTCAAAACCGAATTCGGTATCGCATTCATTTGAAATGCGGACTCTTGCTTTATCACCAATACGGTCAATACTGATTTCAAGGTCGGTTTCGGGTGCGGCATATTTGCAGGCATTATTGATAAGGTTTGCAAAAATACGCCAGAGCCACTTACCGTCACCCATGATAAACACATCCTCCTCGGGAATGGATATCCTCGGGATAAGACGGCTGTTTTCAAGCTTCACGGCAAACTCTTCAATCGTCTGCTCCATGGTAATATTGAGGCTTGTTTTTTCAAGTTCAATTTCAATGCTGCCCGACTGAATTTTCGATGCCTCGATAAGGTCGTTGAGAAGCAGCGAAAGCTTATCGGTATGCTTTGCAATTATTGCAATATAATTTTTGCGTTCTTCATCGGTAAGATTATCGTTATTCAGAAAATCCACATAATTCTTTATTGATGTAAGCGGAGTTTTGATATCATGAGAAACATTTGTGATAAGCTCGCTCTTGAGTTTTTCGCTCTTAAGCTCCTGCTCCATAGCCTTATTGATTTCTTTCTTTATGCGGTCAAGATTCTGACCGTGGGTGCGTATCGCCGCAACAGAAAGCTTATCGGCAATTTCATCACCCATAACACCCTCTGCAAGACGTCTGCCCTCTTCTTTAACGTAATTGAGGTTGATTGCAATCATTACAACAATCGGAATGATGATAAGTCTTGTTACAGTCCATGCAACAAGAAAAACCGCGAGAACAAAATCCGTATCTGCAACATCCTTGTTGATTATTCCGAAATATGCCATTGAAATAAGGATTGCACCCTCAAAAAGAATATAGGAAACAATACCTATAACAATTTTTCTGAAAAGTGTCATTTCTCCGACAGCACGTCTTATTTTACGGGGAGTTTTTCTTTTGAATTTGTGATAAATCTTATATACGATAGTATTTTTATAAAACTTGCCCATCTTGACACGCACGGAAAAGGTGGTGAGATAAGACATGACAACCAGAATAGCCGCAACGCTGACTATCATAAGAATAACATTATTAAGAACCATTCCGGTATCCGCCGCGGTTGTAAGACCGAGAACCGTTCCTGCAGCAAAAAACAGCAGCACAACAAATACCGTTACAAAATCAAGCGGAAGCTTGTCAATAAAACCGGGAACAATTTCTCCCGTTTCCTCGTCAACTGTTCCTGCATTTATTGTGAACAGCGAGAGAAGAACCACGATTATTGCAAGCGCAACAAAAAGAACAACAAACACAAAATAGCGCAGAGAATAGGCAATGTCTATCCAGTCAAACGCGCTTGAATATCTGTCGTTTGTCACCTGAAGCTCGGGAGCAAGAATCGCATATTCAAGCTTCAGGGTTATAAAAGCGCCGTCCTCATCGAAAAAATAAAAGTCAGATTTCCCCGTGTATTCGGAGGAATTCTTTGCTCTTTCAAATGTCAGAGGTGTGTTTTCTTCTCCGTTGGGATTAAGACTGTCAAACAAAACCTCTCCGAGAACATTGTTTATCGTGAATGCAAAGTTAGTGTTTTCTCTGGAAAACCTTGTTTCGTAGTAGTCTATTCTGTATTCGCTTTCCTCGCCTATGCGGCAAAGATAATAATCCTTTGCAAGCTCGGCATCATCAATTGAATAAAGCTGAACGGCAACACTCTTTGCGGTTTGCCCCTTGTTATCCTGTTTATAAAAGTTATACTCCTGAAGATAAACGATTCCCATAAAGCATCCTGCGGCAATAATCGTCATGCACACGAGCAGGATGAGCGCCACCGTACGGTCGCTTTCGGAACGCAGCTGACCGTTTTTCATTATGAATCACTCCTTATGAGCTTCTCAAGAGGCTTTTTCTTTTCCATTTTATATCCGTGACCCCATACGACCTTAAGATAATCGGGCTTTGCAGGGTCGATTTCAATTTTTTCGCGAAGATGTCTTATATGAACGGTAACGGTGTTTTCCGCACCGAACGGGTCATCCTTCCACACCTTGCGGTATATTTCCTTGGGAGAATAAACTTTGTCAAGGTTTTCCATAAAAAATTTGAGAAGCATCATTTCCGTGGGCGTAAGATTGACGGTTTCGCCGTCGCGGGTAACTGTTTTGGCATTGGTATCAAGCTCAAGACCGCCGTTGCGGATAACGGCAGAATCGTTTTTTTCCTGAGTTTCGTTATTGCCGCCGAAGTGCATATATCTGCGGAGCTGTGATTTGATTCTTGCGATAACCTCAACGGGATTGAACGGTTTTGTTATGTAATCATCTGCGCCGGCATTGAGTCCGAGAATCTTATCGGTATCCTGACTCTTTGATGTGAGAAGAATAACGGGAATATTGTTGCCGTTCTCCCTGAGCTTTGCAAGGGCGGTTATGCCGTCAAGCACGGGCATCATTATATCCATGAGAAGAAGGTGAATATCTTCTTTTTTAATAATTTCAATAGCTTCTTCGCCGTTTTTCGCCTCGAAAATGCTGTATTCGTCCCCCGAAAGATAAACCCTGAGTGCGGAGCGGATATCGGCTTCGTCATCGCATACAAGTATATTATACATCGTCAAAAACCTTTCCTTTCACCATTTTCTGCGAGGGCATTTCTGCTTTTTGAAAGCCGCTTTGAATTCGGGATAGCACCCGCATTCAAGACATGTCCCCTCCGAAAGAAATTCGCATTCAGAGCAGATTGAAACCCTCGACTTGTATTCATCATCGCTTGCTTTATCCCTGTCGGATAATCTTTTTATGCGCTCGGAAATGCTCTTGAATGTATCCCCCCTGCCGCAGTCGCGCAGCAAACATCTTAAGCAGATTTTCTTTTCCATTGCACATCATCCCATTACAAGCAATATTTATTTTATTATAGCAGTTATTTGTCGACAAATAAATAGATTTGTAAAATATTTTTAATTAAAGTATAAAAAAGTTTTAAAAATACTCTTGACAAGTACAACTGTCTTTGCTATAATCTCTCTTGCAGTTGCGGATGTAGCTCATCTGGTAGAGCGCCACCTTGCCAAGGTGGAGGTAGCGAGTTCGAGCCTCGTCATCCGCTCCAAAAAAAGCCTTTGTCGAAAGACAAAGGCTTTTTTACTGTCCGAAGCATAATATAACTCGCCATGGCAAATACAACTACGGCACACTTCACAATGAAGTGTGCCGTAAATTTTTACTGTTTTCTTACGTCGCCGCAGCAGTTTTTATATTTCTTTCCGCTTCCGCAGGGGCAGGGATCATTGGGTCTTGCCTTTTCCTTTTTCCTCACGGGCTGTTTCTTGTCGCTGCCGTCGGTTGCACCGCTTGTTGCGGTTATCTTTGCAGTCTGCTCTCGCTTTGTATCTTCCTGACTCTTAATCATAACGGTAAGAATCTGTCTTGCGGTATCCTCACGGATTGCCTCGTTCATGCCGTCAAACATTTCGGAGCCGACGTTTCTGTAAGCAACAACGGGGTCTGTCTGTCCGTAGGCGCGCAGTCCGATACCTCTGCGGAGCTGGTCCATGGCGTCGATATGGTCCATCCACTGTCTGTCAACATTGCGAAGAAGAATCTGCTTTTCAAGCTCACGCATAATGGGTTCGCCGTTTTCGCCCTTGCCGAAAAGTTCCTCACGTGCATCGTAGCTCTTGTGTGCTCTTTCAATAAGCATTTCGCGTGCATCTTCTTTGTCAAAACCGTCTTTGAAATCGTCCTCAACGGTGAGCCAGCCTTTGAACTTATCGCGCAGACCGTCGATGTTCCAGTCGTTCTTTGAAAGACTGTCGGAGCAGAAGAAATCAACGGCTTCGTTGATACTGCCCTCTATCATGCGTGTGATGACGGGCTTGAGTTCCTCGCCGTCAAGTACCTGATTTCTCTGCTTATAAATAAGCTCTCTCTGACGGTTCATAACGTCGTCATACTGAAGAACGCTCTTTCTGATTGCGAAGTTTCTGCCTTCAATTTTCTTCTGTGCGCTCTCGATTGTATTGGTTATCATTTTTGCCTCAATGGGCATATCCTCGGGAGTTTTGAGGGTGTTCATGATTGTGGTGATTCTTTCACCGCCGAAAAGACGCATGAGGTCATCCTGAAGCGAAAGGAAGAAACGGCTTGCACCCGGGTCGCCCTGACGGCCTGCACGGCCTCTGAGCTGATTGTCGATTCGTCTTGATTCGTGACGTTCTGTGCCGATGATGAACAGACCGCCTGCATCGCGCACCTTCTGTGCTTCGGGAGCGATTTCTTCGTCATATTTCTTTTCAAGAGCCGAATACTGTGCTCTTGCATCAAGAATTTCTTCATTGTCGGTTTCCGCAAATCCCGTCGCTTCCGCAATGAGCTCTTCGGAATATCCCATTCTGCGAAGCTCCGATTTTGCAAGATATTCGGAGTTACCGCCGAGCTTGATGTCAGTACCTCTACCTGCCATGTTGGTGGCGATTGTAACCGCATTCAGCTTGCCTGCCTGAGCAACGATTTCCGCTTCCTTCTCGTGGTGCTTTGCGTTGAGAACCTCGTGCTTTATTCCCTTTCTCTTGAGAAGTGCACTGAGAAGCTCGGATTTTTCAATCGAAACAGTACCTACAAGCACGGGCTGACCCTTTGCGTGACATTCCTCGATTGTCTGAATAACGGCAAGATATTTTGCCTGCTCCGTTTTATAAACAACATCCGCCATGTCGTTTCTGATCATGGGCTTGTTGGTGGGAATTTCGATAACATCAAGATTGTAAATCTGATTGAATTCGGTTTCCTCGGTCATCGCAGTACCAGTCATACCCGAAAGCTTCTTATAAAGACGGAAATAGTTCTGGAATGTGATTGTTGCAAGGGTCTTGCTTTCATGCTCAACATTAACGTTTTCCTTTGCTTCAATCGCCTGATGCAGACCCTCGTTGTAGCGTCTGCCCATCATGATTCTGCCGGTGAATTCGTCAACGATAAGAACCTGATTATCCTTGACAACATAGTCAACGTCACGCTTCATAACACCGATAGCCTTGATAGCCTGATTGATATGGTGCTGGATTGTCATGTTTTCGGGATCCATGAGGTTTTCGAGATTGAAGAAAGCTTCTGCCTTTGCAACACCGCTTTTTGTGAGAGTTGCGGTCTTTGCCTTTTCGTCAACTACGAAATCGCAGTTTTCATCAACAAGGTCGTCAACCTCTTCCTTGGACTGAACTTCCTTGATTCTTGTGCAGCTGAGCGAAAGAGCAAAGCGGTTTGCCATTTTATAAAGGTCGGTGGACTTTTCGCCTCTGCCCGAAATAATAAGCGGAGTTCTCGCTTCGTCTATGAGGATTGAGTCAACTTCGTCAACGATGGCAAAGTTGTGACCTCTCTGAACCTTGTGTTCCTTATAAACAACCATGTTGTCACGAAGATAGTCGAATCCCATTTCGTTGTTTGTTCCGTAGGTGATATCGGCGGCATAGGCTTCTTTTCTCTCTGCGTTTTCTTTTTCATGGATGATAAGACCTACGGTGAGACCCATGAAACGGTAAACCTTGCCCATCCATTCGCTGTCGCGTCGAGCCAGATAGTCGTTGACGGTAACTATGTGAACACCGTTGCCCGAAAGACCGTTGAGGTATGCGGGAAGGGTTGCAACGAGAGTTTTACCTTCACCTGTTCTCATTTCGGCAATTCTGCCCTGATGAAGGATAATACCGCCGATAATCTGCACGGGGAAATGCTTCATACCGAGTACACGCCATGATGCCTCACGGCAGGCTGCAAATGCTTCGGGGAGAATATCGTCAAGAGTTTCGCCGTTTGCAAGACGCTCTCTGAATTCGGGAGTTTTCGCCTGAAGCTGTTCGTCCGTAAGCTTTGAATATTCCTCCTCAAGGTCAAGAACCTTGTTGCAAAGCGGACGGATTCGCTTGACTTCTTTCTGGGAATAATCGCCGAAGATTTTTTTCAAAAGACCCATAATACACCTCTTGTTTAATTCGGAATTCGGAATGCGTAATCCGGAATTATTTTTTTCTATTGTAAAAATTTATTTTTTATGTTAGAATTTTCAAAAGCCTTAATCAAAGGAGAATTTTTATGCCTAAAAGAGAAAACTATATTTCATGGGACGAATATTTCATGGGTATTGCCATGCTTTCTTCCTACAGAAGCAAGGACCCCAACACTCAGGTGGGTGCCTGCATAGTCAATGACCGCAACAAAATTATGTCCGTCGGCTATAACGGTTTCCCTCTCGGCTGCAGCGATGATGAGTTCCCTTGGGAAAGAACGGGAGAAACCTACGACACAAAATATCCTTATGTCTGCCATGCCGAACTTAATGCAATTCTCAACAGCAGAGGCTCAAACCTCGAAGGCTGCAAGATTTATGTTGCTCTTTTCCCCTGCAACGAATGCGCAAAAGCCATCATTCAGTGCGGAATAAAAGAGGTTGTTTATATTTCTGATAAATATGCAGATACTCCCGGCACAAGAGCTTCAAAAAGAATGTTTGACGCCGCAGGAATAAAATATACTCAGCTCAAGCCCAAAAGACAGGAGCTGACAGTTGATTTCCGTGAGGAAAACATTTAAAACGCATAAACAACCGAGCCGACTTTTGCGCCCGTACCGTCGAGTGCACGAACGCTCATGACACCGCCGTCAACCCATACGAAGCCTGCACTTTCATCAAAAAGCATTGGTTCGCTGAAAATAACGGGTTCTGACGAATTATCGGTTGTGCAGTAAATAACAGTCTGAATCGGTGCGCCGTTTTCGTTCATCTCGCCGTATGAGGCAAAAACAGCCTTCGTGCCGTCGGGGCTGACGGAGAAAACATCCGCCGATGCAATATTGATATCCTTAAGAGTCTTGATTTCGCCCGTTAAAAGGTCGATGATTTCAAGGCTCTTTTTGTTTATGAGATACTTTCCGCTTTGCATATAATCGGTGAAATAATCGCCCTCAAACTGAGTGAGAATACGTTCGCCGCACATATTTGCAAAGCCGTTTTCGTTTTTGCGGAGAAAATGCATGCCGTTTGCATCGTTCACAAACCATATTCCGAGGATATCCTCAACAACAATCTTGGGTCTGTAAGCGTTTGAAAGCTCCATGATATCGGCGCGTGTGCCTTTTTCGCTTTGGTTATAGTATCTTGAAGAAATAAAATATTTTGCACCGCCGAGATTCTTTATGAAATCATCGGTGAGCATAGTCCAATCCTGACGGAATGAACCGTTTTTGTCAATAAGACGGGTATTGTTTGAAACATATGTTGAGGTTTTACCGCTTGCAAGGTCAAGATTATAGATTTCGGAATAGATTTTATCCGCTTTATAGAAATTGTTCTTATCAAAATCCGCAAGAAGAAGATAACCTTCGCCGTAGCCCGAGGGTTTTGCGGTAAGCTTTACGAATGCGTAGGAATAAACATCAACATCAGCTTTCATATCTGAAACAAAAACACCGTAGCCGCAGGCCTTGCCGTCTTTTTCGATGTAATTGACGGTAACGGGGATTGTTTCGTAAGTTGCGGCAAGATTTGCTTTGACCTGCTTTACCGCAAGATTGCTTGCAACCATCTGACCGCCCGAATATTCATAGAATTTAACCGAATTTTTAAGGTCTGCGGTGTAATAAATATTATCAAAATCCGTGGGAAGATAAATCTCGCCGTCTGCACCTTTTACGGAGAGATTTTCGCTCACTGTGTATGCACTCTGCTCATAGGAATATGCAACGGGTTCTTTTTCTTTGATTTCGGGTGCTTTATCTCCGCTTGAAACAAAGAAAACCACTCCGGAAACTATTGCAAGAACCGCTAAAACGGCGGTGATTATTGTCAAAGATTTGTTTTTCATTTTATTTTCTCCTTACAGCTCAATCTCAACCTCAACGGGACAATGGTCAGAGCCGAAAATTTCGTTGTGAATTTTTGCATCCTTAAGCTTATCTTTAAGTCTTTCCGAAACAATGAAATAGTCAATTCTCCATCCCGCATTTTTTGCCCTCGCCGAAAATCGGTAAGACCACCAACTGTATGCACCTTCAAGGTCGGGATAAAAATATCTGAAAGTATCAACGAATCCGCTTTCAAGCATCTCGGAGAATTTGCCTCTTTCCTCATCGGTAAAGCCGGGGTTTTTTCGGTTTGATTTTGGATTTTTCAGGTCAATTTCCTTGTGGGCAACATTCAGGTCGCCGCAGAAAATAACAGGCTTTTTCTTGTCCAGTTCAATAATATAGTTTCTGAATGCATCTTCCCAATCCATTCTGTAATCGAGTCTTACAAGACCGTCGCGCGCGTTGGGAACATAGACCGTTATAAAATAATAATTATCGAATTCAAGGGTGATAACTCTGCCCTCGGTATCATGCTCGGGAATTCCGAGACCGTAAAAAACGGAAATCGGCTCTTCACGGCTGAATACTGCCGTGCCCGAATAGCCTTTTTTCTCGGCATAGTTCCAATACTGATGATAACCGTCAAGCTCAAGCTCCGCCTGACCCTCCTGCATCTTTGTTTCCTGCAGGCAGAATATATCCGCATCCAGCGACGCAAAGCTTTCATAGAAATCCTTGCCCAGGCACGCTCTTATTCCGTTGACATTCCATGAAACGAATCTTTTCATCGCCATATGCATAGTCCTCCATTATAATAATTATAATATTTATGTATTATATCATACTTTTTTAAATATGTCACCACTAAATATTAATATTATGTAAACATTAATAAATTTTAATGTTTATTTTTGGCAGGCGTTTTGTCTTTTTCACTTGACAAATCACCTTTTTTGAGGTATTTTTAATATAAGTAAATCTGCGGTATTTCTGCCGCAAAAACAAAACATATTTTCAGGAGGAAGAATCATGAAAAAACTTCTCGCAATTCTCCTCGCAGGTTCAATGCTCTTTGCATTTGCAGCTTGCGGCGGCAACACAGACGACACAACAACCACAACAGCTCCCGTAGCAGAAGACACAACAGCAGCAGTTGAAGATACCACAGCAGCGGTTGAAGACACAACAGCAGCAGTTGAAGACACAACAGCAGCAGTTGAAGACACAACAGCAGCAGTTGAAGACACAACTCTCGCTGCAGGCGAAACAACAGCAGCAGCTCCCGCAGCTGACATGACAAAGGCTGAATTTGTTGCATTCCTCAATGCTGAAACAGCTAAGGCTGCAAAGGGTTCATACAACTACAACAGAGACTGCTCATACACAAGCCCCGTTGATGTTGGCGGTGCAACAGGTATCCTCAACGGCATCATCAGCGCTATCGACGAAAACTCCAGCCTCGACACAGTTGTTGGCGATTTCCTCGGCATCGGCGTTAAGAAGGGCACAATGCCCAAGGACGGTCTTAAGGATGACTACCAGATTAAGGCTACAAAGCTCACGGAAGCTGACCTCGGTAACTTCAAGGCTGCAAACGGCGTTTACACATTCACACTTGCAAACGCTACCAACCCCAAGAAGACAAACGCTACTCCCTTCTCAAGATTCACAAATGACTTCATCACACACGAAGAAGTTGTTGACGGTATCGCAGAATTCACAACAGCTATCACAGTTAATGACACAACAGTTAACTACAAGGACATCAAGGTTACAGTAACAGTTGCTGACGGCAAGATCACAAACATCAAGTATTCATATGCTTTCGATGCAACTCTTGTTCTCAAGGCAGGTATCAAAATCACAGGTACAGGCGCAGCAGTTACAAAGGCTGAATTCTCAAACATCAAGTATTAATTTAAAATTAATATAGTTTGCCTCCGCACTTCGGTGCGGAGGTTTTCTTTTTGCTGTTTCTGCATACAAAAAAGGCACTCCGTACAGAGTGCCTTTTGGTTTTGTAAGATTTAATTATTTAAACTTACGCTTACGAGCAGCTTCGGACTTCTTCTTTCTCTTTACCGAAGGCTTCTCATAGTGTTCTCTTTTGCGAACCTCCTGGATAACGCCGTCTCTTGAAGTCTGTCTCTTGAATCTTCTGAGTGCGTTTTCGAGTGACTCGCCTTCCTTAACTTTTACCTGACTCAATGTATTCCCTCCCCTCGTCTTATAAACAGGGACTAATTTTCATAGCTTATTGGCTATTATACAATAAACACACCTGAATTGTCAACCATAAAAATATGAATTTTTTCAGACAATTACGGTCTTACTACAATATTGACAAGTCTGCCCTTTACATAAAGCTCCTTAACGATGGTCATTCCGTCGATGGCGGCGGCAATTTTTTCGTTTGCTTTTGCAGCTGCAATGGCTTCTTCCTGAGTTGCTTCTGCAGAAATAACGAGCTTTTCTCTTACCTTGCCGTTAATCTGAACAGCAATTTCAACCTCGTCATCAACGCATTTTGCCTCGTCATAGGTGGGCCAGCTTTCAAATGCGATTGTTTCCGTGTGACCGAAAATCTCCCAGATTTCTTCGCAGATATGGGGTGCAATGGGACTGAGCACTCTGATGAAGCCCTCTGCAAATTCCTTGGGACAGCTGTCTGCCTTATAGACGGCATTAACAAAAATCATCATCTGGCTGATTGCGGTATTGAAAGCAAGATTTTCAAAATCCGTTGAAACCTTGCGGATTGTTACATTATAGATTTTTTCAAGCTCAGCATACTTGCTGTCATTTATCTTTGTTTCATCGGTGAAGAAATTCCAGACTCTTGAAAGGAATCGCTTTGCACCTTCAACACCCTGATTGTTCCAGGGCTTTGATGCTTCAAGAGGACCCATGAACATCTCATAAAGGCGGAGCGTATCTGCACCGTAATCACGAACGATATCCGACGGATTAACTACAAATTCAGGGAATCTCTTGCCCATCTTGATGCCGTTCGAGCCGAGAATCATGCCCTGATGAACAAGCTTTTTGAACGGTTCCTTAACGGGTGAAACACCCTCGTTATATAAAAATCTGTTCCAGATTCTTGAATACATAAGATGACCCACAGCGTGTTCGGGACCGCCGACATAAAGGTCAACGGGAAGCCAATGTTTGAGAAGCTCGGGGTCGCAGATTTCCTTATCGTTATTCGGGTCAATATATCTCATGAAGTACCAGCTTGAACCTGCCGAACCGGGCATTGTTGATGTTTCACGCTTGCCTTTTACACCGTTTTTCTCAACATATTTCCAGTCCTCTGCATTTTCAAGAGGTGCCTGACCGTTTTTGCCCTTGTATTCTTCCAATTCGGGAAGAACGAGGGGAAGTTCCTCATCATCAAGAACATGGATTTCGCCGTCTTCCGTATAATAAACGGGAACGGGCTCTCCCCAATAACGCTGTCTTGCAAAAATCCACTCACGGAAGTGGTAGTTAACCTTTCTCTTGGCAACGCCCATCTTTTCGAGCTTCTGAGTGATTGCTTCCTTTGCTTCCTCAACAGTAAGACCCGTGAATTCCTCTGAATTGATAAGCTTACAGCCCTTGCCGAGATAAGCACCCTTTTCAAAAGCGCATTCAGAAACATCTGCACCGTCAATAACCTGAATCATGGGGATATTATGTACCACCGCATACTCAAAGTCACGCTGGTCGTGGCTGGGAACAGCCATAACAGCACCCGTTCCGTAGCTTGCAAGAACGAAATCGCCGATATAAACGGGAACTTCCTTGCCGCTTACGGGGTTTATTGCATATATGCCCTTAAGAGGACAGCCCGACTTTGTCTTGTTGAGATCGGTACGGTCCATATCGGACTTCTTGACAGTTTCCTGAATGTAGGCATTAACCTCGTCTTTATTTTCAATTCTGGGCATTAGCTTCTGAACAAGCTCACCGTCAGGAGCCATAACCATAAAGGTTATACCGTAAATAGTTTCAATGCAGGTTGTGAAAATCGAGAACTTATCTCCGCCGACAAGCCGGAATTCAACCTCAACGCCTGTGCTTTTTCCGATCCAATGGCGCTGCATATCCTTTGTGGACTCGGGCCAGTCGATTTCATTAAGACCGTCAAGAAGCTCCTCTGCAAACGCAACCTGGTCTATAACCCACTGCTTCATGTTCTTACGGACTACGGGATAACCGCCGCGTTCACTCTTGCCGTCAATAACTTCATCGTTGGCAAGAACGGTGCCGAGCTCCTCGCACCAGTTAACGGGGATATCAACAAGCTTTGCATAGCCTTTGAGATAAAGCTGTTTGAAAATCCACTGTGTCCACTTATAGTATGAGGGGTCTGATGTGGCAATCATCTTTGACCAGTCATAGTCAAAACCGAGCTCCTTGAGCTGTTTTGAGAAGGTCTGTATATTATCCTGAGTAAAGCCGTTGGGATGATGACCTGTTTTAACGGCATACTGCTCTGCAGGAAGACCGAACGAATCGTATCCCATGGGGTGAAGAACATTGTAGCCCTGCATTCTCTTCATTCTTGAAACAATATCCGTTGCGGTATAGCCTTCGGGATGACCTGCGTGAAGACCTACACCTGAAGGATAAGGGAACATGTCAAGAACATAATATTTTGGCTTTGAGAAATCCCATACATCCGTTTTGAATGTTTCGTGTTCCTCCCAATATTTCTGCCACTTTTTTTCTATATTTTTATAATCGTAATGTGCCATTTAATTCAACCTCTTTTATATAAATATCAATCTTCTGTCAGAACATCGCTCAGGTCAACAACGCTTGCATCTGCCCAGAGACGTTCAAGATTATAATAATCTCTGTTTTCCTGGGTGAAAACGTGGAGAATAACCGTGCCGTAATCGAGAAGAATCCAGCCCGTTGCTCTGCCCTCGATATGCTCGGGGTCAATGCCGCATCTCTGCTTGATTTCGTACTCAACATCATCGGCAAGCGATTTTGCATGGGTGTTTGAAGTGCCCGAAGCAATAACGAAATAGTCGGAAACTATTGTCACTTCCTCGGTTTTGATAGCGGTTATGTCAATCGCTTTCTTTTCGTCAAGCACCTTTGCTATTTCTTTTACAAGTACATTTGATTCCATATATTTATCCTCTCTCGGAATTAATTATCATATCATTATAGCATTCCACGGTTGCGGGGTGAATCGGCAGATTTTTTGATACCAATTTATTCACGGTGTAGCGTGAGGTATAGAGTATCGCATCCTCAAGGCTTTTTTCCGCAAGCCTTCTCACAACGCCCACGTCGGGATAATCTCTGTCGGCAGAAATGAAATCCGCAACATAAACGATTTTTTCGAGAAGCGACATATCCGCTTTTCCCGTTGTGTGCCATCTCACCGCACCGAGAATTTCCCCGTCGGTGATAATTCCGCTTTCTTTCAGATACGCCGCACCCGAAATCTGATGCCACACCTTGGGATTTGAAAAATCAACGGGAGTTAAGCGCTCGCCGCTCTTTTCGATATATTCAAAATGACCGTCGGAGTCCGCGTTTTTCATAACGTCGTGCATAAGACCTGCAAGACGCGCTTTTTCGGGGTCTGCACCGTATTTTTCCGCAAGCACGGCGGCGCATTCGCTCACGCATTCGCTGTGATAAATTCTGTAATCGTCGAGCTTTTCTCTTAGGATTTTGCGGTATTCCGAAAGTCCGTCATCATAAAGCCCGTTTTCTTCAATATAGCCGAGAACAGCGGGAGATAAGAATTCGGGAGTGCCGTTTTTTGCAATCTCAACCCTTATCTGAGTTGAACTCACCTCAAGCGGCTCAATATCAAGAAAGATTATTCTTTCTCTCTGCTCGGAAGTGAAAACGGATAAATCCGCTTTGAAGCCCTCTTCTCTTGATGCCGCACATATTGTTGCAAGGGTCATTATCTCCTCCCAGCAATACCACCGAGTGAAGGTTTCGAGCATATCCGAGCCGATGATGAAATAAAGCTCTGCATCGGGATAGATTTTTTTAAGCTCGCGCAGGGTTTCAACCGTGTAGCTTTTATCGCCTCTGTCAAGCTCGATTGAGGAAACCTCAAAAAGTTCACCCTCAAAAGCAAGACGGCACATTTCCATGCGCTCTTCGCCGCCTGCAAGCTTGCCGGGCATTTTATGGGGAGGTATGCAGGAGGGAATTATCAGCACCTTATCTGCACCGATTCTTTCTGCCGCCTCGTTTGCAAGGCGCACATGACCGAGATGCGGCGGATTGAAAGTCCCTCCGAAAATACCGATTTTAGTCTTTTTTTCGTTCATTATTTGATGTTAACCTTTGAATTCATGAGCTTTGCCGTTGCGAAGAAAAGAGCTGCCGCACCGACAACGTTGAATATTGTTCCCGCAAGACCGAAGCTCAAGCCGAGAGGGTCAGCCATGGTTGACTCTGTGCTGTAGAAAATTCCCTCGCTTGTGAGAACAATTGAAAGAGGAACATACTGTGCAAGGAGAACACCGATAACCTGCATAACAACAAACACGGCAAAGAAAACAACAACAGCCGCAAAGCCGCCAAGCTTCTGCATTACTCTTGTGTTTGCTATGGTGATTGCAAAATAAAGCTGTGCAATAAGAACAACTATTCTCACAAAAATAATGAATGCGATGAATGCGATTGCAAGCTTGATTGTATCGCCCGAGGGAAGACCTTCAAACATTGAAAGCATCATGTGAATTGCAAGCTTTATATCCTCGCCTATCATTGCGGTTGCATAGAGATAAATTCCGAAGAAAATTCCGATTGCCACCGCGTAGCTTAAAAGCATCCAGCAAAACGAAGTGATTGTTTTTGCCGCAAGAAGCTGTCCGCTTGTTACGGGGAGGGTGAAGCTCAGATATCCCTGACCGCCAAAAAGAGTCTTTTTGAAATTCTGAACAACGCTTACAAATGTCATTACAACTGCAAGGACTCCTGTTCCTGCAAGAACGATTGTTGCAATTGCGCTCAGCCATGTTATTTCAACGATATACGCCGCCATCATAACAAGAATTGCCGCCGCAGCAACAACATAAATCATACCGATTGTGTGGATATTCGCCTTAAACTCATTCTTAATCAACTTGCCAAGCATTAGCGAACACCTCCTTGAATAAATCCTCAATTGTTCTGCCCGAAGCGGTGATATCCTCAACCTTTGCCTTTACAAGCACCTGTCCCCTGCCAATCATGAGCACGGAATTGAAAATCTTTTCAACATCATAAATAAGGTGAGTTGAAATAAGAATTGTTGAGCCTTCGGGATGGTTTTTCATGATAGTATCAAGAATGAAAGCTCTTGCTGCAGGGTCAACGCCGCCGAGAGGCTCATCGAGCACATAGAGCTTTGCATTTCTGCACATAACGAGAAGAAGCTGGAGCTTTTCCTGCATACCCTTTGACATCGTTTTGATTTTCTGCTTCGGGGGAAGCTGGAAAACATCGAGCATCTTATATGCCTTTTCTTTATTGAAATCTTTATAGAAATCCGCCATGAATTCAATGGCATCCTTGCAACGCATCCAGTCTGCAAGATAGGTCTTTTCGGGAAGATATGCAACCTTTGCTTTTGTTACAACGCCGGGTGCATCGCCTTCGATAAGCACTTCACCCGAGTAATCGTGGATAAGACCTGTGAGAATTTTGAGAAGCGAGGTTTTACCGCTTCCGTTGGGACCGAGCAAACCGATAATCTGACCGCCTTCAAAGCTGAACGAGATATTCTTCAGCACCTGATGGCTGCCGTAAGACTTGCTGAGATTATTTACAGAAATAATTTCGGACATCTTTTTTCCTCCCATATTTTTTGAATTTTCCGAAGATATGCCGCAAAAGAATTTTGGACATACCATAATAGGTTACATTATAACACTATTTATTATAAAATAAAAGACCTATTTTACGATTTTTTTGACTTAAAATTAAGGAATTGTAAATAAACAACAAAAAATCGGCTCACACACGGTGAGCCGAAACCTTTCGGACATGTAATATTGCCGTTTTCATAGGCAAAAGGCGATATAACCTTTTTAACCTACTTGTTTTCGCAGAGAACCTTTGAGAAATTATAATCTTTGTCAACCGCAGGGATATCCGCATAGTTGTTTTCGGTGAGCCATTTTACCCAGCGTGCTTCGGCTTCGTCATCGGTAATAACGGGTCTGAAGCCGCCTTTGAGATAGCTTTTTACAGCAGGAACTCTGAAAATATCGGTTGAAAGAGTTGCTGTTTCGCATCCGCTTTCGTAAGCCGCCGCATTCGCGATATCGGCAAGATACTTGCCCACGCCCTGACCTCTGTAAAGAGGATTTGCCGCAACCATATGCACTCTTGCAACCTTGTTTTCCCAGAGAAGAACCGAAGTTGTCGCAATGGGTTTCCCGTCTTTTTCAACGAAGAAAACGTAGTTTTTATCATAGCCGACCTCGTTGGTCATGCATCTGTCATAAGCGGTGATATCGTTGTTTTCACCGATAATCGAACCCTTACAGATATCAACCCATGCCTGCTTATCTTCATCGCTTCCGTTAAAACGGCGGAAGCTGAAGCCGGCATATTCTTCGGGATACTCGGCAGGAACTACTTTTTTAAACATTATCAACTGACTCATATCGCACCTCCGATTTTAGTCATCAATCATCATAAAGATTTTAACATTTTTTTCTGAAATATCAACACCTTTTCATAAAATAAACAAGGACTTTTTCACCGAAACAAAAAAGTCCTTTAAAATTAATTGTTATTCTGTTTTGCAGGTGTTCTGTTAAGGAACATATATGCCGTTATGGAAATAATCAGCATGAGAATTGTAACCGCAAGCGGAGATTCTATTCCGTAAAACGGCGCGCAGATAAGCTCGAAAACAACCTCAAACATCTCGGAAATTCCGATTGCCCTTGTCATCATCGTGATAACACTCACCGCAAGACCTATCATGGAATAGATGTTCACAATCTTTATCCACAGTGCTTCGCCGAGTTTATACGCAATTGCAACCGATGCGATAACGAGAATTGCATAGCCTGCCGCCGCAAGAATTTCCGCCGCATTTTCAAGCTCTGCAAGGATTTCGGGAATTATCTTGATTATTCTCCATATGTAAGGTGCGCCCAGAAGAAGTCCGCACACAACATAGAACGTGAGTCTTATATTTTTCTTATTATCCATTTTCAACTGCCTCCCTGAGTGCCTTTGCAAGCTGGTCGGGGCATGATGTTGTTTTGAAACCGCAGCGTATGCCTTCAAGCTTTGCAATAACATCCTTTGCGTTCATGCCTTCAACAATTGAGCCGATTCCCTTGAGATTGCCGTTGCAGCCGCCCTCAAAACGGACATTTTTAACGGTTTCGCCGTCAAGCTCAAATTCAATCGTTCTTGCACAGGTGCCTCTTGTTTTATATTTATAAACCATGTTTATCACTCCTTTTCGCTCATTTTACAATATTTTTATTCTTTTTTCAAGAGAGAATATAAATCATCGCAAATATCAGCGAAAAATCCGCCTTTTCCGCAAGGAGCAGAATTGTTATGGGCAGAATGAGATTGCTGTCGGAATCAAGGTTTATAATTATCACCGCCCATAAGATTTGTGAGCATAGGCAGAAGTTCAAAAAGCTTCATCATCTGCATGGCTTCATCGGCTTTCCGCCGCCTGTTTTCGGATAAAAGAGGTTTGAGCGCTTCAATCAGCCTTGTACGGCTGTCGGTTTTATTCATGGCGCTCATTATCGCACCGATACTTGACATAAGGCGTGCATTGCCGAGTATGTTCGATAAATCGGGCATACCGCCAAAGCCGAAGCTCTCTTTTTTCTCCGTTTTTTCTTCGGAGGAAAAGAGATTTTCAGCCGCCGCACGCAGATTTTCCATATCCTCATCGGAGAGAGAGGAAAGGATTTCGTTTATGTTTTCCATATTTATATCCATATTACTTTTTACCGAACTGCTTCATAATTTTCTGCGCCTGCTCGCTTTTCAGAAGCTCTTCAAGAGCTTTTTTATCGCCGAGAATGCGTTTGATTTCATTAACGCCGTTTTCGGGAAGCTTATCCTGCATCGCCGAAAGCATATCCTCGGGTCTGTTGCCGGCTGCCGATTTTGCAAGACGCAGAAGCTCCTCGGGAGAAAAATTTTTGTTACCCGTTGCAATCACCGCCTTTATCCAATATAATTATTATGTTATGAAATCAATGTGTAGAACGGAGATGATAACTTGAGAATTCTTGTTTTTTCGGATTCGCACGGTTCAACCTACCGCATGCGCGAGGCAATTTCCATGCACACCGAAGCGGATATGATTATTCATCTCGGCGACGGTGAAAGGGATATCGACCTTCTCAAAGAGGAAATCGGAAGCAGAAAGGTTGTTCAGGTCTGCGGAAACTGCGATATTTATTCGCTTTTATCTTATAATGAGCTTGTGTCGGTTTCGGGAGTTAAGATTTTCTGTTCTCACGGACATAACGAATATGTCAAGCACGGCATTTCCCATTTTGTTGAAAAAGCAAAGTCAACAGGTGCGGCTATTGCATTATACGGTCACACCCACGAAAGTGTTACCGCTTATGACGACGGACTTTACATCATGAATCCCGGAAGCATTGCAAAGGGCGAATACGGCGCAATCGACATCACCGGGCAGGGAATCATGCTTCTGCCGATGAAAATATGAATATTATCCCCTGCCGCCTCATATATATGGTTCAGGCGGTGAGATAAAATGTTTGTATTTTCTGTTAAAACATCAAAAACAAAAATTGCGGCTCTTGTTATTGCGATAATTGCGCTTGCCGCGGCGCTTTTCATGGTTATCGGCAAAGGGAAACAGCCTGCCGCAAATGATTCCGTGATTAATTACAAAGCGGAAACCGCGGCGGAAAGAAGAGCTTTTCTTTCTCAGTTCGGCTGGAAGATTTCCGAAGATCCCGTTGAGGTCAGCGAGGTTATAATTCCCGAAAATTTTGACGACGGCTACACCGAATATGCCGCAATGAATAAGGCGCAGGGTCTTGACCTTGAACCTTTCAAGGGTATGCGTGCAAAACGCTGGACATATGCCGTGCTGAATTATCCGGGACTTGAAAACACAAAATCCGTTCAGGCAAACCTGCTGATTTTTGACGGCAGAGTTATCGGCGGTGACATATGCTCTCTCGAGCTCGGCGGCTTTATCCGAGGCTTTGATTTCCCTGTTAATGAACCCCCTGCAACAACCGCCCCTCCGCAGAGCGCGGTTATAGTTGAAACAACAGCTGAAGAAACAACAAAAGGAAGTTGAAAATGAAAAACATCGTTTTAATCGGTATGCCCGGCGCGGGCAAAAGCACAATAGGCGTTCTTCTTGCAAAAACCATGCTCATGGATTTCTGCGACACGGATTTGATTATTCAGAAAAAAGAGGGCACGGCGCTCTGTGAAATCATAAAAGAAAAAGGCACCGACGAATTCATCCGAATTGAAGATGAAATCATCAGTGCACAGAAATTTGAAAATTGTGTTATTGCTACGGGAGGCAGCGCCGTTTACGGCGAAAATGCCATGAAAAACCTCAAAGAAAACGGCATTATCGTTTATCTTAAGGTCAGCGCGGATGAGCTTGAAAAACGAATCTGCAACATCCACACCCGCGGCATTGCAATGAAAGAGGGCACAACAATCGCAGAACTTTACGCAGAGCGTGCGCCGCTCTATGAAAAATACGCGGATATCACGGTCGACTGCTCTGACAGCACACCCGAGCAATGCGTTGATGCAATTGCGCAAATGCTTTAATGTTTGTCACATAAATACACAATACACGTCGTTTTTTCGCCCTTCCAGCGGTTTGAGAAAACGGCGTGAATTTTTATTTTCTCGCCCTCAAGACCCTCGGGAAGCTTGAGGAAAAATGTGTTGTTTGCACTCGTGCCGCAGACGCTGTGTTCCCATTGATTTGCCTTGTAATCGGGCGCTCTTTCGGGGAAACCGCAGAGCTTTCCGTTGATTTCGGCAACGCAGTAAACACACTCCTCGCCGTGCTCGCCCTCAACGGCAACGGCAAGCTTTGAACCCTTTCTGTATTCGGGCAGAACAACCTCGGCAAACTTTTCAAGCTGTACCCTTTTATGACGATAATGAGCTTGCATGTTATTGGCAAAAGGTTCTTTGATATCAACGGTTTTGCCGTCTTTTATGAGCCTTACGGCATAGATTCTGTCAACGGGATTGTCAATGCGAAGATAACGGATTTTACTGTTTATACCGTAATTTGCAACCATCTTTTTGCCGTGCAAATCATAGGTTGTGTGAACGGTGAATCTGACGATTTCTGAGGTGAAATCATCATCAGAAATGCTTGTTTTAACAAGCTCGGAGGTATTCCATTTTTCAAGGTCGGATGAATATTCCGCATAAAGCGGAAGCTTCTGGATTTCAACCTCACGGGTCTGATAATCCGCAGAGAAGAACTCGATTTCCACGCTGTCGCAGTCATATTCTTCACCGAAATCAACTCGCAGACAGCCGCCGTTGATACGCAGGTTTTCATCAAGATAGGTCTTGCTCTGCGCATCAAAAAACGTGTCGGGTCTGCCGTCAAACATATTCCTCGCTTCACAGCCGCGGAGTTTATAGGTTTTCTGACCGAAGAACGCATCTCTTGCCGCTTTCACCTCGGGAATTTCTGTTTCGCCCGAACGGCGCAGGCTTCTGCTTTCGAGAGAATCGTTGGTTATCGCATACATAGCCGATTCATAAAGAAGCTCGCCGTTTGCGGGATTTCTTTCGACGTTTTCAAGAGTGCCGAGATAAATCGGCGCTTTTTCTTTTATATCGGTGTTTTCGTCTTTGAGAATTTTCACCTCAACGGGAGTGCCGTCTTTTTCCTCTTTTATTATTTCATATTCACAGTTTTTGAGCATGGGTTCGGCTTCGGATTCAACCGCAACCTCGATGAGCGAAGCACGGAACGGCATAAGTTCAATCTCAACTGTATCACCGACTTTGAAAACCCCGAGATGCTTTTCATAGGGATGGTGGATATTGACGGCAACGGGCAAATCCGTTGATAATCCTATCTCTTCGCCGATATTGATTTTAACCGTTTTTGGTTCCCATGAATTATTGCCCGAAGCGATGAAACGCTTTGTGTCACTGCCTCTCGAGCAGGCGTTGTCGCCGTATTCTTCGGGCAGAAGCTTGCCGTTGACAAGGATTCTTGCATTTCTTGCATGAAGATTATAGATTCTCGCAAGCTTCGGGAGTTCGTCATCACGCATGAGCCACGGATTTCCGTATATTTCGGGCGCAAGAATGAGCGAACGGTTGAATGCCTGATAAATCAGCTCGTCCTCAAAATAGTCAATATTCGATGAAATACAAACGCCGTGGTCTTCCGCAAGGCGTTCGAGATTGTCTGTGTGACCTCTCGTGAACATAAATCCTCTGTGGTGCATGGCGGTCTGTTTGTTGCACGAAAGGATATCGACATAGGTTTCGTCACCGTTCCAGAGATAGGTTGTTATATATTTTTCAGCTTCATAAAATTCAAGGCGGTGATTGAGAACAACAAGATCGTGCGAATATTTGCGGCATTCCTTGAGCATATCCGCAAAAACTTCAGCTTTTTCGGGGCGCAGATGACCGCAGACGCCGTCAAGCTTGAAAAGCGCAAAATCATAGTCTTTGCAAAGATGAACAAAGAAATCAAAGCGTTCTTTTTCTTCTTCGGGGGTATCTCCGAAGCCGTCGGGGCTTCCCCACAGACCGAAGCGGATACCGATTTCCTTTGCCTTTTCAACAACATTCTTATATCCCTCGGGATACTGCGAGAGGAATTTTTCGCCTTTTACATTGCCGTAGCCTTCGCTTGCACCGTCATAGTTTCCCGCATCCCACGCATAAATGCGAAGGTTCATGCCGAAAGTATCCTTGAGATATCTGAAAAAGTCAAGATTAATGAGGGTCTGCTTTTCGGTTGCACCCTCGTTTGTATTGTTTATCCATGAAAAATACTGCGGAATCGACGGAGTGAAATTATCCGCGCCCGCATTTTTTGCCGTTTTTTCCATAACAAAGCTCCTTCGCTAAATCTCTGCCCTATTATAAAATAAATTCACTCTAAATTCAATGCTTTAAATTGACAAACATATTTTAAAGATTTATAATATGTGCATAAAATAAAAGGAGAAATACTTATGCTTTATAACATATGGGGTTTCGTAAGACAGAGCGCCGTCAGAATTCACCTTGCGGCGGCAAAAACAATCTATAAAATCAGCGGCGGCAAGCTCCCGAAATCGCTTTACTGCAAAAGGGCAAACCCCGAAAAAATTCCCACCGACGTCAGAATCATTTCCGAAAACGATTATTCAACCACAATCGCAAAGGTTGACGAAAACGGAAATATCAAGAGCGACGATTTTGTTATCGTTTCAACAACGGATTTCCATTTTGATGTTGACCACGATATAAACACAAAGGCTGTTAAAAATTTCGTTCAGCATCTCAAGGATATAAAACCCGACCTTGTTGTTCTCACGGGCGACAACATCCTCTCAAAATATCAGCAGATTGATGCAATTCAGTTTGCACAGATGATGGAGGAAATCGGGATTTACTGGACCGCTGTTTTCGGAAATCATGAAACAAGAGAGGACAGAGGCTTCTATAAGTGGCTTCTTTTCAAAAGCTTCTGCGACTATGAACACTGCCTTTGCAAATTCGGACCTGACGATATGTTCGGCTACGGCAATTTCACAGTCAACATTCTCGGTGAAGGCGGAAAGCTCCTCAAAACCCTTTTCCACTTTGACTCCGGCAGAGATATTCTTGACAGAGATAAGGAAAAATACGGTCTTCCCGCAGATTTCAATGGCTACGATTTCCTCAAAAAAGAGCAGATTGATTTCTACAAAAACGAAACCGCAAAGCTCAAAAAGCAGTACGGCTCGGCGGATTCGTTCATGTATATGCATATTCCCCTTTGCGAATACAGCCATGCATTCAAGGATGACGGAAACGGCAGATTCGTTCCCACGGGCGAATGCGAAATTCTTTACGGGGAACAATATGAAAGCGTAGGCTGTTCAAGCTTCAACAGCGGAATGTTTGACACAATTCTTGAAACAGGCAGCACTCAGGCTGTTTTCGCAGGTCACGACCATGTAAATGACTGGGCGGCAATTTACAAAGGCGTTCACCTTGTTTACAGCCTTCCCGGCGGTTATGCGGTCTACAACATGGGCGACAAAACCGGTAAACCCGAAAGTGAATGGGTTGAAGGCGTAACAATAACCACTCTGCATAACGACGGCTCAATTGAGCTTGCTCCCAGATACAACAGAATTTATCTTTAAGGGGTTATATCTATGATATTTTTCCTTGCGGCATTGCTTGTTCTTTGTGTTATCGGAATAAAATTTTCGGGCAAAAACGGCTTTGAAGATTATATGTCACCTCAAAAGACGGGCGCGATAAAGGGTATTTTCGTTATAATCGTTCTTTTTTCACACGTCAGACAGTATATCACTCTGACTTCGGAATGGTATGATAAGCCGTTCACGGATTTCATGCTTTTCCTCGGTCAGCTCATGGTAGTCATGTTTCTGTTCTATTCGGGCTACGGAGTTACCCTCGGTCTTGCCAAAAAAGACGGATATGTGAAATCCCTTATTTCAAAACGCGCGTTGAAAGTTCTTCTTCACTACGACATCGCAATTCTGATTTTTTATTTTCTCGGTCTTGCACTCGGTAAGAATTATACAATTAAAAAACTGCTGCTTTCCTTCATCGGTCTTGATGCAGTCGGAAACAGCGTATGGTTCATCTTCGTTATTCTTATACTTTATATAATAACGTGGATTTCGTTCCTTTTCGTAAAGAAAAAAGCTGTTCTCGGCACAGCAATAACAACCGTTCTTTCCGTTGCCGCAGTTGTTGTTCTCTGGCTTCTCAAGGGCAAGGAATATTGGTGGTACGATACTCTTCTCTGTTACCCTCTCGGAATGTGCTATGCAATCTCAAAGCCGTACATTGACAAAGCACTTGTTCCGAGCTTCGGCAAATGGGCAATATCCACTGGTATTACCCTCGCCGCGTTCATAACCCTCAACCATTTCTTTATTCTCAACGGCAAAATCCGTGCAATCTTCATTCCCATGGCACTTGTTTTCACCCTGCTCACCGTTCTCCTTTCAATGAGAATAAGCATCAACAACGGTGTTCTTCGCTGGTTCGGAAAGAGAGTTTTCGGAATCTACATTCTCCAGAGAATTCCGATGATTATTCTTCAGCACTTCGGAATGAATGACAGCCCCCTGCTTTTTGCGGCGGTCAGCTTCGCGGTAACAATCGTTCTTGCGGAAATATTTGAAAGAGGCATGGATAAACTCGACTCTGCGCTAAAATTAAGCAAATAAAACATTAACCTCCGAAACGGCAGCACACCGCTTCGGAGGTTATTATATTTAAAAAAGCTGTTCTTTTATGTATTCGATTGAGTAATGGTCTTTAACAAATTTCAGCCAGCCGTAAACCGTTGATATTCTCGGCTTTGTCCATGATTTTTCATCACAGAAAGCTATGCCGTTCAGTTGTTTCCTGATGTCACGGACATCGGCGACAAAATCCTTGTAAGGCTTATTGTTTTCTCCGAGTGCGATTTTTGAAACAGCAATGATTCTCGGAAAAAGGAGTTTTTCGAGCTGACGGTTTTCGGTTATATATTCTGTCCATACCGTGCCCTCAAGTCCGATGATGTTCTTTTTGCCTTCTTCTGTAAGTCCCGTCAATTCCGCTTTCAGAGAATAAACACGGTTAAGCGGCGTGATATTATAATCATAATCCATATAGCAATATGAAAACGGTGAAAGAATTGCCTTTCCGCCCTCATTTAAAAATTTCACGGTCGGCTTCGGATTTTCTTTCCAATACTGAACAATCGCCCTTTTGTCAAGATTTCTGCCCTTTGCAGCTTCGTTCCAGACAATGCAATGCCTGTTTTTGCTCTCGAGGTAATCAATTATCCTGTTCATAAAAGAGTTCTGATATTCGGCATAGCTTTCAATGCCGTGTTCCTTCATGTATCTTTGGCAGTCGGGGCAGTTTTTCCAATGTTCCGACGGTGCTTCGTCACCGCCGATGTGGAAATATTCGCCCGGAAAAATCCCGAGAAATTCATCAATAATTGCGGTTATAAACTCAAAGGTTTCTTCTTTTGCAAGACAGAGAACATCCTTGAAAATGCCCTGATGAGTTTTGATTTTAACCGCCTCACCCGTGCAGGAAAGCGACGGAAATGCCGAAAGAAGCGCGCTTGTGTGACCCGGCATATCAATTTCGGGAATAACGTCAATCCCTCTTTCGGCGCAGTAAGCAACAATTTCTCTCATCTCAGCTTTGGTATAAACCCTGCCGTATGGGTTGTTGTCGCGTGTTTTTCCGAAATCGGAATAAGGTCTGACCGCGGCAACGGAATTGAGCACGGGGAAACGCTCGCTTTCAAATCTCCAGCCCTGGTCATCAGTCAGATGCCAATGGAATTTGTTGAAGCCGAGCAGCGAAATCGCATCAATCAGCTTTTTGATTTCTTCAATGCTCTGCATATGACGCACGCTGTCGAGCATAAATCCTCTGTATGCAAACATAACCTCACCTCATTAAAATGATTATATCACAGATTTAATGTAAACTCAAACAGTTTTCTTAACGTCATTTCAAATTCACCCAATAAAAAACAAGGAACATACGGTTCGTATATTCCTTGTTTTGGTGGAAGAGGGTGGATTCGAACCACCGAAGTCGTTGACGGCAGATTTACAGTCTGCTCCCTTTGGCCGCTCGGGAACTCTTCCATATTAAATTGGAGCTGGTGGACGGACTCGAACCCCCGACCTGCTGATTACAAATCAGCTGCTCTACCAACTGAGCTACACCAGCATTTTTGCTGTGTTCCGTAGAACGCTTGACTAATATATCACATATTTTTCATTAAGTCAAGCATTTTTTCAAAAAAATCCGATAAATTTTATTTTTATTATACTTTAACTTAAATTAAAAGCGGCCTGCATCTCTGCAAGCCGCTTTGTTATTTTAGAAAATGTCAAGAACGATTACCGAATAAAGAAGTTCGGGAACCATGATAAGGAACTTGGGAAGCCATTCGATGATCGCATATGCTGCAAGACCCATGAAGCTGGGAACAAGTCCGAGATTATATTCAGCCTCGCTTGTTGTGTTATCACCTGTGAAGGTGATTTTGTTCTTGCCTGTTTCCTTTGTGATGGTGAATGAATCGTGGCAGGTTACCTTGGGTTCTTCGTTAACATCAATGATGTTTCCGTTTTCGTCTGTTGTGTAGTCGGAAACAACATAGGAATTAACGGTAAGTGTGCCGCCGTCAACTGAGAATGTGCTGAAAATACCTCCTTCATAATCAGGATTCTGCTCGTCCCAGTTTTCGCCGTTCCAATAATTTCCGCCGCTTCTCTGGATTGTGAGAGCGTCGATGAAATCTGTCTTAAGGAAGTGGTTTGCAAGGAAGGGACGAACTTCGTACCTCTTTGCGCCTGCTGTGCCGGAGAGAATATAAACTGCGCCGTCTTCGTTAACCTTGTTTGCCTTGAGAGGCTTTGTTCTGAGATACTGATGGTCATGACCGCTGAGAACGAGGTCTACATCGCATTCGTCAACAACTCTTGTGAGTGCTCTCTGGAGATAAAGAGCATCGGGCCACTTTGCATCCTTACCGAGTGAATAAGGTGACTTATGCATAAGGATGATTTTCCAATCCTTATCGGTGCTGTTCATATCGTTTTTAAGCCATGTGAGCTGAGGAATTGAAATTGAAAGAATATCGTTTGTGTTGACAACTGCAAAATGAATGTTGCCGTAATCAAATGAATAGTTAACACCGTCGGATGTCTGAACGCTTTCGGTTGTGTCGAGGTTAAACATATTGTTGAACCAGTTTTCAACACCGAGACCGTCGTGGTTACCTGCAACGGGGGCGAGAGTTGTGCTCAGGTTGATTGCCTTCATTGCGTTGTCATAGTAATCCCACTCTTCGTTGGTGCTGTCATCGGTAAAGTCACCGAGACAGGTCATGAATTCTGCTGTGGGCATGGTTTTGAAAGCCTGCTCAACAACTCTTGCTGCTCTGTTGAAATTATCCTGATTACCTGCCTGAACATCGGCAAAGGTAATGAAATCAACCTTATCGTCGCCGTTATCGGTAACGAATGTACCTGCAGCACTGCGAACTGTTTCGTCACCTACATCATAAATGTATGTTTTGCCTGCTTCAAGACCTGTTACGGTTGCCTTGTGAACGAAGTTGCCCTCCCATTCAAAAACATCCGCATATTCAATCTTTGCGTTAACGGGATTACCGCTTTCGTCAACAATGTCAACAACGCTTTTTGTATTTGTCTTTGTATACCATGTGATACCTCTCTGTGCATCTCTGCCGTACATTACAACAGAAATACGGAAAGGTGTTGTGTCACCGATAACTGCGGGTTCTTCGGGAGCGACTTCGCCTTCGGAAGGAACGGTTATGTCTTCTGATGCGGCTGTTGTGTTCTCTGCGGTGATTTCATCGGCATAAACAGATGTTGATGCAACACCGAGAAGAAGCGAAACACTGAGAACAAGTGCGATAAGCTTTTTGATGTTAATCATTTTTATTGTCCTTTCGTAGCTTTATTTTTGAAAATTAAAGTGCGATTGTTGTGTCCCACTTGGGAAGCCATTCGCCTGTGCGGCAGTTTCTTGCTCTGAGGAGAACTTCGTCTTCATAAACTTCAACAATATATGTAAGACCCGAGCCGTTTCCGCCTTCTTCACCGTCTTTGTTTTCAATTGAGAATGCGGGAGCATTTACCGAATGAAAACCGTCAATCTGCTGATAGCTGTACTGACTGAAACCTGCGTGAAGGTGACCGTTGATAAGAACAACGGTGCTGTCCTTTGCATGCTTTGCAAGGATAGCCTTGAACTCATCGTTCTGGGGACCCATTGAGCCTGCTTCTTTGTTTGTGCCGTTACCCCATGTGGTGGGAAGATTGTGGGTGAGCTTGAGGGGCTGGTGAATAATAACAAATACGGGTTTGCCTTTTTCTGTTGCGAGCTCATTATCGAGCCATTCGAGCTGTTCGGGGCTGATATATGCTTCTTCAAAAACGCTCTTATCCGAACCCATAACGATAAACTTATAGCCGTTTACAACTTCGGAATAAGCAAGCTTTCCTTCTGCGTAAGTTTTTTCCGCAACCGAATAGCCGTCGCCGTTGAGTGCATCAATGAATTCATAAATGCGGCTTGTGCACTGGCTGTAAGCACGGAGTCTGATATCGTGATTGCCGCTTGCCATGATATATCGTGCATTTATACCGCTGAGGCTTGCATAAGCAAGATTATATTCCTCTGCAAGACCGTTTTCAACAAGATCACCGACACCTACAACCGCATCAAGTCTTTCTGCATTTTTGAGATCTTCGCAGGAAGCCTGGAAGGCGCGGTATCTGTCAAACATATAGTTTGAAACCTGAGGGTCTGCAACTGTTGCAAACACAAGCTCTGCACCGGATTTTGCAGGTTTGATAACATCATCCGTTGAGGGTGCAACGGGCGGTGTTACAGCATAAACCGCAAGCATGATATAGGCAAAAAGTTTAAAGAAAAATTGCTGAACCAAATTCAATGCCATAGTTTTAACCTCCAAAAAATATATATAATAATGTACCACTAAAGGTTAAAAAAGTCAATAAACAAAAAATCAACATTTTCGATTGACAAGATTATACAAATTCTTTGCAAAAAAATACACTAATTTGGATTAAATATAGGGTTTACAAACCGAAAGAAAAGTGTTAGTATAATTAACGGTGTATTATTATTAACCAAATATATAATAAAACTCAAAAACTCAGGAGGAAAAAGATTATGGCCAGAAAAATGAAGACCATGGACGGTAACAACGCCGCTGCATGGGTGTCATATGCCTTCACAGAAGTTGCAGGCATCTACCCCATCACTCCGTCAAGCCCCATGGCAGACTATGTTGACCAGTGGTCAGCACAGGGTATGAAGAACATCTTCGGCACAACCGTTAAGGTTGCTGAAATGCAGTCTGAAGCAGGTGCAGCAGGTACCGTTCACGGTTCACTCGCAGCAGGTGCTCTCACAACAACTTACACTGCATCACAGGGTCTTCTTCTTATGATCCCCAATATGTACAAAATCGCAGGTGAACTCCTTCCCAGCGTTTTCCACGTTTCGGCACGCTGCGTTGCTTCACATGCTCTTAACATTTTCGGCGACCATTCAGACGTTTACGCTTGCCGTCAGACAGGTTTTGCTATGCTCGCTGAAACAAATACACAGGAAGTTATGGACCTCGGTGCAGTTGCACACCTTGCATCAATCAAGGGCAGAGTTCCCTTCATCAACTTCTTTGACGGTTTCCGTACATCCCACGAGCTTCAGAAGATTGCTGTATGGGATTTTGAAGACCTCAAAGAAATGTGCGATATGGACGCTGTTGAAGCTTTCAGAAAGAGAGCTCTCAACCCCGAAAGACCCGTTATGCGCGGTTCACACGAAAACGGCGACATCTTCTTCCAGCACAGAGAAGCTTGCAACTCCTACTATGATGCTCTTCCCGCTATCGTAGAAGAATACATGGACAAGGTTAATGCAAAGCTCGGCACAGACTACAAGCTCTTCAACTACTACGGCGCTCCCGATGCAGAGAGAGTTATCATCGCTATGGGTTCGGTTTGCGACGTAGCAGAAGAAGTTATCGACTATCTCACAGCCAAGGGTGAGAAGGTTGGTCTTGTTAAGGTTCGTCTTTACAGACCCTTCTCAGCTGAAAAGCTCGTTGAAGCTATCCCCGCAACAGCAAAGAAGATTGCTGTTCTCGACAGAACAAAGGAACCCGGTTCACTCGGCGAACCCCTTTATCTTGATGTTGTTGCTGCTCTTGCTGCAACAGGCAGAACAGGTGCTCAGGTAATCGGCGGCCGTTACGGTCTCGGTTCAAAGGATACTCCTCCCGCAAGCATCTTCGCAGTTTATGAAGAACTTGCAAAGGATGCTCCCAAGGCTCAGTTCACAATGGGTATCAACGACGACGTTACAAACCTTTCTCTTGAAGAGAAGGAAGCTCCCAACACCGCAGCAGAAGGCACAATCGAGTGCAAGTTCTGGGGTCTCGGCGGCGACGGTACCGTTGGTGCTAACAAAGACTCAATCAAGATCATCGGCGACCATACAGACAAGTACGTTCAGGCTTACTTCCAGTATGACTCAAAGAAGACCGGCGGTATCACAATTTCTCACCTTCGTTTCGGCGACAAGCCCATCAAGTCCCCCTACTACATCAACAAGGCAGACTTCGTAGCTTGCCACAACCCCTCATATGTTGAAAAGGGCTACAAGATGGTTAACGACGTTAAACCCGGCGGTGTATTCCTCATCAACTGCCAGTGGAACGAAGAAGAACTTGCTGCAAAGCTTCCCGCAGAAGCAAAGAGATATATCGCAAAGAACAACGTTCAGCTTTACACTGTTAACGCTATCGACCTTGCTGCACAGATCGGTCTCGGCAAGAGAACAAACACCGTTCTTCAGTCCGCTTTCTTCTCACTTTCAAAGGTTCTTCCCGCTGAGGAAGCAATCGGCTACATGAAAGAAAAGGCACAGAAGTTCATGAAGAAGGGTAAGGAAATCGTTGAAATGAACGAAAAAGCTATTGACGCAGGTGCAACAGCTTACGTTAAGATCAACGTTCCCGCAGAATGGGCAGATGCAGCTGACGATGCAGCTCCCGCAGCATCAAAGGGTGCAGAAAAGCTCGTTAAGATGGTTGACGGCATCATGAAGCCCGTTGGTCTCATGAACGGTGACGCACTTCCCGTTTCCGCATTTGTTGACCACGCTGACGGTACATTCGAGCAGGGTGCTTCCGCTTACGAAAAGAGAGGCGTTGCAGTTATGGTTCCCGCATGGGACGGCGCAACCTGCGCACAGTGCAACAAGTGCTCCTATGTTTGCCCCCACGCAACAATCAGACCCTATGCTCTCACAGCTGAAGAAGCAGCTGCAGCTCCCTCCAACGCAATCATCGTTGACAAGAAGGGTAAGGGCAAGGATTCATATAAGTACTCACTCGCAGTTTCACCCCTCGATTGTATGGGATGCGGCGTTTGCGTAGGCGTATGCCCCACAAACTCCCTCAAGATGGTTTCAAGAGAAAGCCAGGACAATATGCAGCCCGTATTCGATTACATGGTTGAAAACGTAACAGTCAAGGCTGACCTTGCTGACAACACCGTTATCGGCAGCCAGTACAAGACTCCTCTCCTCGAGTTCTCAGGCTCATGCGCAGGCTGTGCAGAAACAGCTTATGCACGCCTTATCACTCAGATGTTCGGCGACAGAATGTATATCTCAAACGCAACAGGCTGTTCATCAATCTGGGGCGGTCCCGCAGCAACATCACCCTACACAGTTAACAAGAAGGGCTTTGGTCCCGCTTGGGCTAACTCACTCTTTGAAGATAACGCAGAACACGGCTTCGGTATGTTCCTCGGTCAGAACGCTATCCGTAACAGCCTCATCGCTAAGGTTAAGGCAGTTGCAGAAGCTGAATGCGCAACAGAAGAAATCAAGGCAGCTGCAGCAGCTTACCTTGAAACAGTTAACGACGGCGCAAAGAACGGCGCAGCAACAGAAGCTCTCGTTGCAGCTCTTGAAGCTTGCGGCTGTGATGCAGGCAAGGAAATCCTTGCAAGCAAGGAATACCTCGCTAAGAAGTCAGTCTGGATCTTCGGCGGCGACGGCTGGGCATACGATATCGGCTTCGGCGGCGTTGACCATGTTCTTGCAGCAGGTGAAGATGTAAACATCATGGTATTCGATACAGAAGTTTACTCCAACACAGGCGGTCAGGCATCCAAGGCTTCCAACATCGGTCAGGTTGCACAGTTCGCTGCAGCAGGTAAGGGCATTGCCAAGAAGTCACTTGCAGAAATCGCAATGAGCTACGGCTACGTTTACGTTGCACAGATTGCTATGGGCGCTGACGCTAACCAGACAATCAAGGCTATTGCAGAAGCAGAAGCTTACAACGGTCCCTCAATCATCATCGCTTACGCACCTTGCGAAATGCACTCAATCAAGGGCGGCATGATCAACTGCCAGAGCGAAATGAAGAAGGCTGTTGACTGCGGTTACTGGAATATGTTCCGTTACAATCCCGCTCTCAAGGCTGAAGGCAAGAATCCCTTCACCATCGACAGCAAGCCCGCAACAGGCAGCTACAGAGAATTCCTCCTCAACGAAGCACGTTATTCATCACTCACACGTTCATTCCCCGAAAGAGCAGAAGAACTCTTCGCTCTTGCAGAGAAGACAGCTGTTGAAAGATATGACCACCTTCTTCGTCTTAAGGACCTCTATGCTCCCAAGGCTGACTAATTAACGGAGTTGCCTCACGAAGCGAAGACCAAAAGAAACTGAATAAATAAAATGATGGCTTGCATGGGAACTAACCTTTGCAAGCCATTTTAATATCAATTTATATTTAATGTTTTTATTTTATGTTTCTTTTTAGCTCTTTTCCATCTCCGTGAGACAACCCCTTCTCAAATAAAAACTGCGGCTGAGTTCCTCAGAACTCAGCCGTTTTTGTTTAATGCTTAAGCAAAAGACAACCCCCGGTACAGCCGGGGGCAAAAAAGACTTCAGTAAAGCCAAAATGGGCGAGCTCGAAGCAAGCCCAAAAGATTTGAAAGAAAATCAAACCTCCAAGTATAATAGTAGTGGTTTG
>JAFWYP010000053.1 GCA_017517665.1 Clostridia bacterium | reverse complement strand
TCACGGTGGAGGCCCAGATGGTACTCTCCTGCGTAGCCCGCACGGGCCAACGGCTGGGGCAGGCCCTCATAGAGATAACAGAGCCTGAAAGAACATTGCCGTAATGACGGAATGCCATGGAAACGGGAGTTGCTATTTCACTGATTAAGTTAATCGGGGTAAGAAGTGCAACAGGCTGAGTGAAACTTTTGATATAATTAAGCGGTCCGCACTTCATTTTATAGAACGTAATCAAAAAGAAAACAAGCACTGCCCAACCGCCAACGATGTTGATATCCGATGTCGGTGGGAACAGACCACAGAGAGTCAAAAGACTTGATACCGCCGAAAGTGCAAGGATTGCAATAATAAACGGGGTAAATCCCATAAAATATTCGCCCATGTTTTCTTTTACAAGCTCATCTACCTTCTGTACCGCCATTTCAGCCAGATGCTGTCTTTTAAGATCGACTTTTTCCGTAAGTCCATGAGTGAGAAAAAGACATAGGAAGAAAACGACCGTTAAGGCAATCAGCGAATTCACCTGCGATTCGGTAACGGGAAAATCCTGCAAAGGCATAGGAATTGTAAAATAAACTCTTGCACCCGTTATGGATATTCCCTCAGAAGCAGGTGTTGTGAGCACTTTAAGAACAATTCCGAAAATAATCGGAATTATCATCATCGCAATATAGAAAATATCCGCAATTTTAAATCTGAGGCTTGTTTTTTTCAAGATTATCACCTCATTTATTCTGATTTTTTATAAACAATGCCCGAAGTGTTACGGCAATTCTCGGGAAAATGAACGGAATAACAACCGCAACAAGGCTGAAAACCGGCACAAGATAGCCGACGAGCGCAACTGCAAAAAGCATGAGCATACGCAGCGACTGCGAAAGCTTCATAAGATTTTTTGCGTCTTTTTCCTCTTTACCGAGTGCATTCTGCACGGTAAGACCCATGATGAAGAAGTTTGCCGTTGCCGCAACCGCACCGAGAATATTGCCCAAAAGAACGGAATAATCCCATTTTCCGATTATCAGATAAACCGATTCCATAAGTGCACTGAGAACAATTGTGAAAAGAAAAATATATAAAGTTTCCTTTTTTACCGTTGAATCAATTTTTTTCATAATACCATGCCTTAAATAGAAGTTTAATTTATTATACCATATTTTATATTTAAATTCAATAATTATTATTAAAATCACACACTTAGTCAAGGTATCAAAAAATCACGGATGAATATTCATCCGTGATTTTGGTGCCGGTGACCGGGGTCGAACCGGTACGGTATCGCTACCACCAGATTTTGAGTGATGTAACTCATCCGGAAACCACAACCATCAAAAGGAATTTAAAGGAACAAAAAATCCTCAAAATCCTTATATATCACCAGAAATTCATTGTGTAATCATCTTTAACCCTGAAACCCTCGAAAAAATCGTGAATAAAAAATTTACTCTTTTGGCGACTTTCGGGGGTCGATTCAATTTTAACAACATCAAACGTACTTAATTCAGAATTTAAGTACGTCAAATATTATAACTTAATTCTCCGCCATTGACAATACTTTTAAGGAGAATTATATGGAAAAAAATGAATTAAGAAAAAAGTTTCGCAAATATCCTGACTTAATTACAATTCCACAGTTTTGTGAAATGCTTGGCGGTATTTGTCCTAACTCTGCAAGAAAAATAATCAAAGGTAAACATATTAAAACATTTTATATAAGATGTACTTACATCATTCCAAAAGAAGCTGTAATTGATTATATCCTCAGCCAACATTATAAAGAATTCGCTACAAAATTAAAACATCATATTTAGTAATCTGCCGTAACCTCATTATATGGTTGCGGCATTTTTTATATCCAAAGAAAGGAGAACTTATATGTCTGACAACAGTGAAGTTGTAAAACATATTTACATAAAAAATATTCAACCATTTGCTGATCACCCATTCGAAGTCCGTGACGATGATGCTATGAAAGAAACGGTTCAGAGTGTAAAAGATTACGGCGTAATTATGCCGGTAATAGTTCGTCAAACCGATTATGGCTGTTACGAGATGATAAGCGGACACAGACGAATGCGAGCTTGTGAACTTGCAGGGATTGATACTATCCCTGCGATTGTCAGAGATGTTGATCGTGATACTGCAATTATAATGATGGTTGACAGTAATTTGCAAAGAGAAAATATCTTGCCGAGTGAAAAAGCAAAGGCATATAAAATGAAACTTGATGCAATAAAAAGACAAGTTGGCAGACCGCAAAAAGGTACAGAAAATAAATCTGTCCAAGTTGGACAGATTTTTCAAGGGAAAGCTTCAAGAGATTTAATTGCCGACAAATCTCCCGATAGTTCTACTCAAATTCAAAGATATATTCGTTTGAATGAACTATCCCCACCCCTTCAGAAATTAGTTGACGAAGAAAAAATGGGTCTTACTCCGGCAGTTGAAATATCATATTTAAAACCCGAAGAACAAGCACTGCTTGTTGAAACAATAGAAAGCGAACAAGCTACACCTTCGCTCTCGCAGGCGAAACGTATGCGTGATTTAAGTAAACTCGGCAAATTAAACGATGATAGGATGCTTGATATAATGATGGAACAAAAGAAACCACCAACCCGCAACGTTGTACTCAATGCAGATAAATTAAATAAATACTTTCCGAAGTCATATACAAACGAACAGATCGAAGCCACCATATTTAAGTTGCTCGATGTATGGCAAAAACATAAACAACAAAATCATAACAGATAAATCAGACGAACTTTTAATTTAAATTATGGTTCGTCTTTTTTTATACCCAAAACACAAATGAAAGGAGGAATTCGATGTAATGCTTAACACTAACAACAGGTACTTTCAGGAAGATAATGAACTTTTGGGCGTTTTTATCACCCGAAAGAAACACAGTTACACAAGATACAAGGAGAATGTTGAAGCGGCTCTCAATTTTTTTGAAAACGAAAAAATACAGAACCGCATTAAATATATGATTCGCACTTTCCCTGCATCATTATGGAATTCTGAAAAACACCGCAGAAATATGAGTGAACTTGATTACCTTCTCGGGTTTTATCATAGCAGAAACACTCGCCATTATTATGCTGCGATGTACCTGATGACGGTCAATGATGACCTTATTGAAAGAACTGCATATTGTTTTACCCGTGACGGTATTGATTTTTCAAAAGTCCATATTAAAGGAATATCAGTTCAGAACTATGACTTGCTTATGGCAGCAAGGCAGATTTACACCGGGAAAAGATACATTTTCCAAAACGATTTAGGAAACCCCGAAATAATTGATGATGATGTATTCAGATTGATTATGAATGCCCACCTGATTATGCGAATGGGCATAAAAGTATTTGAAAAGTAAAGGAGTTGAAGATGTTGAGTGATAAACGAATGGTTGAAGGTTATGAAATAACCCAAACATTTGAAATCGGTAAAGCCGAGATTGTACTCGGCGAAAAACCAAACGCACCCGACAATATGAATTATCTTATTGCAAACTGTGAAAACAACGGCATTTTCACAAGATATAACGATGTTCTCATCGGTGATGATTTTGCCGAACTTGCAAAGATTTTTGCAGAAAGAATTGCAGCAGAAGCCGACAGAGTTATGGAAGAAAACGCAAAGATTTCCGTTGATAAAACACCGCTTACCGCCAAAGATTGCGAGCTTGTTGATTACAGCCAGTCAATCAAAGATAAGGTTGTAGTAATTAACGCAGATGTATTCAAACCCGAATACAGAATGTCTGTTAATCAGATATATCTCTGTACGGGTGGTTTTGGTTCATCTGCAAACTCAAGAGGTACTGCTTGTTTCTGCACCAATCTTTATACCGGAGAATCCGCACAGTTTAAACGTCAGGATGTTATCGGCACTCTTGAAAAAGACAAGCTCTCTGATTGGGCAAAAGAATGTCTTGAAAAAGTGCTGAAAGAACGAACAGTTAAAAGAAATAACAGAGATGCAAGATAACTGGTTTATGAGTGAACATTCTGTATAAGGAGGAGATCAGAAATGTCAGAAGTGTTCAGAATTGAAAAAAAGAGCAATTATACAGTAATGTCAAATCATCATTTGCAGGATGAACGGTTGACATTGAAAGCAAAAGGTTTGCTTTGTTACATATTAAGCTTACCGGAAGATTGGGACTATAAGATGACGGGGTTAGCCGCCAAGCACCCTGACGGAATTACTGCAATCCGTTCTTGTATACATCAACTTGAAAAGGCTGGATACATTAGGCGAAGGCAAACCACCAGTTCCAAAGGGCAATTTTCAAAAAATGAATACTTTGTCTATGAAAAACCGTTCTCTGAAAATCCGTTGTCAGAAAACCTGATAACGGATAATCCGCTTACGGAAAACCCGCTTACAGAAAATCAAACACTACAAAATACTTATATACAAAATACTAATCAACAAAATACTTATTCAACAAATTACCAACCAACCAATTGCGGTTGGGCGGGCAGGTCGAAAGATGAGTGTATAGAATATCTCAAAGAAAGGTTCGAATATGAAGAACTCATTTACACAATTGACCAAGATGATTTGGATGAAGCTCTTTCAATAATGGCTGATGCCTATTGTTCATCATTTCCTTTTTTCAAAATCGAAGGAAAAAGTATTCCCAGAGAAAGCGTTGTGGCAAGACTTGATGAAATAAATGAGTTTAACATTGCTTATGTTTATGACTTTCTCGAAAACGAAGGCATAAAACCAAGAAAAAGAAAGCCTTACATCTTGTCTATGTTATATTGTGCAAACAAGAAACAAGACGAGTATGAAAATAACAAATTAAAAGAATTGGGGGTGATTTAATGATTCACGGAATTATCGCTGTCGGCGGTCTTTATCTTATGCTCGGCATTGAAGTTGTAATGGGCGTAGCCGAAAGAGTTATCAGCCTCTTTTAAGCTGATGGAAAGGAGTAACAAATGAATAAACACGGAATCAAGCTCTTTCGTTTGGTGATTCCTCCTTAGTGTGCCTGCGGTTCCCGCAAGGCATTTTTTAATACATAGGAGGTAAACAAAATGAAAAACATTTACTCAAGCAGTAAATCAAAGAAGAAATCCGAAGAAAGCAAAAAGAAACCAGCGACCCGCATTGCGATTGCAGTTTTAGCGGCATTGCTCATATTTCTTCTCGTCTTTCTCGGCTTTAAAGGATGTTCAGATAACCCCGCAAATTCTGCTGACAGAGGTCTTGTTTATGACGATGAAGCAGTAAGCGGCGGTTGGGATGAAGCTGACATCGAGAAAATCAAAGAAGGTCTTAATGAAAAGGTGCAGGCAGGTATGATAAACATATCAATGAACACCGCACCGAAGTTTGAAAACGGCTCTGCCGAAGGCAATCTTATGATAGTAAATGAAACAATCAACAATTATCCGCAGATAGTTATTATCACCCGAAATGATACCGGTGAAACGATTTACGAATCTGACGGAATCGCCGTAGGAAGTAAAATCGAAAAAGCAAAACTTGATGTTGTTCTTCCCGCAGGTACTTATGAATGCACCGCAATGTTCCACAACGTTGACCCCGAAACGGGTGCTTCACTCGGTTGTGCAGGTGCAGAAATCGAAATTACGGTTCTTAACTGATGAACCGAATACAAATTAAAACAAAACAATATTTTTTAAACAAAAAGGAGAAATTTTACTATGAAAAAAACAATAACCAAAATCCTCGCAGTAGGTCTCGCACTCTCAATGGCATTCTGTATGGCAATCCCCTCATTCGCAGCTGAAATCACTTCCAACGGCGGTAACGGTTCAACTCCCGTAAACCTTTCTTCAACCGATGACGGTACACTCGGCGGCGACCCCGCAGCAACAGCTCTTTCCGTAACAGTTCCCACCGCACTTCCTATGGCAGTCGGCACAGACGGTACAGTTACCACAGCTGACAACTGTAAAATCACAAACAACTCATTCGGCGCAGTAAGAGTTAAGACTGCTACAATCAACGGCGAAAACGGCTGGACACTCACAGCATTCGGTGCTAAGGAAACACTTGCTTCGGAAAAAGTTGACAGCGATCAGCTCGGTTTTGCAATGACAATCGGTAACGGTGCTCAGGTTGCAACGGATAAGTCAGATGTTAATTCACAGACTCTCATTTCTGCTCCCGTTGAAGGTTGCTATATGACCGGTGTCGGCGACACAGCAAACAACAGCGTTGCAGTTAATTATGATGCAATCGTTACTCCT
>JAFWYP010000052.1 GCA_017517665.1 Clostridia bacterium | reverse complement strand
GTATCTTACCGTGTTACCTCTGTTGCCGCCTTTAGCAGGATTGTTGCACATAAAGCGCATATTATCATGAGAATAAATGTATTCGTATGTGCAGTTGTATGAGCCGTGGTCAAAATCCACAGTCATTCCGTCACCGTAGTTTTTCTGACCTGCTATTTCGCAGTAGCTGAAAGTGCAGTTTGAGGAATAATGAGTCCACATTGCGGCGGTAAAATACAGAATTTCTCCGTTTTCATCAAGACCGACTCCCTGACAGCAGTCAATCGCACGGCAATGCGTTACCAAAGCACCGTCGCAGCCTTCAAGAACAACCGCTTCACCGTCCATATTGTAAAATTCGCAGTTCTTTATAAGTGCATTTTTGTTCAGATCCTGTGAACCAGTGAAGAATATTCCGTTGCCGACATCGTAAATTTTGCAGTTCACCGCCTGAAAATCGTTGACGGGATAAGGCGAGCCTCCATAACGCTTGATAACAATTGCGGCTCTGCCCGAAATCGGACCTTCGGTATAATTATCACGGCAAGTTACCTTATAATTCTGCATATCATGAAATTCGCAGTTTTCTATTCTGACACCTTTTGATTCTTTTGTAACTCCGTCAACCCAGATACCGCCGCCGTTGTGTGCCGTTATTTCAAAGCCGGAAACGGTTACATAGGAGCAGTCAAAAAGCTTCATAACTGCATCTCTTGAATCGGTATTAAGATGTGGCTTTTCGCCTTCACCGTAGGATGAAATGACAATGGGATTATCCTGAGTTCCCGAGCAGGTAAGCGTAATGGCGCAGTCATATTCGCCGCCTGCCCTGAACAGAATTTTATCACCTGCTTCAAGTATTAAAGAGGCTATGTTATCAACGGTTTTCCAGGCAGAGGTTTCGGATAAACCCGTGTTATCGTCATTGCCAGATATGCTGTCGATATAGTAAGTCGTTCCTGCAGCAAACACAAACGGAGTTACGCTCAAGGTAATTATAACAGTAAGAATTACCGATAAAAGCTTTTTCATCACAATACCTCCATAAATTTAAACAAAATATAATTATTGACTGAATTATACATTGTTTTTAGTGTGTATTAAATTGTTGTTCTGATAAATTGGGATTTGTTTTGCACCTCATCAGTCACTTCGTGACAACTTCTCCTCGAGGAGAAGCCTTTATAAGCCTTCCCCTTGAGGGGAAGGGGGACCGATTGCGGTGGATGAGGTGTAAATCATCAAATTCTTATTTATCGTTTATTCTCTGCAAATTTTTTGCTCTTAAAAACAATCCGTAACAGGCTCTTTTGAAAGCTCAACCTTTAAAGTGCCGCCGGATGTAATTTCAAAATACGACAAATACGGTCTTTTTATCAAATTTCCGTTAAACTCAACCTTTTTGATATAAGGGTATTCAAGAGGGTCTTTGTCACAAACTACGGTAAAGGTATCGGCATTTATACAAGAATGATAATTTTTATTTAATTTAACTGTCGCCTTCTTAAACAAGGGTGTATTAATATGATAATTCTGTTGACCGATGCAAACCTGAGCAAACCCTAAGCTTGACAGAACATACCACGCAGAAAGCTGACCTACATCTTCATTGCCGCAGAAACCGTATGCACCTGTTCTGTATGCTTCTTTCTGAACTTTACGAGTCCAGTACTGTGTTCGGTGAGCGAGACCCAAAATGTTAAAATAATGGGTGATGTTATGGCAAGGTTCGTTTGAATGGTTGTAATCTTCATTCCAGAGTTTAGAAAAATCAGCATTTTCAAAAAATCTTTCCAAAAGCTCAATTGTTCTTTCTTCGCCAAAGAGCTTGCTTAAACCGATAACATCGTAAGGCACAAACCACGATTGTTGAAAAATGTTGCTCTCAACACACCCGTCGTCATCATACTCATTTTCTTCATATACAAATTCACCGTTCTTTTTTCGTGGTGCTAAAAAGCCAAGCTTTTCATCGTAATTTTCAATATATTTTTTTGTGCGATTAAAAAAGAATTCTTCGTTTTTTTTGTCTCCTTTTGCTTTTGCGAAAAGGTACATTGCGTAATCCGCAAGTAAAAATTCTAAAGTATCGCTAAGTTCTTCGGGAACAAAAGCATTTTCCAGATACTGTTCACAATCGGGTCTGACAGAATGAAACGGCTTACCGAACAATTCTTTTTCGCATTTGCTTGAAGCAAGACCTATTCTGTATGCTTTTTCCGTATCGTAATTTCTGATATTTTTGAGGTATGCATCGGCAACAACAAGAAGTCCGGGGTCTCCGACCATAGAGTGCGTGTCAATGCCCAGAAGTTCCCATTGCGGAAACGATGTGTTTTTAGTCTCCGCAATTTTTAAAAGTGAATTAACCTCATCATTAACGATATCGGGACGGATGATTGCCAGAAGCGGGAATTCGCTTCTGTAAACATCCCAGCCGCTGAATACCGTGCGATGAATGTAACTGTCATCTTTCATCATTTTTCCGTCCAGAGAAAAGCTGCCGTCAATATCAGCAGAAACTCTCGGATCTAAAAGTGTATGATAAAGGCAGGTGTAAAAAAGCTTTAAATCCGTTTCGTTACTTCCTTCAACATCTGCAACACTGAAGCCTTGTTCCCATAAAAATTGAGCATTTTTTCTTTGAGCATCAAAATCAAAGTCAGGAATTTCAGCCTTTAAATTCATTCTTGCAGCGGCAAGACTTGTGTATGAAATACCGCATTTTATTTTAAGCGAATCTGTGAGATTTTCACCGAATTCCAAAAGCAGTCCGACATCTTCGTGGCAAAATTCTTTTATATGTTCACTCTGCATTTCTTCGTTTGAAAAGAATTGCATTTTTGCAGGTGTTTCGGAAAACTCGCAGGTAAAATACAAATCGTAAGAAATTCCGGCATGACCGTGACCGAAACCTCCGCCCT
>JAFWYP010000051.1 GCA_017517665.1 Clostridia bacterium | reverse complement strand
GGGGAACTTTTCAGCCATTTCAGCGATGGGCATGGGAGTACGAACGCCTGCAACAACGTCTTCGCCCTGTGCGTTTGTGAGGAATTCACCCATAAGACCCTTTTCGCCTGTTGCGGGGTCACGAGTAAATGCAACACCTGTACCGCAGTTGTCACCCATGTTACCGAAAGCCATCATCTGAACGTTAACAGCTGTACCCCATGAATAGGGAATATCGTTGTCACGGCGGTAAACGTTAGCACGGGGGTTGTCCCATGAACGGAAAACAGCTTCAACAGCGCCCATAAGCTGTTCTTTGGGATCTGTGGGGAAATCTGAACCGATCTTGTTCTTATATTCAGCCTTGAACTGGCCAGCAAGAGTCTTGAGGTCTTCAGCTGTGAGGTCAACGTCCTGAGTAACGCCCTTTGCTTCCTTCATCTCGTCGATGAGCTCTTCAAAGTACTTCTTACCAACTTCCATAACAACGTCGGAATACATCTGAATGAATCTTCTGTAGCAGTCCCAAGCCCAACGGGGATTGCCGCTCTTTGCTGAAATTGCTTCAACAACTTCTTCATTGAGACCGAGGTTAAGGATTGTGTCCATCATGCCGGGCATTGATGCACGGGCACCTGAACGAACTGAAACGAGAAGGGGATTTTCCTTATCGCCGAACTTTTTGCCTGTGATTTCTTCCATCTTAACGATGTATTCCATGATCTGAGCCTGGATTTCATCGTTGATCTTCTTGCCGTCTTCATAGTACTTTGTGCAAGCTTCAGTTGAAATTGTGAAGCCCTGAGGAACGGGAAGACCGATCTTTGTCATTTCTGCAAGGTTTGCGCCTTTGCCGCCGAGGGTGTTACGCATTGTAGCATCGCCTTCGGAGAACAAATAAACATACTTGTAAGCCATTGGAATCTACCTCCATATAAAATAATAAACATATTTAATACGGTCAATCACGCAATTACGGAATTAACCATTACAAATTATAACAGATAGAAAAACAAATTTCCATATCTTTTGTAAGAAAATATATAAATTTTTACCAATAATTTTTAGTAACTATATACATATTGGGTCGGAAAATGCGGATTTATACGGAATATATTGAAACGGTATGCAAAATTGGTGTATAATCAATTAGAAATTTGAAATGCGTAATTCAGAATTGATGATCTGCGACGCATTTTAAGTGAATAATGAATAGTGAAGAGTGAAAAGTTAAGGATAGGCTGCGCCTATGACCGATTATAATTGCTTCGCAAAAGCAGAAAACATAAAAATTTTCACATTTTTCTTGACATTTACCCTGGGTAAAATATTAAGATAATCCCGAAAGGAGGTCGGTTTTGATGAAAATGAAGGAAGTAACCGAAAAAACGGGACTGACCGACAGAGCCGTGAGACTTTACATAGACGAGGGACTTGCCGTGCCGAATATCGAGGAATCATACAGCGGAAGAAAGAGCATTGATTTTTCAGAAAGCGATGTTGAACGGCTGAAAAATGTTGCACTTCTTCGCAAAGCGGGATTTTCGATTGCAGACATAAAAAGCATGGTTGACGATAATTCAACAGCCAAGAATATCATAGAAAAATTCATTGAACAGACTGAAAACAATATCGCACACAAAACGGAAATCGTTGAAAAACTTAAGGGTATTTCGTTTGATGAAGAAATAACACTTGAAAAAATCTGCAGTTCACTTTCCGAAACGGTTGAAGAAAAAGAAATTCCGAGCGAAGATATAAAACTGACCGCAAAAGAAAAGGTATTAAAAATCGCTATCATACTTTTTTCCTCTACCTTGCTTGCTCATGCTGTGTGGTTCATTGTTGAATGCTGTATCGGAATTTTTGATGTTCAATATTTAAAGCTTTCAGAAGACCCGATAAATATCACGCTCTCATTTTTCTATCTCGGATGGATTTTTATTGCACTGCTTCTGATAGCCGTCATTTTCAAAAACACAGGCAAACGCTTCAACCGCAAAACAAAAGGTTCATCTTTGGCAATGCTTATTGTTTCTGCAATAGGGAGCATCGTTATGCTTGTTATAACATTCTTTCTGCTTTGGTGCACAGTCACTCCGTTTTACTCTCAGACGACAGACCCCGATAATTATCTGAAACTTGACAATGCATTGATATCAGAAGATGAAAGATGGGATATTCTCGCCCATGTTTATAAAATCTTTCCCAGAAAAATACCTAACGAAACGAAGAAAGATTATCCCGAATCAATAAAATATTTTTATGAATATACCCCCAACTGGGACGGCGGTTACAACACTTACGACATCTTTGCGGAATGGATGCTGAATGATGTTCAATATGATATTTTCAAGAAGAATCTGCAGGGCGATTTTATTCTTGAAAACAGCATGATTCAGATTCAGCATATGGATTCAACCAAGTATAAACTTGATTATCTTGCTGAATTGGTTGCAGAAAACAGCGGTTATAATATTGTTCAAAAGGGCGATTGGACTCTGATTTATTACGAAGGCTACGGCAAGGTGGATTTTAATTATGCCGGTGATGTCAGCGTTAAACCCGACAGGTGCAAAGACGAACTGAAATACGACGAAACAAAAGACGAGTTCGGGATAGAAAACTGGGATATGCGCAACACCGATTCGGATTATGATACAGAATATGATTTTCTGATTTGCGCTTATAACGACAAAGAGCAAAAGGTAAGATATATCGCATCTTCAAGCGACGGCTTCGAAAACAGAAAAGGCGGACCATATTACCTCTCGCTTGATTGGTAATGCTGTAACGGCGGGATGAGGGTATCCCGCCCTACACTTAACACCATTAAAAAATCAGATTACCCGTGAAAGGAGGTCGGTTTTGATGAAAATGAAGGAAGTAACCGAAAAAACGGGACTGACCGACAGAGCCGTGAGGCTTTACATAGACGAAGGACTTGCCCTGCCGAATATCGAGGAATCATACAGCGGAAGAAAGAGCATTGATTTTTCCGAAAGTGATGTTGAAAGGCTGAAAAACGTTGCACTTCTGCGAAAAGCGGGATTTTCCATTGCGGATATAAAAAGCATGGTTGATGATAATTCAACAGCCAAAAATATCATAGAAAAATTCATTGAACAGACCGAAAGCAATATCGCTCACGAAACCGAAATAGTTGAAAAGCTCAAAGGAATTTCTTTTGATGAAGAAGTGACACTCGAAAAAATCTGCACTTCACTTTCCGAAACGGTTGAGGAAAAGGATGTTCCGAAAGAGGATTTGAAATCGCTTTTCTGGAAAAAAGCAGAAAACAATCCCTATAAATTTGCAGGTATCTTCGGCTTGGTTTTTACGGGTGTTGTTTATATTCTGACGTTTTTAATGTGGCTCGGTCAATCAAAACATCTCGCTCTTGCAGAAGATTGGTACTCATGGGTATTAATATGCTTTTCGGGATGGCTGACCCTTGATGCTCTTTGCATTATGCTTATTTTATTAAACCGTGACAAATCCGAAAGCAGAAAGAAAAAGTTACGCAGGGTCATTTCCGTAATTTTAACCGTGCTGTCATTATTTGCAGGAGTAGTGGGTTTTTACATCTCACTGTTGTCTTCGTTGCTGTCACCGTTTTACTCTCTCACAACAGACATCAGAGATTATCTGGTTCTTGACCACTGGGTGGAAGATTCCTACGGTGAAGAAATACGTGCTTTCTTCCCTGAAGAAGTGCCGGAAGATGCACTTGAATCATCAGATAAGATGTATGCAAGCATACCGTTCACAACAAGATATTACTACAAACAGTCCTACGATTTCGACGAATACGCAGATATTGTTGCGGAATGGGAATTGCATATTCAGGAATACGAAAAAGCCAAAGAAAAGGCTATGAAAAACATGAAATACACGGAACAAAAAGGTGATTGGATTCTTGTTTATTACCGCGAGGATTCCGATTATTATGCTGATAATTATATCTTTGCATATAACGATAAACAAAGAAAAGTGAGATATATAGCAGAAATCACAATGGGTTCGCGTTCGGGATATCCTTATTATCAGACACTTGATTGGTAATATCGCTCTTGAAAAAAACGATAACATGATATATAATCGGTGTGGAATTATTCCGCACCGATTTTATTTTAAACGGTTGCTTTCTCCATGGGCTTCCTCTGATGAGGAAGCTGTCCGTAGGACTGAAGGAGAGATGATTTTGCGTAAAACGGTTAAGCTGGATGTTGTTTGACCTCAGAAACATGGTCGACTTGCCTTCCTTGGAGCGTCGGCAATTCTCCCTGTTTCTTCACCTCAGCACCTCACTTCTTCCGCCACCGGCGGCGTTTCGGTGCTTTGCCTCTCCCTCCGTCTTTTGCTTCGCAAAATCCACCTCCCTCGTCATAGGGAGGCATAGAACTGCTATTACTTCAAATTCACCAAAAGATATACGGTCGTGTTTTATGGAAATTCTTACTTTGGCGCTGTTTTGTGCCGTTTTATTAATCTGCGTTATATTTGATGCATCCGTGCTTTATGCGCTCGGAGCAGGGTTGGTCATCTTCTCTGCTTATGCATTAATCAAAAAACACACCTTCAAGTCAATATTAAAAATGATTTATGACGGAATGAAAACATCAAAAAACGTTCTGATTGTTTTCCTCATCGTCGGAATGCTCACCGCTTCATGGCGTGCAAGCGGAACAATTCCGTTCATCATTTCATCGGCGGTTAAGCTCATCAACCCCAACATTTTTGTGCTGATGACATTTCTGCTCTGCTGCGGTGTTTCGTTCCTTATGGGAACATCCTTCGGTTCTGCCGCAACAATCGGCGTTATCTGCATGACGATGGCATATTCCATGAACATAAATCCCGTTATTGCAGGCGGTGCAATGCTTTCGGGCGTTCTTTTCGGTGACCGCTGCTCCCCTGTTTCAACAAGTGCATTGCTTGTTTCGGAGCTTACAAAAACCGATATTTTTACCAACATAAAAAACATGTTCCGCACCGCATTCGTGCCGTTCATACTGACTTGCATAATGTATATAACTCTCGGATTTTCCGCAGGCAACGGCGGCGAACTCCCCGATTTATCAACGATGTTTTCTTCGGAATTCAACCTGCATTGGGCTTCGGTTATCCCTGCAGTTGTGATACTCGTTCTGTCGCTTCTGCGAGTAAAAGTGCGTTATGCAATGCTTGCAAGTATTGCTTCCGCACTCGTTGTGGGGCTTACCGTGCAGGGTGTTGAAATTCTTGAGTTTCTTAAGATAATGATACTCGGATTTGAGGCAGAAACCGCTGAAATCAAGCATATGATTGACGGCGGCGGACTTGTTTCAATGCTCAAATCGGCGGCAATAGTCTGTCTTTCGTCTGCATATTCGGGCATATTCTCCGCAACGGGTCTTCTCCATTCTCTCAAAGAAAAAACAGAGCTTCTGAGCAAAAAAATAACGCCTTTCGGCGCAACGATGATAACATCAATTTTCACTTCGCTCATCTCATGCAATCAGACTCTTGCAATTATTCTCACGCATCAGCTTTGCGAAGGCAATGAGAAAAATTCGGACAATGCGGCGATTGACCTCGAAAACTCGGCAGTTGTTATCTCCCCTCTTGTGCCGTGGTCGATTGCAGGCGCAGTTCCTCTTGCTTCGGCAGGCGCACCGACGGCATCACTTCTCCTTGCAGGTTATTTATATATTTTACCGATATTTACATTTATAGTTATGCTGATTAAACGCAGAAAGGAAAAGAAAAATGAACAGAATAACAAGCTTCACAGTTGACCATGACCTCCTCACGGAAGGTATCTATGTTTCACGCATTGACGGCGATATCACCACTTATGATATGCGCACAAGAATCCCCAACGGCGGCGATTTCATGGACACTACGACAGCACACACGCTCGAGCATATGTTTGCAACCTTCGTCAGAAATTCCGAAATCAAAGACGATGTTATCTATTTCGGACCTATGGGATGCAGAACGGGATTTTATCTGCTCGTCAGAAATGCGGATAACGCAAAAATCCTTGAAATAACAAAGAAAATTCTTGCCGATATCATTGCATATGAGGGCGAAGTTTTCGGCAACACAAAGAAAGAGTGCGGAAATTATCTCGACCTCGATTTGGAAAAAGCAAAGGAAGAATGCCGCAGATATCTCAAGGCACTTGAAGCACCGCAGACATTTGAATACAAATCATAACGGAGGAATATCATGAACAAAATTTCTCTCAGAGAAAAGCTCGGCTACGGCGTGGGTGCGATAGGTCTTGACCTGAGCTACGGAATGTTCTATTCCTATCTCTCGATTTACCTCACAAATGCGCTCGGCATCAGTCCCGCTTTTCTTCTCATTATCACTCCCCTTGCAAGACTCTGGGACGGCATCAACGACCCGATGATGGGCATGATAGTTGACCGTACCAAAACCAAAATGGGCAAATACCGTCCGTGGATTATAACGGGCGCAACAATCAATGCGGTTGTGCTTTGCCTGCTTTTCAACAACCCCGGTTTTGCGTCGGGTTCGGTCGGTCTTTATGTTTATGCAGCCGTTCTTTATGTTCTCTGGGGCATGACAAACACCCTTGCCGATATCCCCTTCTGGTCAATGGTTCCTTCGTTCGCAAGCGAAGAAAAGGACCGAAATCTCGTTTCAACAATCGCAAGAGCATTCTCGGGTCTCGGTCAGGGAATAATCTCAATTTTCACCCCGATTGCAGTTGCATATCTCGGCGGAGTTGCAGGCAGTAAGCTCGACTCAATGACATCCGATACACTCAGCAAGGGCTTCGGAAAATGGTCAATAATCACAGCTGCAGGTCTTATCTTCTTTGCGGCAATCAGCGTTCTTTCAACAAAGGAAAGACGGATTGTCGTCAATAACGATAAGTTCTCGTTCAAAGCAGCGATTAATGTTATAAAACAGAATGACCAGCTTCTTATTTTTATGCTTTTTGCAATGATTTCAAATGCAGGCTTCTATATGACATCGGGCATCAGCAGTTATTATTTCACATCCGTTCTCGGCGACCTCACTCTCCAGTCAAAATTCAATCTTATGGGTACAGTCGGCTCGGTGCTTGCAATTCTCGTTGTTCCCGTTTGCTCAAAATTCATGAATAACCGTTCAATTTACAAGCTTTCACTCGGCATGGCAGCAGCAGGTTATATCGGAATGGCAATTGTCGGATATCTCATTCCCGGCAACGTCACTCTTCTCGGAATCTGTTACATTCTCACCTCTCTCGGCACGGGCAGTATGTTCGTTAATCAGACTGTTATGCTTGCAGACTGCGTTGACTACGGCGAATACAAAACAGGTAAGAGAAATCAGAGCCTCACTTTCTCTATGAAGGGATTTCTTCAGAAAATGGCATACACAATTCAGGCAATTATTATGTATGCAACCTTCACCGTTACGGGTTATGACGGCGAGGCGGCCGTTCAGACTGCGCAGGCACAAAGCGCAATTTCGTTCCTTATGTTCATCGTTCCCCCTGCAATGATGATAAGCTCACTCATCATTTTCTCAAAGAAATACAAGATTTACGGCGACTTCAAGCAGGAAGTTCTTGAAGCCGTAAGCAATAAATAAGACATGAAAAAGCACCCTGAAAACGATTGTTTTCAGGGTGTTCTTGTTTGTTTTCAATTAGCGGGCATAATCGCCGACCATCATCATGTAGTTACCGATTTCCGCACCGAATTCGGGTGCACCGTCCATGATAAGCTTACCTGTCTTTGTAAACTCAAGCATATCTGCGGTACCCATAAGAATACCGAGTGCGCTGTCAAGGCTGTCAAATCTCATGGTGAAGAAGGGAAGAGCGCGCTTGTAAACGCCTCTGCCTGCCTTTGACTTACCTGCCTTGATACGGATATATGCCGAAATATCGGGATAATCGTTAACAGCCCATGCATAAACTCTGTCGGGGCTCTTGAGAGTCCAGTTGTGAATCTGCTCGTGACCCTGCTTGTTGAGTGTGCTGATGCCGCTTGAAAGCAGATAGAAATAGCACTTAACGAGGAGTTTCTTTGCTTCTTCTTCCTCGGGTGCTTCTGTTGCGGTAAGAAGCGACGACATCTTGAGGAGAGTCATCATGAATGCCATGAAAACGGCAGGCTTCTTTGCAACGCCCTTCATTGCAGGAAGGGTTGAGGGGCCGATTTTTCCTTTGAAAAATGCGTTCATTGTTTCAATGCTCTTGAATTCAAGTTCAATGTGAGCATTGTCCGTTACCTTATTTGTGTGGCAGTCCCATTCACCGCAGTTAACAACAAAATGAGTTGCAACCTTGCCTTCGGGAGCCTCGGGGTCTTTTGCACTTACCTGGATAACGGCGTGAGCATGCTCAAATTTCTTTGCAAGCTTGGGGTCGTCCATGGCAATCGTTTTAATAAGGGGAAGAACCGCACAAAGGAAAATTTTATTAGTGAGTATATCTTCTCTCGAAGCCATATAAATCATTCCTTTCTGTTAGTTAAGTTGAGATTATTTTTGCTTTCGCAGTGAGGGAAGTGTATCTTTTATACACGACCGAACGAGAAAGCGAAAAGAACTCAACTTAAGCTTCGTCGTCCCAGTCGTCGTCGAGTTCAAAGTCCTTACCCATAACTTCACGGACAGCGGCAATGATACCGTTCTGGTCAATGCCGAGTGTTGACATGATGTCTTCGTGGAGACCGATGGGTGCAAACTTGTCGGGGATACCGAGCTGCTTGAATGCGCAGCCCTTACCTGCTTCAACGATAACCTCTGCAACCGCAGAACCGAGACCGCCGACGATATTGTGGTCTTCAGCGGTGATGATGCGGCGGGTTTCCATAACTGCCTTAACGATAGCTTCCTTGTCGATGGGCTTGATGGTGTGCATATTGAGAACTCTTACCTTAAGACCGTCGTTTGTTTCAAGGAACTTTGCAGCCTGATATGCCTGGAATACGCATGAACCGCAAGCAATGATTGTGATATCCGAACCTTCGTTGATTGTTACAGCCTTGCCGACCTCGAAACCGTAATCGCTGTTTTCATAGAGAACGCGGTCAAAGCCTCTGTTGATACGGATATAATAAGGTCCGAAGTTATCGTATGCAGCGTGAACTGCATTGTAGGTTTCAATACCGTCTGCGGGGCATATAACGGTGAGGTTGGGGATTGAACGTGCAACAGCCATATCGCATATAGCATGGTGTGTTGAGCCTGCCTGACCGAAGGATGTGCCTGCGTGAGTTGCGATAATCTTTGCGTTAACGTTCTGATAGCAGATGTCGGTGTGAAGCTGGTCGGCACTTCTGAGAGAAGCGAAAACCGAGAAGGTTGAAAGGAAAGGAACAAGACCTGCTCTTGCCATACCTGCAGCCATACCGAACATATTTTGTTCTGCAATACCTACGTTGAAATATCTGTCGGGGAATTTTTCGCCGAACATACCGATTTTTGTTGATTTGCCGAGGTCAGCTGTGAGAGCAACAACCTCAGGATGCTTTTCGCCGAGCTCGCAAAGAGCCTTACCGTAAATTTCAGCTGTTGAGAAAGCTGTTGATTCGGTAGCGGTATATGTAAGTCCTCCTGCCATGATCAGATGCCCTCCTTTTCTGCACGAGCAACACGCTGTGCATAGTGTTTTTCAAGGCTTGCCTTTGCAAGCTCATATTTTTCGTCGTTAAGTGCGCCGTAGTGCCACTTGTAGTCGCCTTCCATGTAGTCAACGCCGCAGCCCTTGATTGTGTCAGCGATAATCATGCAGGGCTTGCCCTTTGTTGCAAGAGCTGTGTCGATAGCGTCTGCAAGAGCGCTCATGTTGTGACCGTCAACTTCAATAACTTCAAAGCCGAATGAACGCCACTTGTCTGCAAGGGGTTCAAGCTTCATAACCTCTTCTGTGGGGCCGTCGATCATGCACTTGTTGCGGTCAACGAAAGAAATGAGGTTGTCTGCCTTGAAGTGTGCGGCAGCCATACCTGCTTCCCAGTTTGAACCTTCGTCGCATTCGCCGTCGCCGAGGATGCAGAAGGTCTTATAGTCTTTGCCGAGAACCTTTGCTGCAAGAGCTGTACCGAGAGCGATTGAAAGACCGTGGCCGAGTGAACCTGTTGAAGCGTCAACACCCTTAACCTTGTTGGAGTCAAGATGGATACCCATTGTTGAGTTTGAAAGATTGAATGTCTTGAGCTTTTCCTTATCGTCAAAGCCGAGGTGGCAAACAAGGCTTGCAAGAGCAACGCCTGCATGACCCTTACTGAGAATAAAGCGGTCTCTGTCTTCCCACTGGGGATTTGTAACATCATACTTCATGTACTTGTAATAGAGAATGGCGAGCATATCCATAACGCTCATACCGCCGCCGATGTGAGCTGAGCCTGCCCAGAAGGTTGTGTCGAGGCAAAGCTTACGAAGCTCATAAGCCTGTTTTTCAAGCTCGAGCCATTCCTGCTTGGTTAATGCCATAGTGAATTCCTCCTTTTATATAGTGAATCAGCCGAGTTCAGGATGATTCTTTCTTACTGCTTTGAATGCGTCTTCAGCAACTTCGATTGTGAACTTGATGTCTTCGTCGGAAAGTGAAGCGTTAATGAAGTGGTTGTGGTGGTTGGTCATATAAACGCCTCTCTTGACAACCTCTGCAATCCATTCCTGATGAAGCATGAGTGAATCGTCGTCTTTGAGCATGAGATAGAAGAGTGCGGGTTCGCCCGAAACCTTGAGATTGAAGCCGTTGTTTGCAGCTGCAGCCTTAAGACCGTCTGTGAGCATTGTGCCCTTTTCAAGACAAATCTTGGGAAGGTCAATCTTCTTCATCTTTTCGATACAAGCGATAGCCGCCGCAAAGGGAACTGCGCTCATCCAATAGCTGCCTGTGTATGAAAGACCGCTGATTGAGCTTTTGAGCCAATCCTTACCGCAGAGTGCGGAAACGTTCCAGCCGTTTGCAAGTGCTTTACAGAAGCAGATAAGGTCTGCTTCAAAGCCGTAGTGATGGTCAGAGCCTGCAAGGTCAAGTCTGAAGCCGCAGCGAACGTCGTCCACGATAAGAACGATGCCCTTGTCTGTGCAGAGCTTGCGTACCTTCTGCCAATAGCCTTCTGCGGGAAGTACGTTATCAATGAAGTTGCCGTGCATATAGGGTGTTGAAATGAAAGAGGCAATCTCACCTTCGTTTTCTGCAACGAGTCTTTCAAGAGCTTCAAAATCGTTCCAGTCAACATAAAGGTTATTGGAAACATCCTCGGGGATAACGCCGGGATAGTCAACCTTCTGGCACCAGGGAGCAACGCCATGGTAATAACCCTTTACGAAGATAATCTTCTTTCTGTGGGTTGCTGCTCTTGCGGTCATGATAGCTGCGGTTGTTGTGTCACCGCCGTTCTTTGCAAAGAATGCCCAGTCTGCGGATGCAACCGTGTCAACCATAAGCTCTGCAAAGTCAATGATTTTTGTTGAGGGAGCGGTAACGCAGTTTTCAATCTTCATCTGCTCCATAACAGCCGCATCAACGTCGGGGTCATTATAACCGAGAACGTTGGGACCGTATGCGCACATATAGTCGATGTATTTATTGCCGTCAACATCCCAGAAATATGTACCCTGAGCCTTCTGGCTGAAAAGAGGATAAGCAGATACGGGGATGCAGCAGCCTTCTGCGGGACCCTGATGGCCGTAAAGACCTGAGGGAATTACTTTTGCGGCTCTCTGAAAGAGCTCTGCACTTTTAGCGTGTGTATTGATTTTCATACTCATTTCAGAAACCTCCTTATGCAAGATACAGAGCAACTCTGTCAAGAATTCTGTTAAGATTGTCGAGCATTGAAATCATGCCCTTCATAACGATATCACCGGTACCGATGCAGGCAATGGCATTAACGTTGCCGTCAAACAAATCTCTTGCGAGCTTGATATTTGCAAATTCCATAACGGCTCTGGGTGATTCACTGGGCTTCTTGACTGCAAGAAGTCTGTGATTCTTTACTCTGATTGTTGCGGCAGGACCGTCTTTGATGCTGAATGCAATTTCACCGTCAACCATGTTGCTTGCGGAGAACTTGCCGATTTCGTCGTTGTTGCCAATCTGTGCGATTGCAACAGAAATTGTGTACATCATAAGAGTTGTGCTGATTCTGAAGAAATCTTCATCTTCAAGGTCAGCGGGGTCGGGACGCATATACTTATTAAGCAAATCGGTAAGCTTTGTGAAATCCTTAAGCAAGAAACCGATGTGATGGAAGCCCTTTGAGGGAATGGGAGTAACTGTGCCGTCGATAAGACCGTTGAATTTTTCGCATGAGCTGAAAGGAAGCTTAACATCGCACTTTGTGCAGCCCTGCTCCATTCTGCATCTGCCCTTGTAAAAGGTAATTGTTGCGCTGGGGCCGCCTTTAACCTCAAATCCGATTGAGATAGGCTTTTTGTTGGTGAGAATGCTCTCTGCTTCGGGTGCAAGTTCGCAGAGGTTCTCGAGAGTACCCAGCACGCCGTACAAATTGATGTACGCGAGCGTTCTTTGATCAATCATTCTGATTTCCTCCTTTTTAATACACGGATAGAACTCTGCATATTAAAATATAGTCAATTTATTTTAACAAATATAATATATGTTGTCAACAAATAAGAAAATTTTATTTTTAATTGTTGTGCAGTTTTCACAAAAAAAGAACGGCGGTTTTGTATGCCGCCGTTTTCCGATTATCTGTTTTTTACGAAGTATTCGATAAGCTTTGCCGCATTTGCCGCAGCTATGGGCAAAAATTCGCCGTAATCCATATGGGATGAACCGTCAGCGCAGTCGGAAACAGCCCTCACAACGCCGAACGGAACGCCGTTTGTGAAGCACACCTGAGCGATGCTTGCACCCTCCATTTCACATACGATTGCACCGAAATTACCGGTGATAAATTTCTTTTTTTCTTCGCTTGCAATAAACTGGTCGCCCGAAGCGATAATACCCCTTAAACCCTTAACGTTTTCAAGGGTTTCAATGCCTTCGGAAAGGAGATTCACAACCTCGTTATCGGCAGGAATATTAACGATATTTATGCCTGAAATCAAACCGATGGGGTCACCCAGAGGAGAGGTGTCCATGTCATGCTGAACAAGGCTTTCCGCAACGGCAATATCACCGATTGCAAGCTTTGTTGAAAGACTGCCGCCTACACCTGTGTTGATGATGCATTCGGGGGAATATTTCAGTATCATCGTCTGGGCACACATTGCCGCCGCAACCTTGCCTATTCCGCAGACCGCAATAACAATTTCCTTGCCTTGGAGAGTGCCTTTTACATATTCAACACCGCTGATTTTTTCGACTGTTTTGTTTTCCATAATGGACTTTATTGTTTCAACTTCAATGTGCATCGCACCGATAATTCCGACCATAAAAGCACCTCGTTTTCTGATATTAAATGGTATTTTACCATAAAAAATAATGTTTTTCAACATAGATATTTATTAAAACAGTGCTGTATGGTATTGATATTATTTTTTATTCATGTTATTATATACCATATATAGATTAAAATGGAGGATAGTGCTTTGGAATCATATATAATTATCGCTTTGCTTGCGGCGGTTATTGTTTTGATGATTGTTCTTCTTGCAAGACAGGGAAAAAGCAAAATCCCGAGCTTGAACATAAAATCGACGGCATAGCAGAAAAAACCGCAGGTCTGTCGCAGACAATCGGAACGGAGTTTGAACGCAGCCGCCGTGAAATGCAGTCGGGTCAGTATAATATGCGAACCGAAACCGCAAAATCGCTCAGCGATATGAACGAAAAAATCGAGAAGCTCAGGCTTGACAATACAGAGTATCAGGGCAGAACGGAAAAGGCACTTTCGGAATCGCTCAACACGATAAGACTCAACAACATCGAGCAGAACGAAAAGCAGAGCAGAGCACTGACCGAAGCTGTTGACAAAATGCGCGAAAGCAACGAAAAGAAGCTTGAACAGATGCGTCTTACGGTTGATGAAAAGCTCAATGAAACTCTCACTCAGAGACTTGATACCTCATTCAAAACTGTTTCCGACAGACTCGAAAACGTTTATAAATCACTCGGCGAAATGAAGGAGCTTTCAAACGGAGTTACCGCAAACGTCACCTCACTCAACCGTGTTCTTACTAATGTAAAAGCAAGAGGCACGTGGGCGGAAGTACAGCTTGGTGCAATCCTCGACCAGACAATTCCCGGTATGTACGAAACCAACTTTGTCTGCGTTCCCGGCTCAAAGGACAGAGTTGAATTTGCCGTTCACATTCCGTCAAGCGACGGCGGCGAAATGACATATCTTCCCATCGACTCAAAATTCCCCATGGAGGACTATGTTCGTCTTTGCAATGCTGCCGATTCCGCAGACCCCGCCGCACTTGAAGCCGCGAGAAAAGCTCTCGAAGCAAGAGTTCTCGGTGAAGCAAAAACAATCACGAAATATATCAATGTTCCGCTTACAACACCCTTTGCAATCATGTATCTTGCGACTGAAGGTCTTTACGCCGAAATAACATCTTCCCGTTCGGGAATTGCGGAAAAAATACAGAGTGAATTCAATGTTATGATTGCAGGACCTTCAACCATAACCGCACTTCTCAATTCGCTCTCGCTCGGATTCAGAGCTGTTGCGATAAATGAAAAAGCAAACGAAGTCAGAGTTCTTCTTGCCGCCGCAAAGGTACAGTACGATAAATTCGGAGTTGTGCTTCAGAAGGCAAGACAGAAGATTGACGAAGCAGGCAAATCGCTTGATGAAGCAGGCAAACGAAACGAAATCATACGCAAAAAGCTCAAAAATGTTGAAGCAATCGACGGCGGCGACGCCGAAGAAATATTAGGAATCAATGACAGTTCAGATATATAAGGAGGAAACAACAATGAAAGATCCCAAAGAAATTCTTGCTCAGATGACTCTTGAAGAAAAGGCATCTCTCTGTGACGGTGCAGATTTCTGGCACATGAAAGGCATGGAAAAATATGATATTCCCTGCATCATGGTCTGCGACGGCCCTCACGGACTCCGCAAAAAGGACTACAGCAAGAAGGGCGACAGCCTTTCAAACAGCGTTCCCGCAATCAGCTATCCCACAGCAGCTACAACAGCTTGCTCATGGGACCCCGAGCTTCTCTATGAAATGGGTGTTGCTCTCGGCAAGAAGTGCCTGAAAGAAGAAGTCGGCGTTCTTCTCGGACCCGGTATCAACATGAAGCGTTCTCCCCTCTGCGGCAGAAACTTTGAATATTTTTCGGAAGATCCCATTCTTGCAGGTGAGCTTGCCGCAGGCTTTATCAACGGTGTTCAGTCGATGGGCGTTGGCACTTCACTCAAGCATTTCTGCGCAAACAGCCAGGAAACACGCAGAATGACCTGCGATTCAGTTGTTGACGAAAGAGCACTCCGCGAAATCTATCTCACAGCATTTGAAATTGCTGTTAAGAAGGCAAAGCCCTGGACTGTTATGAACTCATACAACAAAATCAACGGCATGCACGGTTCCGAAAACAAGCATACACAGATTGAAATTCTCCGCGACGAATGGGGCTATGACGGTGTTGTTGTCAGTGACTGGGGTGCAGTTAACGACAGAGTTCTCGGTCTTAAGAACGGCAATGACCTCGAAATGCCCTCATCATCGGGCACAGGCACACAGAGAATTGTTGACGCAGTAAGAAGCGGTGCACTCGACGAAGCTGTTGTTAACGAAAGAGCACTCAATATCCTCAATCTCATAAAGAAAGCTGCCGACGGTTCAAAGGCAAACTATGCATATAATGATGCTGATGACCAGCCTTTTGCAAGAAAGGTTGCCGCACAGTCAATGGTTCTTCTTAAGAATAACGGAATTCTTCCTCTTAAGAAAAACGGTAAGGTAGCTGTTATCGGCGAACTTGCAAGAACTCCCAGATATCAGGGTGCAGGTTCATCACATATCAATCCCACTCAGCTTGATAACGCTCTTGATGAGCTTTCAAAAATCGGCTATAACGTTGAATTTGCTCAGGGATATGAACTCAAGCAGAAAAAAGAAAAGAAAAACGCAGAACATCTTCAGCAGGCAATCGAAACCGCAAGAAGATGCGAAACCGTAGTTCTCTTCATCGGTCTTACCGACGATTACGAAGCAGAAGGCTTTGACAGAACTCACATGGCTCTTCCTGCATCGCACGACAGACTTGTAGAAGAAGTTCTCAAGGTTAACAAGAATGTTGTTATCGTTCTTGCAGGCGGTTCACCCGTTGAAATGCCCTGGAACGACGGAGTTGCGGCAATTCTTCATTCATATCTCGGCGGTCAGGCAGGCGCAGGTGCGGTTGCAGATATCATCTCAGGTGCAGTCAACCCCTGCGGTAAGCTTTCCGAAACTTATCCCGTTACATATTCGGATACTCCTGCCAAAAACAACTTCCCCGGCAATCCCGCTTCCGTTGAATACCGTGAAAGCATCTATATCGGCTACAGATACTATGAAAAGGCAAACAAGTCTGTACGTTATCCCTTCGGCTACGGTCTTTCATACACAACATTTGAATATTCCGACATAAAGCTCGATAAGACAGCCATGACCGAAAACGACATTCTTAATGTTTCGTTCAAAGTAAAGAACACAGGCAGCGTTTCGGGTTATGAAATCGCACAGCTTTATGTTTCCGATAAGGAAAGCACAATCTACAGACCTGTCAAGGAACTCAAGGCATTCAAGAAAGTATGGCTCAATCCCGGTGAAACAAAGGAAATCACTCTTTCACTCAATAAGAGAGCTTTTGCGTTCTACAATGTAAACATCAATGATTGGTGCGTTGAAAGCGGTGATTTTGATATTCTTGTCGGTGCATCAAGCGTTGATATCAGACTTTCGGCAACAGTTAACGTAAGCGCACCTGAGGTTTCAATCCCCGATTATTCGCAGCTTGCTCCTCTCTACTATACAGGTGATGTTCAGTCCGTTCCCGAAGAACAGTTTGTTGCCGTTCTCGGAAGAGAGCTTCCCCCCGCAGACTATGATCCGAACAGAAGACTCAGCATTCAGGATACATTTGAAAGCTGCCGCCACGCAAAGAACGGCAAGAAGTTCTATAAGCTTCTTTCAACCCTTATTCCGGCAGGCTTTGCTCAGGCAATCGCTCTCCAGACACCCTTCCGTGATTTCATCAGCATGAGCGGCGGTGTAATGAGCGAAGATATGGCAAACGGTCTTGTTATGTGGATCAGCGGCGAAAAGGGCGGTATCCGTAAGATTCTCAAGGGTATTCCCGCTGCTATCAAGGGCATCGGTCCTCTTCTTAAGAATATCTGATTTCGGAGAAAGAAAAATGAAAAAGAGTTTAATTTTAAAAATATTAAGCGTAGTTCTCACTGTTGCGCTTATCGCGGCATGCATACCTTTATCGGTAAGCGCGAATTCATCGGAAATACGTTTCGGGGTTATTTCGGATATCCATTATCTTGCTCCCTCTCTTAAGGGCGGCGACAGCCCCGAATGGCAGGAATTCGTTTATAACAAACACAAGGAGTATAATGACCTTGATTCTTTGCTTGATAATGCACTCGACGGTGTTCTCAGGAATGCCGTCGAAGGCGGTGAAAACTATGTTCTGATTCCCGGTGACCTCACAAAAGACGGCGAACTCGAAAGCCACAAGGCTCTTGCAGAAAAGTTCGGAGCTTTTGAGAAAGAAACAGGCATTCAGGTTCTTGTAATACCCGGCAACCACGACATCAACAACAGCAATGCTGCAACATTTGAAAACGGCACAAAAGAACCTGCCGAAAAAACCTCTCCCGAGCAGTTCAGAGAAATCTATGACGATTTTGGCTATGACCTTGCAGACAGCTTTTTTGTTCCCGAAGAAAGCAGGAAGGGCGGTATGCTTTCATATGCCGTAACTCTCGGAAACTACAGACTAATCGCCATTGACAGCTGTATTTACAGCAACGACAACGGCGCAGAGGACAATGAGCATGAAACCTCCGGTCAGCTTGCAGACGGTGTTCTTGAATGGGTAGAAGAAGAATGTGCAAAGGCAGAAGAAAACGGTCTTACCGTTATCGGTATGCAGCATCACAATATCGTGCCTCACACCTCCATTGAAGAAGCAACTCTTTTTGCTTTTGTAACAAACGACTGGCTTAAGGTTGCGGATGCATATGCCGATGCCGGAATGCACTATGTGTTTACAGGGCATCTTCATGCAAACGACGTTGCAAAACACATTTCCGACAGCGGTGAAGCGGTTTATGACATCCTTACCCCCACGCTTTCGGGTTTCCCCAACTACTACAAGATAGTTGATTTCAAGGCAACGGGCGATAAGGTTGAAATGGATATGCAAACCCTTGATGTTGACGAATATCAGCCTGTTGTAAGCGATGACGGAACGGTTTATGAAAAGCCTTTCAGGCTCACATATTCATTCGGACGTACATTCGGTGAAAACGGTCTCAAGGATCTGGCAATGGGTGCAATCAAACCACTCCTTGACGAATATCTCCCTGCAATCAAAGAAGCAGGCGGTCTGCTTGAATTTCTCAAATCAATGAATCTCGACCTTGAAAAAATTATTGTTGATGCTCTCGGCACAAACGGTCTTCAGCTTGGCAACCTTGAAATTCTCACCGTCAGCTCAAATATCATGGGCTTCATAGGCGATTTTGCAAATCAGATTGACGAAGCTTACATCAACAATCCTGATAAACTAATGGGCATTGTTGAAGAAATCCTTGATAAGGTGCTCAATTACCCTGTTTCCGATATGCCTGCAACCCTGCTTACAGATGTTTTCGGACAGAAAGTTGCCGACGGATGCACCTTCGGCGAATATGCACAGACTGTTCTTTATTATTACTACAACGGTGACGAGAATATCTCAGATTATCCTTATATTGAGGATGTTCTTGAACGTTTTGACAGCGGCGAGCTTGCACAGGAAGTTTTCAATCTTCTTCGCGAAGTGCTTGTAACAGACCTTGTTCGCGGCGAGCTTCTTGCAACTCTTGAATTCAACCCCGGCGAGCTTTTCCCGAAAGGAAATATTTTCTATGTTTTCGGCAGAGTGCTTCAGGGCATCACCGAAATACTTCTCGGAGGCAACAACAGCTTCGGGAATCTCATTGATTCCGTTCTTTCAATTCCTCTTGTTCCCGAAAACTACAGCTCTGTTGATGCCATAATCGACCATCTTATGGGCGAATATATCACACAGAGCCAGTATGAATCATGGGGCTACACCATCAGATGGATGCTTGAAAGCTTTGTTCTTGATTCAAACCCTGCCGATAAACTTGACAGCGAAGCGGTCATAGAATACCGCGGCAAAGAGGATGTTGCGGTAACAAAAGAAAACTACCGCGCACCCTCACATATTGCGGTTACTCTCGGCGACGATTCTTCAACTCAGATTAATATCACTTGGCTCACAAAATACAGCGTTACGGGAACGGATATCGAGCTTGTTACCTACAGCGAAAACCCGAAATTCACGGGTGTTCCCACAACAGGCAAGAAGGTTAACGCATCATGCGAAATGATTGGTAAAACCTATTTCGGTGCAGACCTCGGTATTCTCGGACTTATGCCGTATACGAAGGATTATGCAAAGCATACAATCAGGCTTTCGGGTCTTGAAAAGGGTACAAAATACTGCTACCGCGTAGGCGATGCAGAGCGCGGTTGGTGGAGCGAGGCAGGTGTTATTGAAACCGCAAGCGGCGGTGACGAGGGATTCACATTCTTCTACCTCACCGACCCGCAGGCACAGAGACCCGACCACTTTGACAGAGTTGCGCAGGTAATAGAAACCGCTTCTGCCGAATATCCCGATGCGAAGTTCATTGTTTCGGCAGGCGACAACGTTGATGAAGGCAAGAATGTAAAACATTGGAGCTATCTGCTTAATTCTACCGATAAGCTTCTCAGCCTTCCGTATATGACCGCAACGGGCAACCATGAAGACGAAGAAGCGGCAATAACCGAAAACTTTGTTCTTCCCAACGTTCCCGAGCAGGATCTTGATTCCGGCGTTTATTATTCATATGATTATAACGATGTTCATTTCACCGTTCTCAATACAAACGATATTGAGGATGACAAGCTCGGCAATGCACAGCTTGAATGGCTGAAAAACGATATTAAATCAAGCGATGCAAAGTGGAAAATCGTTGTTCTTCACAAGGCACTTTATTCCAACGGTTCTCATTTTGATGACGGTGATGTTGAAGGAATGAGAAAACAGCTCGGAACTCTTCTTCCCTATCTCGGAGTTGACCTTGTTCTTCAGGGGCATGACCATGTTTATCTTCGCACCGATGCCATGGCTGCAAACTCGGTTGTTCCTTCAACAACAAGCACCGCTGAATTCGACGGACTTGAATATTTTGTGAAGCACAATCCAAAGGGAACGATTTATTCAATCTGCGGCACATCGGGCGTCAAGGTTTATCAGACCAAGGATGAAGCCGAAACGGACAAATCATTCCCCAGAGCTGAAAAACTCAACACGGAGAACACCGAAAATTCCATGTTCTCGGCAATTACCGTTGAGGGCGACAGCCTCTACTACAACGCATATGAAGTTGAAGACGGCAAGGCGGTAAGAGTTGATGATTTTGCAATTGAAAAGACCGATAACGAATCGCTTTCCGGCAAGGCAGGCGCATTCGGCAATATAATCGAAGGCATACTCACAAGCTTTGATTTCAGCTTTGCATGGCAGTTCACAAACTTCTTTATTTCTGCCGTTGCAAGAATCATGCAGTTTTTTAATATGACAATCGGATAAAATAAAACAAGCTGTCTTGCTTCGGCAAGACAGCTTGTTTTATGTTTATCCGAGTCTATGCAAAGAAAACCAATGCACAAGTATTGGTTTTCTTTTTGAAGATGAATCCTGATTTGGAGTTAGGAAGTACAAAATCAAATATTGTTATGGAAATAATACATTATTTGTGCGTCAATATCAAAATAGTAAACAGAATAATTGTCAAATTTATCGTATGTTCCTTGACCGATTGGTTCTCCGTCTTTTGTTTTGATATAGAAGAAATCTCCCTCGGTTACAACGGTTTTATCAAAGTCATAATTTTCCTTGAGTTCTCCGCCTATCGCTTCAACCCACCTTTCAAAGTTGTCAATATGTAATAGGATTTCTTCAACATCTTCAGCGGATGTTATTGTGAAGTATTTTGAGGATTCAAGGTCTTGAAGCGTAATGGTGTCATAAGTGTATTTAGCATAATCAGTAAAATCCTGAAATCCACCGGAAGTGTAAAACTCTTTATTTTTATAATCGGGCAACGAAGCGAACACCGGATCTTGGTAAGTGCAGCCACACAAACTAAACAGCAACATAATTGCCAATAAAAGAAACCAAAGTTTTTTCATATCATCACCTCAATTTATATGATGTTATTAGAATATCATAATCATAGTTAATTTTCAATAATTCAACGATTTAAAATAGACATAATCGCACAATTTCGTGTTTTTTGTCAAAAAGTTTTCAAAATTCTATTTCAGATGTAAAACAACCGTCATTCCGTTGTATCAGAATGACGGTTGTTCTTTGGCGGAGAAGGGGAGACTCTCCCCCTCAGAAACATAGTCGCCCTGCTCGCTTGGAGCGCTTCGCATTGCTCCTTGTTTCTTCACCTCACCGCCTCGTTTCTTCCGCCACCGGCGGCACTTCGGCGGTTCGCCCCACGCCGGTCCCCGTCGCGTTCGTTTGAGTCTCTGTAAAAAAATAAACCAACGCAAAAGCGTTGGTTTATTTTTGGCGGAGAAGGGGAGACTCGAACTCCCGCGCCGGTTACCCGACCTACGCCCTTAGCAGGGGCGCCTCGTCACCAACTTGAGTACTTCTCCATTGGTAACTATATAAAATATATAATTAATAAAAATGGCGGAGAGAGTGGGATTCGAACCCACGGTACCCGTAAGGGTACGACGGTTTTCAAGACCGTTCCGTTATGACCACTTCGGTATCTCTCCGTTTGTTGCTACGATATTCTATCATAACATTTTGAGTATGTCAATAGATTTTTCTGAAATTATCTTTATTTTTTCATGCCCATACAAAAGTCGAGGGAGCTTCTTTTGCGAAGCTCCCTTTTTCGACTCTTTTAATAAACAATTGAAAGGATGGATGGGAAATTCAGTAAACGCTTGCACTTCGTTTCTGAATCAAATGAATTTTTGCACTTGCTATGTTCATATTATATTACATCGGAAATTAAATTACCACCTTATTAAATTACAATATAGTTACAAAACGGTTACAAAATCAACCCTAAAAGTTACAATTTGTAACTATTTTTTGAATATCCGGTGCATATATTATATAAAGTATATTCTTTCAAGGAGAATCAGGATGAAAAACGGAAAATCAAAATATATGGATATAATCACATTTATTTTTACTGCGGTAATGATTTCTGCCCTTGTCGCAAGCGGCGGAATAGGCAGGCTTTCTCTTGCAATGGCATCTGTTGTTTTCTTTACGGGAACAAATACCCAAACAGAAGCGCAGACCGTGATTTATGAAGAAAAACCCGAACCGACAACGGAAACGGAGGTTTTCAAAAGCTCCGATATAACCGAAACTCCGTCCGATATAAAGTCGCTTATAACAAAATATACAAAGCTTTTTGCCGATGACAAAAAAGACGGCGATATAAAATCCGTTACATACGAAAAGGCAGGCGCAACTCATATTTTCGGAAATGTAAGGGTAAAAAACAACACCGATTCCAAACCGCTTGATATCGAAAAGATTTTATCGCAGAAATTGGATTTGTCGGTTGACAAATCAAAACCCGCGGTGCTGATTTTTCACAGCCACACCTCCGAAGGCTACGAAATGATTGAAAGGGAATGGTATGCCTGCGATTACACCGCAAGAAGCAACGATGAAAACCGCAACATTGTAAGAGTCGGCACGGAAATCGCGGATTATCTGACCGATTTGGGGTATACTGTTATTCATGACAAAACAATTCATGACGATAACTATTCCGATTCTTATTCCGAATCAAGAAAAACTGTTAAAAAACATCTTGACGAGCATCCCGAAATACAGATTGTTCTCGATATCCACAGAGATGCCATAACTCAGGATAACGGAGAAAAAATAAAACCTGTCAATACAATAAAAGGCAAAAAAGCGGCACAGCTTATGATAATAACGGGAGTTGAAGAAGGAAAGGTTGAAGATTTCCCCGACTGGGAATATAATCTTCGGTTTGCTCTTCACCTGCAGAATAAATGCGAAACGATGTTCCCGGGACTCATGCGGCCAGTGCTTTTTTCGCAGAGAAAATACAACATGGATATGACCCGATTCAGCCTGCTTATTGAAATGGGAAGCGAAGCAAACACGCTTGAGGAAGCCTGCTATTCGGGAAGAATGCTTGCCGCTGCACTTGCATCGTTAATGGAGGAATACACCTATTGAAGCTTTTCAGAGCATATATCATAACCGTCATCGCCTGCATCAGCATTGCATCAACCGTTGCCTGCATATTTATCGCTGATGAAAATGCAAGAAAAATAAGTCTGGGCGAGGAATACGCCGTTGTCGCAATGAAAAACCAATCGGAAACCGCACACGAAAACTCATTCAATCCCCTGCCCCTGATTAACGAAATTGCCGAAGAAATAAAAAAGGCGGCAAGCATTGCGCCGCCGCCCGTGAGCAATATTTATTGGTTTATTCAAGGAATAAAAGACTGTCAAAAATAAATATCTTATATCCGTCAATCTCAATAACATCCTTTATGAGCGAACTGAAAAGATACCAGTCCTCGGTCTGTTCAAGAACAGAAATCTCATAATCCGAAGCAAGAACAAAATATCTGTCAATCCCCTCCTGCTCGGCAAACCAGTTTTTGTTTGTCTGATAAGCGCAGGGGGTTATTCCGTTTTCATTGATATCGGTATTTGCAACCCTGACCCTTGAATCGGAAAGCACGGTTATTGCCTGCGAATTCCAGAAGGTTGCAAAGCCGTATTCAAGACCGTTTGCCTCAAGCACCCTTGCAAGCTGATATTTCTCGTTGTTATCAATTCCGTTTTTATCCATTTCTGCAATTGTTTTAACCGAAATTGCGCTCATGAGAACAAGAACGCAAGCTGCAAGAGCAGAAAATCTCACCGCAACAACATGAGGCTTTGCCGCTCTGAACGCCGCAAAGCAAACCATTATTCCCGTGCATATCATCGGACTCAGACGCCAGTTTGCCGCAGAAAGAATTCCGAAGATATATCCGAACATGATAACACCGCTTACGCCGTAATGCGAGAGAATAAGCACCCTGGAAGCATAGTCAAACTTTTTATAGAAAATCAATGCAATAACAGGAACAATAGCAATTATTGCTGCCGCACCGATACGTACTATGTTGATGATTGATTCGATTGAGAATATGCCCATGCCGTAAGCTACATCAACCCCGAAAAGAGAAAACCAATGCTCAGGGAATTTACCGAGGTTGGAAAGCCATTCGTTCATGTTGGCATACTGCGAAAAAGCGCCCGCATAGCCCGCCGTAACCCCGTTGCTCAGAACGTTCAGAAGAAACATACCTATAACGGTTGCAGCGCCGCAAATCAAACAGTAATAAACAGAATTTCTGTTTTCTTTGTCAAGAAGCTTTCTGTCCTTTTCAAGGAAAATTTCCGCAACTGCCGCAAACAGCACGGGGAAAATTCCCGTCACGATAACCTGCATACCGTCAAGTGCAGATAAAGCCGAAAAAATCACAGTTGAAAAAACGACGATTATCAGGTTTTTGGTCGGAAGAGATTCCGTTACACATTTTCTGAAGCGGATAAGAAGCGATAACAGAACGAAAATAATTGCCGTCGCAATGCTGTAATAAATCACGTGCTCATAGAAAATTTCGCGGAGCTTTGCCGAAGAACAAAGAACCAGCGCAAGCACGCCGACTGCCGAAAAAGACATGGGCAGGCTGAATTCAAGACTTCTGCAGAGAAGCCATGCCGAAGCAAAGAAAAGAAGAGCAAACAGCACCATGCCGATGCAATGAGTTGTCATGGACACTCCGAAAATGCCGATAAACGGAAGCATCAGCATTGTGCCTCCGAACGGAAGCATTGCCGCATATCCGAAATCGGGATTGAAAAGCGCGCTGCCGTCATAGCTTGCCTGCGCCCAGAGAATTGTGTCGGTACAGTCCGAATGAAAAAACTCCGCCGAGGGATATACAATATAATATATAACCGTCACAAATGCACATAAGGCAAACAAAGCTGTCAACACAAGCCATATTTTATTGAGATATTTTTGAATTTTATCTGTCATAATTCACCCTCAATTCCAGAAAACAAAGAAATCTCTTATTGCGGTGTGCACAGCAGGATAAAACGAAACAAGGTTTCCGTTAAGCATAACCGAAGCAAGAACGGAAACAGCCGCCGTTGATGCCGTCAGTCCGCACACGCTCTTCTTTGCCGCACACGAAACATAAGCATGATAATTCCTTTGGAGAATAAGGCAGATTTCGGAGATGACCGCCGCCGCGGTAAATGCCGCAAGCACGGTAAGGTCTGCCGTATATCTGAAAATAACTCCGCCGTAGCAAAAATTGAGATATGCCGTTACAAACAATGCAATAAGCGAAGAAGCAAGCATTATTTTGCCGCTGCGGGATATTTTTTTGCTTTTGAAAAGAACAACGCTCAGAAGAAGCGACAGCATAAACGGCATGGCAAAAACACCGAAATTGCTGTCGATATAAACCTGCTTACCGTAATCCCTCAGGGCAAGATAAGAGAATGTAAGATAAGGAAATTCGTTTGAAACGCTGAAGGGCTGAAGAAAATAATGGAATAATGCAGGAATTATACCGTTTGCACCTGCATCATAGAGCGATGCATTCGCAAGAGTAAGCTGATAGTCCGTTCCGAATTGAAAAATCTCGCCGAAACGGATGTAGTTATAATAAAGTGAAAAAACAAGAGATGCCGCAACGGGAATTCCGAGAGGAAGCATATCACCGACAAAAGCGGCAAATTTCTTTTCTTTTATTGCGTTAATCAAATAGATAACTATAAACACCGCCGTCACGATTGCAAGAGGTAAAACGGTGTTGATTCTTGAAAGAAATCCGAGTGAAAAACAGCTTCCCGCCAAAAGCATAGAAACCGCACGCTTGATTTTCTTTGACCCGAGTGCTTTTATAAGCCAGAAAAGATATGCCGACGCAAAAGCCATTGCCGCAAGACTTGCAACATAATAAAATGCCGCCCTGCCCCTCTGAATAATCAGAGCACCGCTTGCAAAATATGCACCTGCGGCAACAACGCACGAAAGCCACGGGCGCATACCCGATTTTCTGAATTTGCACCATTCAACAACGGAAAGAGGCAAAAACAATGCCGTTATCAGCGAGAAAAATCCCATAACAGAGCTGTCTGCGGGAATATTTCCCGTTATAAGATAGTACGGATAATAGAATACAAGTATCGGAGCTATTCCGAAATATGAATAATACCTGCCGCCGAAAAATGCCCTGTCATAAACAAATTCTATCCCCTCTCTGTTATCGGGGGTATAAGGATTCCCGAGAGCAAGAAGCTCTGCAGACGGCTGAATATCGAGGTGTATCTGTCCCTTTATGAATGCATCGAGCTGCTGTATGTAGGGAGAATAATATTTGATTTCTCCGTCAAGCGGATACGAAATATATGAGCCTGACTCACCTGACGCCGCAAACGACCACATGAGAATTGCCGCACCGCAGCAAACAGCGCAGGAAATAACTCCCGCATGAGCAAAAGTCATTTCATCGCGCAGACGCTTGCCGTTAGGTGATTTTGCAAGAAAAACAAGTGCCGCTGCCAAAAGCATAACGGAAAATCTCAGAGCGTTGAACGAGAATTCGTATTGCGGATTTATAACTATATCCGAAACCGCACACTCCGTATCAATATCCTTAATCTCAACGCTGAAGCCACTCATGTCGCCTCGGGAATTGAGATAAAATCTGTATTTCCTCGGAATATTGCCAACAGTGATTTTTTCGCTTCTTATCATTGTTGCGCTCGTGATATTGTTTTCGTCAAACACATAAAAATTCACGGTTGCAAGGATATCGGAATAAAGCTCCTCTGTTGCATTTATTGTGAAGACTATTGAATTGAGCGTTATGCTCTCGCATTCAACATCGACAAATGGCGATTCGGGACTGACTGTAAAAACTTCGCCCTCGGCGGCTTTGACATCAACAGCATCCGTTTTGCCTGCCGCATAAGCAAACCACACAAAATTGGAAAGCAAAATTTCAAGGAAAAAAATACCGATAACACCTATGACGGCAACAAATAATTTATTGCTTTTTGCCGTTTTCATCATTTGACTCCTCATGATATTCAGCTTCGGTGTTGACACTCCAGATGTTTTCCTTCGTTTTCTTGCCGCTTACGATATTGGAAACGGTTTCAAACGACGTAACCATTGAGTGGTCCATATTGTTGTATCTGTGCTGACCGTTTCTGCCGACACAGTAAAGATTTTCAAATGTGTCAAGATATTCAACAAGCTCGCCAATTCTGTCATAAGTGTCGAAGTATGCGGGATATGCCTTCTGCACCTTTTCTCGGTGGCTGTCCAGCACTCTTGCATCAGAAGCGATAACACCCATCTTTTTAAGCTCATTTACTGCAAAATTAACACATTCCTTTTCGTTCATGTTCCAGAACGAATCACCCTCGTCGCAGAAATATTCAAGACCTATCCACACGGTGTTTTCGGGGTCTTTGACAAGATAAGGCGACCAGTTGTTAAAAATCTGAATTCTGCCGAGCTTCACTCCCACATCCTGAACATAAATCCAGCAATCGGGAACAATATTATTGAGTGTTTTTATACCCGTTTCATTTTTGAGATTGAGTTTATCAAGAAGCAGACCAACGGTTACGAAATCTCTGTAAGGCAAGCCCTTTGCGATTTCGGCGGGTGCTTCGGGTACGGTTTCTCCCATGCCTGCAACAAGGTCTTTGACGGGCATTGAAGAAATAAAGATATCACCGTCAAAGGTTTCGCCGTTTTCGCATTTAACACTGTTCACCTTGCCGTTTGCAATATCAATATCGGTTACTTTGCTGTTATAAATAATTTTGCCGCCCATTTTCTCAAATTCCGCACCGACGGTTTCCCAGAGCTGACCGGGGCCGAATTTCGGATACTGGAATTCTTCGATAAGAGAAGTTTCAACCTTTCTGTCCTTATTCGGAACAAGCTTTGAAAGCATATCCTTGATAACCGCAAGAATTGAAAGACCTTTAACGCGCTGTGCACCCCAATCGGCGGAAATTTCGCTCGGATGTCTGCCCCAGAGTTTTTCGGTGTAACCCTCAAAAAACATGGAATAGAGCACCTTGCCGAAGCGGTTTATATAGAAATTCTCGAGCGAGTTTTCCTCTTTCTTGCTTACGGTTGATTTGAGATAGCTGCAGCCTGCCTTTACCGTTTTGACAAGACCCATGTTGATGAAGGTCTGCGGCTTCATGGTAATGGGATAATCAAAAAATTTATTAAGATAATAAATTCTCGAAATACGGCGGCGGATAAGCATTACCCTGTCCTCTTTTTCGGGATCGGGTCCGCCGGAAGCAAGAGGCTTTTCTCTTCCGAGAAGCTTATCGTCAAATGACTGCGCACCCTGAACAGGCATAAGGCTTGCCCAGAAATCGGTTACGGATTTATCTTTTGAAAAGAATCTGTGACCGCCGATATCCATTCTGTTGCCGTTGTGTCTGACCGTTCTCGAAATACCGCCGAGAACATCGCTCTGTTCAAGAATAACAACTTCATATTCGTCCGAATTTTTCAGCAGTTCATATCCCGCCGTAAGACCTGCAGGACCGCCGCCGATAATAATACACTTTTTCATGTATTTTCCCCCATTCAAATGGTAATTTTATGCTGTTTTAGATTATACCACTTTCTAAATAAAAAAACAATTAAAAAAATATTACGAATAAATTAATATTCATATATTATTCGCGCAAATGCGGCAAAACACTCACAAAAAAAGAGGCTGCTTGGGCAACCTCTTCAGAATTTTATTCAATTCCGCCGAAAACATCCGATTCGATATAATCAACGCCGAGAGTAAGGCAGTAATCAAGAGCAACCTTATCGTTGACTGTCCAGAGAGCAACCTCGAGACCTTTGTCATGGAATTCCTTAATCATTTCTTCGGTTGTATTTTTATAATATGCATCAAGAGAAAATCCGTATTCAAGGCAGCGCTTATAATCATCCTTCGATGAGCCGTAGGTAAGCATGAGCGGAAGTTCGGGGAACATTTCGTGAGCCTTGATAAGATTATCAAATTCAAATGACTGCATGATGCATTTTTTGAGGTCATAAACTTTTTCGCACAGCTCAAAAACGGCTCTGACCTGCTCATCGGTATATTCACCCTTAAGCTCGATGAAGCAAATCATGTTGTTATCTCTCATGATTTCAAGATAACGTTCAAACGTGCAGAGATAAACAACATCGTCGGATTCGTCATTTTCCAAAGGCTTTTGGGTAAGCTCGGCAAAAGTGTGCTCAGCAACAAGCATTTCCGTGCCGTCAATGAATGTTACTTCGTCGTTGTGGTTTGTAACAAAAATTCCGTCTTTAGTTATACGCACATCGGTTTCAGCACCGCCCGAACCGTTTTCCGCCGCCTTGATAAAAGCGATTTCGGTGTTATCGGGATATTTTGAGCTGTAGCCTCTGTGAGCAATCATACATACTTTTTTATCTGACATAATATTATCCTCCTGAAAATTATGCTTTCAGTTTATCACTCCGCAATATAAATGTCAATTATCTTGAATTATCAAACAAAATATGGTAGCATAGTATTATCAGGAAGGAGAGATTATATGAGCGCAAATGTTTATTTTTCAAAAACAATAACACCCGAAAAGGTGCTTGAGCTTTATAAAATGCTCGGCAAGGAGCTTGAAGGCAGAGTTGCAATCAAGGTTCATTCAGGCGAAAAGGGAAATCAGAATTTCCTCAAGCCCGATTTCTGGAAGCCGATTATCGACCATGTAGGCGGAACGGTCACGGAATGCAACACCGCTTATGACGGCGCAAGAAACACCACCGGAAAGCATCTGGAGCTTTTTAAAGAGCATGGCTGGGATGTTTTTCCCGTTGACCTTCTTGACGCCGAAGGTCCCGACCTTGAGCTTGAAATTCCCGAAGGCAAAAAAATCAAGAAAAATTTCGTAGGCAAAAACATTGCTAATTACGATTCTATGCTTGTTCTTTCTCATTTCAAGGGTCATCCCATGGGCGGCTACGGCGGTGCGATAAAGCAGCTTTCAATCGGCGTTGCTTCGTCATACGGCAAGGGATATATTCACGGAGTGGGCGACCCTGCAAACTTCTGGACTTCCGACCATGATTCATTCCTCGACTCCATGGCAGATGCCGCAAAATCCGTTGTTGATTGGTTCAACGGCAACATTGTTTATGTTAACGTTATGAAAAACATGAGCGTTGACTGCGACTGCTGTGCAAAAGCGGAAGACCCCTGCATTGCAGATATCGGCATTCTTGTTTCCGATGACCCGATTGCAATTGACCAAGCTTGCATTGACCTTGTTTATGCATCATCCGACCCCGGAAAACCCCATCTTATCGAAAGAATCGAAAGCCGCAACGGCATACGCACCATTGAATCCGCCGCCGACCTCGGCTACGGCACAAGAGAATATAAGCTTATTGAGGTATAACAAAAACCGAGTCTGAATTAACAGACTCGGTTTTTTGATGGTGGAACAGATGCAACCACAGCAGAACCACCGTTTAAAGCAGAATTCAGAGAGTCAAAATACTCCTCTGTTTCATCTATTAATATGTCATCAATGACCGTTTCTTTATCACCGCTGTTGAGATAAATCGTCATCTTGTCATCGTAGAGATAAATCGCCCGCACGAAGATATTTATAAATCCTCGGCGGATGTTTATGTCGTTCAAGTCACCTGTGCGAAGTGAAATCAGATAGTGTCTGATCTGAGGCTCTGTGTAAATAACCTGCTTGTTCATTTCGATTGCAAGCTGTGCTTCAAGCTCGGCTTTTTCGGCTTTGCGCTTTTCGATTCGCTCGGTTATCATATCAACCGACTGTCCTTTTTCAAGGGCAATCCACAGATTTTCTATTGCCGCTTCCGTTTCCCGGATGGCGGCTTTTATTCTTTTGACACCTGAGCCGTCATAATCCGCCTGACACGCCGCCGCTACCGACTTCGAAATCTTTTCGATGTTTTCATCCGTCAGCAATTTGCGGCACACCGAAACAACTCTGTCCTCAATCTTTTCTTTTTGAACTATCTTTTTATCACAAAGCTTTTTTCTTGAATTTTTGCAGGAATAGTAGTGATAAGCATTTTTGTTTCGGCTTGTTCCGCCGTAACCCGTCATCATCTCTCTGCAATATCCGCAGAAAAGTTTTGTTGTCAGCAGATATTCTTCTTTGCCTCTTGTTCTGCCGGGAGCCTGCTTGTTCTTGTTGAGAATATGCTGGACTCTTTCAAATAATTCATCTTCGATTATCCTCGGCATACCGCCGGGGATTTCCATATCCTTGTAAAGATAAACTCCGATGTATCGTTTGTTTCGCAGAATACGGTGCAGACTGTTTTTATTGAACTCTTTTCCGTGTGCGGTTTTGATTTGTCTTGCATTCAGATCTCTGTTGATTTCTGCGACAGTTTCGCCGCTTGCATAACGCTCGTAAATCTCTCTGACAACAGCTGCTGCTTCGGGATCAATATAGAATTTTCTGTCCGCATCAACCTTGAATCCCAAACCGGGCAGACTGCCGTTCGAAAGACATTTCTGTGCGTTGATATCCATTCCTCTGCGAATCTTTTGCGAAAGCTCTGCCGAATAATATTCCGCCATACTTTCGAGAACACCTTCAACAAGAATTCCCGACGCATCATCCGTTATGTTTTCCTTTGCGGAGATAACACGCACGCCGTTCTTTTTCAGTTTCGCTTTGTTGATTGCACTGTCATATCTGTTTCTTGCAAATCTGTCAAGCTGATAAACAAGCACCGCTTCAAAAGTTCGTCTGTCGCTGTCAGCTATCATCTGCTGAAATGCCGTTCGGTTATCAGACGTTCCGCTTTGCGCTCTGTCAATATACTCATCAATAACATAATGACCGTTGGCGGCGGCATACTCATAGCATACTTTCAGCTGACCTTCGATTGATTGCTCCGTCTGACTGTGACTTGAAAATCTTGCGTAGATTACTACGTTTATTTTTTATCGCCTCCTAAAAATTTGATTATATGTTCTTCTTCGGATTCACTTAATTATTTGCAACCGTGGAAATATGGAAAATAAATTTCCCACATCACCACAGCACTGCTGCTACTGTAAAAACCTTGATATTCCGTTGATTTTATTGCTTGCACTAATTTGGCAAGCAAGGCAAATGTGAACACAAACTTGCAAAATGCCGCTTGCAAGTTGTTCCGATTTTCAACCGTTCACTAACTTAGCAAGCAGGGCAAGTGGGTACCCAAATTTGAAAAAATCAAATTTTTGCACAACTCTTTTTGCCGCTTGTTGGGGATAACCCCAAGCCCCACAAATTGAAATATTTTTTGCAAAATCATTTCAAGCGGTGCTTCTCCGAAGCTTATGCTTTTTTATAAAAATCAAAACTACTGTTTCATCGACAGAACAATTGTTCGGTTGATTTTATAATATATCTTTTCAAAAATTTTGTCAAGGTAAAATTTGTATAAATCCGCAAGTCTCGTATTAAGTAAATGTTTTACTGTAAAAGCCGCCATTTCAAAATGAAATGGCGGCTGACTGCTTAATTTTTTTGATTAAAGAAACTGTTCTTTATTAAGCATATCATTTACTTCATTGACAACTTTGGTTATATAAGCAGTCGTGCAGCCAAAAAATTCCGCAATATCTTTTGGCAAAACTCTTTTTTTATGTTCTGAAACGTAATCAAAAACTTCGGGATAAATGCAAAGATATTTTCCGCTTGCATAGATTTCCTTTTTTGCCTTCAGGTTAATATCGTCAAAATGATTTTCGATAGTATCACTCAGCGAAATATATTTGTTTATGCTTTTTGTTTCTTTGACCATTTCCTCTATGAAGCGAGCAGTGATCCATGCGGAATATATCTTTTTTCTTTTTTCACTCAGTATATCCCTTGAAAAAATTTCGTTGATTTTCAAAAGAACAGCATCAATCTTGATTGCATTATTTTCTGCTTCCTGTATTTCGTTCTGTTTAAAAGAATAACAATCAAACGGCGAATAAGAGATGTCATCATCATCTTCCATTCCTGTGTAAACAAACTCAACCTTTCCGTTTGCGTTGGCAACCAAGGCTCTGTTTACTCTTTCTTCATATTCCTTGATTACTTTTTCTTCATATTCTTTCATTGCTTTTTCTTCATCTTCATTCATTTGTTTTTCTTCTTCAAACATTGCTTTGCAAAAAGCCTTTATTGCTCCATAATTAACGTCATAACCATTTGCACTTTCAATAAAGTTATAAAACCTTTTAACCAGTTGGGGATCGCGTTTTTGGTCAGAATAAATATGGGTAAGACCTACATTCTGCGTTTTTGTTTTTTCCCTGTTTGATTCTATTCCGAGTGCTTTCTTTACCGATGAATGAAAATAAGTTAAAAAAGAATGGTCGTGAACTTTTTCAGGTTCAAAGTTTTCAATTTTGTTCATCAGAAACCGTATGTCACGAACTGCGCAGAAATACAGGTCTGACATCAGCATCGTTTTGTCAGAAAAAATGTCATATTCCTTGGTGTTTCTTTTATCCGCCAAGCAGACAAACTTTGCTCCCGCGGCAACAGTTTCCTCCAGATAATTCGAATATTCGATACTGACAACTTTGTATAACTCTTTCGCCAGTTCTTCATAGCTATCTGTATTTTTAGCATTATGTGCTTTCATTGCCGCTTCATTGATAGCACGCTCTGCTCTTTCTTTTTTGGAAAGAACCGGATTATCGGATGAATTCTTGTTCAAAGAAATCACCCCCAGATGTTATTTAAAACAATGTCAAGGTTTTCCTTGGTCAGAAACTCTGCGGAATGAATAAACATACTGAAATCATACATAGAACGTATGTCGTAAATACTGCCGATTTTTGAATCATTAAAAGCGTAGTTCCCGTAAATAATACTTTTGATGTCGCAACCGCAGACTTTATCGGCATAGGTCAGTGATGAAAACAGACCTATGGGTGTGACTTTAGTGCCGTAAGTCAGTTCCATATAGATATCACGCCCATTTTTGAACAGGGCGCAAAGCTCCTTAAAAAGCTTGTTGTGTTTTTCTTTCGATTCGGTGTGAGGAACGTGAACGATTTCCTCAACGCTCAATTCAATACCGATATCGTCGGAAAGTTCTGAAAGCTCACGCTTGAATTTCTCAAGATTTTTAACGGAAAAACCGTTAACGTCATCCGTCATAACGGCAATAATTCTGATATCATCGTCTTTTTGGGCATTCCACTCAATCATTGCAAGCGAAGGAAAAGAAACTTTTCTTGACTTCACACCGTCGGGTTTGCCCTCCTTGACATAATTAAGCTCTTCCAACTTTTCAGGTGGAAGCATAGGGATTGTTACAAAAAAATCTTTGTTTGTCATCATAAATCAGTCCATTCTTGGTTTACTATCCAATCCATCAAATAGTTTTCAGGATAAAATTCTTCATCAATATATTTGTTAAACAGACTTTGCGGCAAAAGAGTTTCAGTGCCCTGTAAACTATTAATAGTCTTTTTAACAGATTCTTTCCAAAGTTTTTCATAAAAGCATTTTGAAAAGCTTACAGTATTTTGGGGATCCATACTTTTTTTAGTTTTCTGTACTTCACCGATTATTTTAGCCTTATTAGCTTTAAAGTGAGCGTTCAATTTGTTTTCCAAACGGTCCAGTAAATCGGGATAGTTTTTGATCCTTTCCAAAACGAAAGCAAGACTATGTTCTTCATCTCCAATCTTAATAACTGTTTTTAGATATTCCGAGGCTATAAAATAGTTTAGAAACGTCGAATCATCACAGTATCCCAGCTTATCAATCAAAACTCCCCAAAAAATTGAAGATTTAACGGTTTGGGAATACCACTTAATGGTTTCATCTATCCAACTTTCAACAAATTCTTCTTTGTTTTCACACTCTGATTTGGTTTCGATAAAGTGCTTTGCCGCAATAATTAATGTATCTGCCGCCTCTTTCAACCTTTCATACAAAGACGCAAAATTATTTTCGGGAAAAAAATTATTGTATTTTTTCAGATAGTTCTTTTCAGTAAATCCGTTAAACTTACTTTGATTATGGTCTATTACTGAACGAAGAGTTTCTATGAAATCAAGAGCTGTTTTTGCATCGGGAGATGCTTCTTTAATAATAAATTTTTTAAAAACAAAGGTTGAGTCAAAAGCAAACTTATACAAATCCTGAACTGCAACCAAAATTTGGGCTTCATCGTTCCCGGGCCCGGGGGTAAACGGAGTCGGTGTATAATTGCAAAAGAAAAAAAGTCTTGGGTCAATCATTTTTTGAAGAGACTCATTGATCTCTTCAGCTTTTTCTTTACCTATAATGGGGCCTGTTTCGCTGTTGCTCATAACTGCCTGTTCCCCCCTTCGCATATGCATGCGGAGAAGCCTGCATAACCGATTCCAATATGAATTTTGATTCTATCACCGATATTCGGAGTAACATCTCTTCCGATATTGCTGTTTCTGAACCTTAACCTCATCGGATGGCCTTCCACACTCATTTTTCCGCCGTCAGATGTCAGTTTATTCATTTCCACCACGCCGATGAACTCCAACGGTTTGCCTTTGTCATCATCACAAAGAACAAATGGGGTGCGCATTCGACCGCGGTCATCAAACCAGTCGTCGGAAAGAAGAATTCCTTTTACCTTTTCTGAATTCAGCAGTTCACTCTTTTCAAAATAATTTATCTGACAGATTGAAAGGACATAAAGAAGACAAATATCAGGCTGCTTATATTCGGGAGAATCTTTAAGTAATTCAGAATAAACTTCGCAATATTTTTTCAACTCTTTCCAATCGCCTACAGAAATTTTTGTTAACTGGCGCTCTTTTTTGCTGTCAAGAGTATACCCGCTGAAATACATCCACGCAACTCTGATGAGCAAATTCATAGCATTTGAAGAATCTTTTAAAATCGAATAGTTTTCGGACATGAACATATAGACTTTTTCAATAGTTGCTCTGTCTGTATCGGGGCTATAATGATAAACATCCTGAATTCTTTCCAATTCTTTATAACAAGCCAAAACAATAACATCGCTCTTTCTATTTTGATAAAGCATGTCGAACGGCTCAGTTTTGCCCTTAGAAATACTGTCAATTGAAATTTCAGGCAAATGCGACGTTATATCTTTAATAGCTTCAATTTTTCGATTAACCGTTTTGTATGATTTGCTTTCTTGTGAATCGTTGTTTTTAAGAAGTTTCCATTCATTGATGGTTTCGAATATTTTTATAAAGTTTTCAAGTTTTTCCTGATCATCTTTGAACGAATCATAGAACGTGCAAAAAGTATCAAATAAACTGCCATAAAGATAGCTGTCAAATCTGTTTGATGAAATGGCTTTGCGTAAATATCCGCAAACTGTATCATATGGCAAGGGCTTGTCATAGCCAAGTTTTTTAAGATAATTGTTGCATATTGCCACTTCGTTTATAAGGGTATTGCGTTGCTTAAGGTTGTATTTTTTTGAGCGAGCATCAATATTATCACCGCTAATCAAATTATCAAGACTATCTATTCTTTTAACGGCATTGTCGATTGCATCATTTAGAGCATCTGTGGCTTTTTTAGTTGTTTCACCGTTGACTGATCCTTCTTCGCCGATGTATTTGTCCACAAAGCTTTTATAATACTCTCTGACAAAATTAATATAAATAGCTGAAAAACCGCCGTCATTATCTGTTGTTTCAGAAACACTATCATCAACAAGAATAAGTTTTTTGACATTTTGTGTTATTTTATTGTGAAATTCTATTCTAAATTTTTCGTTTGTCTTGTACTCGGATGAGTTTGGTCCTGTGTTTCTAAGCATCATTTGTAGGTTATAGGTGAAAAACAGATCTTTTAATCTCGTTGTTTTTGCCTGACTCGAATAAAGCTTTATTATTTTTTCAAGTAATTCAAACCGCTTTCCGAACCATTTATTACTGGGATTCTTCGCAACATAATCTTCAATAAAAAAACCTGCCTCAAGAGGAATTCTGAAGGAGAAAGAAAGATTATCATTTGAATCATTATATCTCAACCAAGGAATATTACTCAATGCACGGAATGTTTCCATGTTGCTGTCTGAATATATAGTTTTTCTCAAATCGTCGCTTTTAAAAAAGATATGGTAAGCGATATCGGCAGGCAACTCCAGACCGGCTTGACTGAACATAGCGATTGCTAAGTTGAAATCATCCAGTTGCTCTTTCATATCTTCTGAATTCTCATCTTTTTCTTTTGAAAAAGAACAGTTTTCATCAACAAGACCGAGTTTTTTAAACTGCTCGAGAATCGCATCGGAATTTGGCCTTTTTACTGCCTTTTTATTATCTGAAAGATCTGTAATCTTACCAATAACATAATCATAAATTGACTTGTGTTCGATTCTTATTTTTATACGGAGTCTTCTGCGTATTTGTTTAATTACCGTATAAAAGATTAAGAAGATATCATCGCATCCTTTTAACTCTTCTGCAACATCATCAAAATCTATGTCTGTGTATTTTTTGATCAGTTCAAAACTTTTATTGCGTTCTTCAACCGAAAAGCTTCTTTCAACATCGAAAATTTTCAGATTCCTCGAAGAGTTTTCCGCACTGACAGTCTTATAACCGCAACAAAGAAGAACGAAACGTCTGCCTACCTTTTCAAGAGAATTTTCTATTTTTTGGATGCTCTTTATATCAGCAACGGAATGATCCCAGACAATCAAAACCCTTTTATTTTCGGCACCCTGAAGTTTTTCCACAGTTTCATTCAAATAATCTGAATACCGGTCAAACTTCAAATCGTCTGTTATTTTTTCTGTGATATAAACAACGGGATTGTTTTCTTCCCCAAAAATACGGTAAGCAACTGATGCAAGAATAACGCTTTTACTGCTTCCCGAGTCTCCTCTAAGCACAAAAGTCATATTGTTTTTATCAAGACCGTTTTTTACAGCTTCCAAAAGTTCCTTTTCGATTTGTCTTTCAACATAAAAATTCAGGTCAGGTCGGTAACCATACCACTGTGGAAACGTTGAACTGTTTTCAAGGAATTTTATAAATGAGTCTTTTATATATCTTGTACCGATATGCTGATTAACTGTTTTAAAGGTAAGAATTGTGCCAAATGTTTTGAAGTTTCTGAAATCTTCTTCTATAAACTGAACGGGTTTATGGTCACGATAATAAAAATCAACGCTGTAATCATTCAGTTCCGGATATTCCTCTTTAAGATGTTCTGCTTTTTCTCGGCTCTTTTCAATTATATTGGCAGGATTTTCGCTGTGGAAGCCGAATTTATCTTCAATATTGAAAAAGTCATAATCCTCATCCTGATAGAAATCAAAAATTTTAGGATCAGTACAAAAAAACGATATGCGTTTACCGTTGATTCTTTTGAGTTCTTCATAAACATATTCGCTTTTAAATATCCACGCTTCTTCTTCTGTTATACCAACCGCAACCAAGGAGTGCACAGCCTGCAATAATTTTAGAATGCTCGCAAAATATATTCTCGCCGTAGGTTTTGACGGAAGATTATCACCCATCCCGAACAACCTGACAACAGGCATTCTTGTGAAACTGAATTCAGGTAATGTTTCTACATCGTTAATCGACACAGAATTTTTAAAACAGTCGTCAAATTCTGCATCTGTTTTGCAGGTAATAACACATTTCCAATTGTAAACAGCATAATACTTCTTTATGTCTTCGTTGGAAACGTTTTTTCCTATATAAAGAATGGTGTGCGGATTTTTAAAGAAATTTTCGGATATTCTGCTCATAATCATACATCTCCGATTAAAAAGTTATATTTTAAATATATAATATTATTTCGATTAATGCAACATATTTATTTAAATTCAAAACTAAAAGGCACAGGTTACAGCAAGTTTTCAGCTGTAATCCGTGCCTTTTAAATAGAAAGGAAAGCTCAGAACCAAACCTGATACGAATTTCGGTTACGGTTCTTTGGTTGACAAATCCAATTGCAGCATCACTTGCTGCGGGGCACGCCTGCGTCACTGCGTTTGGCACGCCAGCGGCCGTTTTTGTTACGGCTGCGGTTCTGACCGGCGGTGGGTCCCGTTTTAACAACAGGTCCGCCTGTCTGGGCAGGGCTGAGACCGTACACCTTGACCGGCATAAGATTCAGAGTACTGGGCTTAATCATAATATCACCTCCTGATTGTAAAGATTATGTATATCCGGATGCACAGAATTATGCAAGGAACATCATTCTGGCAACCTTACAGCCCAGAACACAGGCTGTTTTAACTCCCCATAAAAGCAAACAAGACGTCATAAATATCACCTCACTTAAACCTAATTAATATATGAAGCTCAGTTGCTTGCAACAACCTCAATGATTGTGGCAACTGCAACAAGAATTGAACCTAAAATGGAAAACATGAAAATCACCTCCTTAAAAAAGAGAATTTCAGCCCTTATAAGCCTTGACACTGTCTGAAACAGCCTGAACGCTCATAAGAATTGCGCCTATGCCCGAAAGCGCTTTGGCAACGGTAATTGCCTTCGCTGCCGTTGCTGCAGCTGCTGTAAAACAGAAAACCATAAACTCACCTCCGTAAATCATCCTACACTATGTATATCGGGAACATATTCCGAAAGAATTAACCAAATTCCCAAAAATTTTTTCAAGAGGTTTTTCGCCTCCAAATACATATCAGGGACAACTTGCAACAAAATTAACCTGAATTTCAAAAAAATTTTTTCCGGGTTAATTTAATCAGAATTTGGCTCAATAAACAAATGTAACCAAGTTTAAAGTTTTCGTCTTGACGATGAATGTAAACTAAAATTATCATTTGGTTGCAAACAAAAAACATAAAGGAGAAATAATATGAATGGTTTAAAAATTATCAGAACAAAATGCAATTTCACAATCGGAGAAATCGCAGATATTCTCAATGTGTCAAGGCAGTTAGTCAGTGCATGGGAAAACTCAAGAAAAGAAATCTCCGCTAAAAGACTCCGACAGCTTTCAGAGTTTTTCGGAATCGATGAATGCTTCTTCGGTGAAATAACAGAAGAACAAAAACAGCAGCTGGATGAAAAGGCAATGTTTCTCTTCAGGTATCATGATAAGGATATTTTCAAATATAAACCCGATAAAACCGTAAAAGACATAAGCCGAGTGATGGTATATTTCAGAAACAATGAAGAAACAAGCCTCAGCGAAGAATATAACAAACTGAAAAAGCAACAGGAAGATACGATTGAAAGAATAGATTCATTCATAGGGAAAAAACTTGGTCATATGGAAAGCGAAATGATGAGAATCACAAACTACACGAAAATCTATGGTGACTTTGCCGGACTAATTGAAAGCATTGACGAACAAAAACCTCATCTCAAAGTTCCCTACCGTTTTGAAATCATTGACGTTCTGGACGCAATGAGACTTGCTTTCGGCTTGCTTGATGAAGAAACCGTCAGCGGATATCGTAAATCAGAATATTTTGTGGGAAGAGATAACGATCATATTTTCAAACTCGCCGAAGCAATCAGAAATCATTGGCTGCCGATAGAAGATTATCACGAAAAGCTCAGAGCAAACTTCGGGAAGAATCTTCCCCCTAAAAACAACAATCCTCTTCCGAGCGTTGAAGTCTAGATTGAACAGATGGAAGAAAAACAACGCCAATGGAGAAAAAATAATACAGCAAACAATTAATAATAAACAAACCATCTCTGAAGTTTCTGTAACATCATGAGATGGTTTGTTTTTGCCTCATCATGTTTTGTAAAATACGGTTGTAAAGTACAGAAAACGGGACAAGTGATGTAATATACTTTTTATGAAAGGCGGATGTGTTATGGCAGAAAAAAGAACAAACGAAGCTTTTGATGTATTCAACGAATTTTTCAAAAACATAAGAGAACTCGGACATATGCTTTCGAGAGAAGATCTTGACGTTGCGGCGGAATCGCTCCGCGAGATGCAGAGAGAACTTGAATGGAAGCGGCAGGAGCAGATTAAAAAAGAGCGAGAGGCGCAAAGACTCGAAAAAGAACGCATTAAAAAAGAACGTCACGACAGATATGTTGCCGAAGTTACAAGTATGGATTTGCCGCTTGACTGGGAAAATTCCTTTGCAGGCGATGACCGTGCGGCAGGTGTGCATACCGAAAGCATTTCCGATGCGTTGATTCTATCTCTCAATAACCTT
>JAFWYP010000050.1 GCA_017517665.1 Clostridia bacterium | reverse complement strand
GTTCTCGGAATCGGAGACAGACTTGAACATCTTCCGTCAGCACTTTCGGGCGGTCAGCAGCAGAGAATCGCTATTGCCCGTGCACTTGCAAACAAGCCGTCAATCCTTTTTGCCGATGAGCCTACGGGTAATCTCGACGGCAAAAGCGGACGTGAGGTTCTTTCGCTTCTCAAATACGTCAGCAAAGAATTCGGGATTACACTTATTCTTGTAACCCACGACCTCAATGTAGCAGAGCAAGCAGAGAGAATTATCTCGATTGAAGACGGCAAAATCGTTCGTGACACAAAGGCGGGAGTTTAAGCAATGAACAAGAAAAAACTCACCGTCAACCGTCTTGCGATGGGTAATCTCAAAGCAAGAAAAAAGCAGTATACCTTAATGATTATCGGCATTGTTCTTGCGATGATTTTTTCATCGGGAGTTATGTTTTTCCTTTTCAGTCTTGGTTCTTCAATTCAGGAGCTGAACGATAAAAAGATTGGAAAACAGGATGCGCTTCTCAACGCTTCGCAGAATTATGATATGGATTATCTTTTTGAAAGCAAAACCGTTAAAGACCACGGCTTTGCCTATGTTATCGGCTACGGCTACACCGATGAAAATTCACCCGAGCAGGGGACATCGGTTGCAAGGCTCGATGAAAAAGCAGAGGAAATATCCTATATCAAAGCAAAAGAAGGCAGAATGCCCGAGAAAAAGGGTGAAATCGCCATTGAATACGATGCCCTCAACAGACTCGGTCTTTTTTATTCCGAAATCGGTGACGAAATAACTCTTAAATTCAGAATTGCCGACGGCGATGATTATCTTCCCCAAGAAACTGAAAAAATCTACACTCTTGTCGGAAAGCTGTGGGACAAAAGACCTAATGTTGAATACAATTACGGCGACAGAAGCTTTTATCCCTCTGCCGTTGTCAGCGATGAAGAAACCGTTGACTTGGGCGGAAAAGAGAATGTTCTGTGCTTTATGACAATTAGAAACAAATATCCTCTTGACGGGTTTATGGAAGCGGCAAAAAACGCAGGCATTGAAGTTGACGGGAATTTTGATAATTATAACTGCATTCTCACCACTTCAAACCGTTGGTATTTCAATGAAAAGCACGATATGAAGTTTACTTTGATTCTTGCAATAATTCTTTCGGGAGTGCTTATGATTGCTTCATGTACGGGAATTGTCAACGCATTCAACACAAATCTCCTTGAAAGAAAAAAGCAGATTGGTATGCTTCGTGCCGTCGGTGCAACGAAACGGCAGATAATAAAGATTTTCGGCAGAGAGGCATTCCTGATTGCGGCTGTAACAACTCCCGTAAGCCTTGCGGTTTCATATTTTGCTGTAAAAGCAATTATCGGCGCAATGGGCGATAACTTTGTGTTTATCCCCGAATGGTGGGTTCTTGTTGTTTGCGGATTGTTCGGTATTGTCTGTGTTATGGCGGCAGCATTTATTCCGCTTTATATCGCTTCGAGGGTTTCGCCCATGCAAGCTATACGAAATACTGAATTTATGCGGAAAATGAAAAATAAACGCATTCACTCAAAAAAGGAATTCAATGCGCCGAAGCTTATTGCAAAACGAAATCTTGTTTTTTACAGAAAAAAGCAGGCGGCGGTCAGCATTATACTTATTGCAACCATTCTTTTCACAAGTCTCGGATTTTCGCTTCTTGCATATACGCTGAAATACGATATGGAACCTCATCAACCCGGTGATTATCACATCCAGGATATGACAGATGATTTTCGTTCCGTTAACATCCGTTCAAGCAAGGGCTTAAGCGAAAACGACAGACAAGAAATTATTTCGCACCCTTATGTTTCGGAAATTATCGGAAGAAAAGAAGCGACGGTAAGTATTCTTACCGATGAATATACGGATTATATGCGTTTAATTGACTATGGAGACTCCCAAAGATTCGTAACTGACGGCGGTTTATATAACCGCAGTTTTGAGGAGTATCTGAATATATACGGCAAAACAGAATATGAGTTTTATTCCAATATCCGTAAAGAACTCGGATACAGTGAGCATCTTTTCCCGACAGAAATCAGTTCATTTGAACTCAGCGATTTTTTGCATGGTATTGAAAATACGGTCTATGAGGGCGAAATCAATATTGACAAACTGAATTCGGGCGAAGAAATTATTCTGTATGCACCCGGAAAGATTGGTTTTCATAAAAGCGAAAATGTCCGAGGCTTGCTTAATATGGATAAATATGAAAAAGGTGAAATGTTAATTTACGATCTTGAACCGGAAGATATTAAAGCAACCGCAGAGCGTGACTATAAGGTTGGAGATACGGTTAAAATCAGCACTCTTATAAGCAACACCTATCCCGAGGATGATAATCACCCCCCTGTAGACACGGAAAGATATGACCGTGAAGTTAAAATTGCAGCAATTATTACGGATTATCTTGATGGAAGCGGCGGATTTTACCGCGGAAATTATCTTGGCTTATTCACAACGCTTGAAGGTTTTGACAAAATTGTTCCCGATTATCGGTATTGGTCATTTGATGTTAATCTTAATGTGAAATGTACTCCCGAAATTGACGAAGAAATGACGGCATTTCTCAAAAGCTTTAACGCAGGAAATGACGGCAGCGGATATTTCCATTCAAGGTTTGCAACCAATGAAGAAAACCGCAAAACCGTTGCAGGTGTTCTTGTTGCGATTCTTTCAATTGCAGTTCTTTTCTTCTGTATCTGTGCAAGCGTAATCAATAATCAGCTTACCGCACAAATCAGAGAAAATAAGCGTGAAATCGGAACTCTGCGTGCAGTCGGTGCAAGCGCAAAGGAGCTTACGCAGTCATATTTCAGAGAGCTTCTTTCGATGTTCGGATGGGGCTGCGGTATCGGCTTAGGATTGTATACGGTTGTTTGGTTTGTAATGTATCTTGTTGATAAATACATTAACGGAAGCACAAGATATTATCCGTATCAGATATGGGAGGCGGTCCTGATATGCCTTCTGCTTCTTGCAATCTGTTTTGTGAATCTTTATTCCAAAGTCAAAAAGCAGATGAAATACAGCATTGTTGATAATATCAGAGAATTATAATTTTTACTCCGATGAAAGGAGGACAAAATGAAACGAAAGAAATTAACTGTAAATAAATTAGCTTTCGGCAATTTAAAAGCAAGAAAAAAGCAATATACATTAATGATAATCGGTATTGTTCTTGCGATGATTTTCACAAGTGCCGCAATGTTTTTTGCGGTATGCAATGAGGATTCAAGAGAAGAAAGAAAATGGATTTCTCTCGGTAAGCAGGATTTTGTTCTCAAAAAATGCGACGGCTTTGACCTTGAACGATTCAAGCAGGACGGCTCTGTTATTGACTATGCAACCTTCGAGGTTATTGCCTACGGCTATTCGCCCGATGACGATTTTGACGACGGCATGGGTATTGCTGTGCATAATGATAAATCAAGAGAGCTTTCGTATTTTTATTTTCTTGACGGCAGATATCCCGAAACCGAAAACGAAATCGCAATTGAGAGTGATGCGCTTTACCGAATGAATTTATATGACGCAAAAATCGGCGATGAAATAACACTCAATCTCCGTGCGGCAAACGGCGACGGATTTCTCAAAAAAGAAACTCAGAAAACATATACCCTTGTCGGCATTCTCAAAGACAGAAGATATACCTACGAACAGTGGTATATGCTGAATTTCAGTCAAGAGTGTCCCGAATATCCCGCCGCTATTGTTTATGACGGTGCAGAGGTTGAAATAGGCGGCAGACCTTGGATAACAGGTCTTGTTGATTTTAACATTGACGGGAAAACAAGCATTACACCTCTTTATGACAGCTATAAAGAATATATCAGGCAAAGCGGTTTAAAAACCTATCAGTCACATATACTTTCAAATCAGAACTCAGTTAATTATGATGAATATTTTGAAGGCGGATATTTTATAAATACCTCCGGCGAACAAAGTATGAATGACTGGGCTTTGGCTGATATGAAGCAGATAACAGTTCTCGGAACAGTCCTTGCTGCCGTTCTTGCGGTTGCGTCTTGTTTCGGAGTGATCAACGCATTCAACACAAATCTTCAGGAAAGAAGAAAGCAGATAGGCATGCTCCGTGCAGTCGGTGCAACAAAGAGGCAGATAATCAAGGTTTTCGGCAGAGAAGCGCTTTTAATCAGCCTTATCTGTGCACCCTTAAGCGTTGCTCTCGGCTATTTTACAGTCTGGATTTTCTCGTATTTAATGGGTGAAATATACATTTTCAATCCCGAGTGGTATGTGGTAATCGGTATCGGTGTTCTCGGAATCTGCTTTGTTATGGCGGCGGCTCTTGTTCCTCTTTTCTATGCCGCAAGAGTAACTCCCATGCAGGCTATCAGAAACACCGAGCTCGGCAGAAAAATGAAAAATAAAAAAATAAAGTCCGTAAAGGACTTCAACTCACAAAAGCTCATTGCCAAAAGAAGCCTTGTTTTCCACCGCTTCAGGCAGGTGAGTGTGAGCCTTATTCTGATTGCAACAATCATCGTCAGCTGCTTCTGTGTTTCGCTTCTTGAATTTTACACGGAAAAATCTGAGTATGAATATGACTACAGGGTTTATTCATACGGTGTTCCTGAATATGCTTTTGCCAATTTCTTCTATGATTTTGATTTAATGCTGAAGGAAAACGATGTTGATGATATTTCGTCAAACCGTCATGTTATAAACGCAACGGGAAGGCTTGAATATGCAGTCAACTGGCTTGTTGACGGAGAATATCCCGAATTTCTGAGGCTTGCGGAATTCAACAGAGCCGTAAACTACGATAAATATGAATACGGTTTCGGTGAGGGTGAAAATCTGAAGCCCGAAGAAATTATTGATTATTATGAAAACGGACCTGAATATTCCGACGAATACCTTGAATTTAAAGAGGCGGTGAATTATGAAGCCGAGCCTTTCGGAACACGCATTCAGACCCAGAGCGAAGAGTCGCTTCTTACCCTTAACAAGTATATTCTTGACGGCAAAATTAATATCGAAAAGCTGAATTCGGGCGAAGAGGTAATTCTTGTTGCACCCGAGGAAATTGCCTACGGCATTAAATACAATTCCGACGGTTCATACGCAAGCTACGGTCATGATTATATAACCGACGGATATTATGCAAACTACAGCTCGGGATATACGGAAATACTCCGTGAAAAAATGCCGTTCAAAGCAGGTGACACGGTAAATCTCAGTATGCTGTTTAATTTTGACAAAAAAGAAAACAAAACTCTTGAACACGAAAAAACCTATGACTATGAATATGAAAGATATGACCGAGAGATGAAAATCGGTGCAATTATCTCTCAAAACACAAATAACGGTTTCTGGAACAGATTGCCGATGTTTTTAACTACAAATCAGGGAATTTCGGCATTCGGTTGTCCGCTTCGTTATGAATTCATTGATATAAACACGGTTGAAGAAATGACCCCCGAAATTGAAGAAGAAATTGAAGCTTTTTTCCGTGCGGCGGATTATGAATATGATTCAAATTACCGTATGCAGGAGCTTCAGAAAACCGAGATGAAAACTCTTGTTGCAGGAGTTTCGTCAATCATTCTTCTCCTTTTCTGTATTGCGGCAAGTCTTGTCAACAACGCTCTTACATCCAAAATCCGTGAAAGTAAGCGTGAAATCGGAACACTCCGTGCGGTCGGTGCAAGTGCAAAAGAACTGACAATGGTTTATATTCATCAGCTTCTTTCAATGTTCGGAACGGGCTGCGGACTCGGCTTCGGAATTTACACGGTTGTATTTTTCTCGGCAAAGCTTATCTGCAAATATGCGGTTCACATTGTGTTCCCGTTTGAATTCCGCATTTTTGCAGCGGCGGCAATATGCCTTGTACTGTTTGCGGTTTGCTCGCTCAACCTTTATTCAAAAATCAAAAAACATATGAAATACAGCATTGTTGAAAATATCAGGGAGTTATAATAGCTATGAAAAAAATATTCAGTCTAATGATGTGCTTGCTGTTTTGTCTTGCGCCGATAATCACCGCATTTGCCGAGGAATTACCCTCGCAGCCGAAGGTTATGGTTACGGATTATAAAACCGACGCTGAACTCAAAGCAGGTAACACGGCAAAAATATCAGTCACTCTCACGAACAAAAGCAAAACCGATTATGTCAGAAACATGAAGCTGACATTTTCCGATTCAAGCGGAGATATTGTTCCTGTCGGAGTTGCATCGGGTTATGTTGACAGACTTAACGCAAAAAAATCCGTGACCTGGAATATTGATGTTAAAATTTCGGAACTCGCAAAAGACGGCAATCATTCAGTTAACATAATGTGCGAATTTGAAAGTGAAGCGGGCAGCGGTTCATCATCCGATGTAATCAACCTCAATGTAATCGGTAAAAAAAAGGTTGAAACCACAACCGCACCGCAGGATACTTCTCAGCCCCGACTTATGGTTACGGAATACACCGTTGAAAACGGAAGTATTATTCCCGGCGAAAGCAGAAAAGTAAATATCACAATCAAAAACACAAGTCCGTCAAAGGCGGTAAGCAACATAAAGCTTTCTCTTTCCGATGAAAGCGGTGAACTCAAAACGGATGGTATGGGCACCGCTTATGTCAAGAGTATTCCTGCAAACGGCACTTATGTATGGACTGTCGGATTAACCGCCGTTCACACGGCAAAAACCGGTGAACATCCCCTGACTCTTTCAATGGAATATGAAGACTCAAACCATTCAGGTTATTCTGCAAGCGATATTATCAGAGTTAATATCAAGCAAAGTGTTATGCTGAAATATGATTCCGCAAGACTGCCTTCAAAGTCAATTCAGGGCGAAACCGTAACCGTCAGCATAAATCTTATGAATACAGGCAAAAGCACAATTCACAATGCAATGATTGATATTGACGTCAAAGGTCTTGACAGCGGCGGAACGGTGCTTGTCGGCGAAATTACGCAGGGCGAGAGTAAAACGGGAAGCGTTAATCTCCGCGTCAGCACGGAAATTCTCGGCAAGGCCGAAGGTACAATCACGATTAATTATGAAGATGATTTCGGCGAAACCTACACCGAAACAGTCGATGTTTCAACCGTTATTGAAGAAAAAGTAATCAAAGCCGATACCGAAGAAGAGGAAGAAAAGAAAAATCCTCTCTGGTGGCTGTTTATGCTCATCGGCGCAATTCTCGGCGGTGCACTCGGCTTCGGAATACCTTACGCAATCCGTTCAAACAAACAACGCAAAGAGGACGAAAAAAGGCTGTAGTTGATGTGCTCTGAGATATCAAATTGTTCGGGAACAAGTAGTGACAAGGGCAACATTTTGTGTTAGGAAAAAGGAAATACTGATTTGTTCCACACAGAATTTTATAGGCTTATCCAAAACTCTGCAGCTTCGGATGCGGAGTTTTTCTTTAGTCATATTAAGAAATTTGCACATTGTATTATTTTCGATGTGATGATAAAATTAGACAAAATTTGCGTTATATATAGATTATTAAGTTTGAAACGGACGAAAGGGACAATGTATGATTAAAACGGAAATACCGTCTGTCAGGGATTTGCTGATTGAAAGCGCGCGAAAATACGGAGATGAAACCTTTATAAAATATATCAAAGACGGCGAAATCAATGAGAAAAGCTTTGTTCAGATTAAAAATGACAGTCTGTGCGTGTGCCGTATGATAAGGCATATCACCGAAAGAAGAATAAATATTGCCGTTATCGGAAAAACATCCTATGAATATCTTGTTTTCTGTTCCGGAGTGCTTACAAGCGGCAATGTTTTTGTTCCGTTTGCGCCGGAGATATCCGTCAATGAAGCATCGGAACTTTTTGAAAGAGCGGATATTGAAATGCTTCTCTGCGAGGATGATTTTGGGGATAGGGCAAAGCAGCTGCTTGAAATCTGTCCCAAGCTGAAAAACATCTGCTGTTTCGGCAGGGCAGATGAAATTTATGAGCATTATTCTGCTGAGTCGGAATTTTCTTCTCTTTCCGAAAAAGAAGAGGATAAAGAACAATGCGCCGTTATTATTTATACATCGGGCACAACCGGTGTAAAAAAAGGCGTTATGCTTTCAATGAATGCACTTGTCGGAAATATCATGTACCGTGAATATTGCACCGATATTTTTAAGGAGGGCACTGTTGCGCTTTCCGTGCTTCCTATGTATCATACCTTCTGCTTTTCGGGAGATTACCTCAATAATCTCAAAGACGGTCTGCAGGTTTGCCTTAACGGCGAATTCAAGGATTTAGCGGATAATCTCAAATGTTTTGAGCCTAAGGTAATCAGAGTTGTGCCCATGATAGCACAGTCGCTGCTCGGGAAAATCAAAATAATTCTAAGGAGAAATCCTGACCTTACTCCGAGGCAGGCGGCAGAAGCGGTTTACGGCAAAAATATAAAGTGGCTCATTTCAGGCGGCGCATATCTTAATCCCGAGTTGGTTGAAGAATATAATAAACTCGGCATTTTTCTCCGTCAGGGCTATGGTATGACAGAAGCCGGTTGTCGTATTTCTGTTCCAGATGAAAGCGTTGCATACGAATCCGTAGGCAGAATAATTGATTTGTGCGATGTCAGAATTCAGAACGGCGAAATTCAGGT
>JAFWYP010000049.1 GCA_017517665.1 Clostridia bacterium | reverse complement strand
ATTGCCGAAGTCGGCTGCAGAACAAGAACGGATAGTGTAAGAGTTGTTGAAACACTTATAACAGCAAGTCCCGAATTTTTCAAGGATAAGAAAAAAGCACAGATCAAAGAATACTTTGAACACGCTCTGAAATTCATTCTGAAACACGTTCCGCAAGAAAGAATTTTATCGGCGGTAATTCACGTTGATGAAAAAACACCGCATATGCATCTGTCGTTTGTACCGATAACGGATGACGGCAGACTGAGTGCGAAAGACATAGTCGGCAACAGAAAAAAGCTGACCTGGTGGCAGGATGAATTCTGGAAACACATGGTGAAGAAATACCCCGATATGGAACGGGGCGAAAGTGCAAGTGAAACGGGCAGAGAACATATTCCGCCGAGACTTTTCAAACAAGCCGTAAAGCTGAATAAACAAAGAGAAATGCTGATGAACTTACTGACGGAAATCAATCCGCTGAATGCAAAGAAAAAAGTTGCAGAAATCGAAGCGTTGATTGATGAATATATCCCCGGTGTTGAGCAGATGAAGACAAAGCTGAAAAAATATGATGCAGCGTATAAGACACTAAAGACAGAGATAACAGAGCTTGAGAAAAAGCTTGATGACAGTAAAGAGAGCACACTCAAAAAACTTGAAATATCCCGTAAACTTCAGGAATACGAGGAACTCAGAAAAATAGTCGAAAACATACCGCCCGAAATTCTCGGTGCGTATAAAAATAGAGGCAAAATCTCAACGCAAGAATACAAGACAAATTTAGAATAAAGTTGTTGAAGAAAGGAGAAAAATTTATTGGATAACCTCAGCACTGATTATTACATTTCACCTGATGAAGGGAAAGAAATAATCGCTTTGTGGCTGGATATGTGGATAAAATATCTTGAAGATTAAAATCTCATAACCATACATAAAAAGACGGTAGTAACTTTGATTTGTTACTACCGTCTTTTTTGCTATTTACTTATTGATAAGAAAAAAAGATACCCAAACTAAACCATCTTCATAGATTAGTTCGGATATCAAGTGTTTGGTGATCCATCGGAGATTCGAACTCCGGACACCTTGATTAAAAGTCAAGTGCTCTGCCTGCTGAGCTAATGGATCATTTGTTAAATTTTACACGCTGTTTTTCAAGCGCTTCAATATAATATATTATTTATCCACACTTGTCAAGAGTTTTTTGATAAAAATTTTATTATTTTAGTTTCGCAATTTGATTATTTCTTCTTGCAATAGCACTATATATGGTATATAATAACTTTGTATATTGGTTTTTATGTCTTCATATGACTATTATGCATCAAAACCTCTTGTTTTATAAAATATATCGTGTAAAGGAGTTCCGTTATGAAGCTTACAATGGCACAGGCTCTTGTCAAATTTCTCGATAATCAGTATATCAGTTTTGACGGAGTTGAAACTAAATTTGTAGACGGCATTTTCGGCATTTTCGGTCACGGATGCGTTGTAGGAATCGGTCAGGCACTTGAGCAGGGCGGTCATAACCTCAAGTTCTATCAGGGACACAATGAGCAGGGCATGGCACACGCTGCGATTGCTTTTGCAAAGCAGAAAAACCGCCGTCAGATTATCGCCTGCACATCGTCAATCGGACCCGGTGCGCTCAACATGGTTACCGCTGCAGGCACTGCAACAGCTAACCGAATTCCCCTTCTTCTTCTTCCCGGTGACACTTTCGCCTGCCGTCAGCCCGACCCCGTTCTTCAGCAGATTGAACAGCCGACAAGCTGCACAATTACAGCCAACGATTCATTCAAGGCTGTTTGCAAATACTGGGACAGAATTGAAAGACCCGAACAGCTTATGACAGCCTGCATCAATGCAATGCGTGTTCTTACCGACCCCGCAGAAACGGGTGCGGTTTGTATTGCAATGCCTCAGGACGTTGAAGGCGAAGCTTTTGATTATCCCGATTATTTTCTTAAAAAAAGAGTATGGTATCTTGACAGACGTTCACCCACTCACCGCGAAATAGAAGCTGCTGTTGCTGCAATTATGCGCAGCGAAAAGCCCATTCTTATCGTTGGCGGCGGTGTAAGGTATTCCGAAGCATGGGAAACTGCAAGATTCTTTGCAGAGAAATTCAATATCCCCATCTGCGAAACTCAAGCTGGTAAAGGCAACATCCGTTGGGATTTACCGCTTAACATGGGCGGTATCGGCGTTACGGGCGGCCCTGCAGCAAACGCTGTTGCAAAGCAGGCTGACCTTGTTATTGCAGTCGGAACACGTCTTACAGACTTCACAACAGCTTCAAAATGGTTATTCCAGAATCCTAACTGCAAAATTCTTTCAATAAACATCTGCCCGTTTGACGCATTCAAAATGGATTCAACAGCAGTTATTGCCGATGCAAAAACCGCTATGCTTGACATCATGGGCACACTTGCTGTCAGAGAATATTATTCAACATGGGACAGCGCAGAGCTTGCTCAGATTAAGGAAGACTACAACTCGGAAGTTGACCGTATGTACAGCGTATATCTCAAAGAGGGTCTTTCACAGACAAGAGCACTCGGCGAAATCAACAAGCTGATTGATAAAAAATCAATCGCAATCGGTTCATCGGGAAGCCTTCCCGGCTGTATGCAGAGACTCTGGAGGTCTTCCGTTCCCAATACATATCATATGGAATACGGCTTCTCCTGCATGGGATACGAAATCTGCGGCGCACTCGGCGTTAAACTTGCAGAACCCGACAGAGAAGTTTACACAATGGTTGGTGACGGCAGCTTCCTTATGCTTCACAGCGAGCTTTACACAGCCGTTATGGAAGGCGCAAAGATTAACGTTATGCTCTTTGACAACTCAGGCTGGGGCTGCATTGAAAACCTCCAGAACAATCAGGGTACAGACACATTTGGAACACGTTTCCAGGCAAGAAATCCTCTCACAGGTATGCTCGACGGTGCAATTGTTCCCATTGATTTTGCAAAGATTGCGGAGGGTTACGGCTGCAAGGCTTATACAGTCACAAACGTTGCCGAACTTCGTGACGCACTTAAAGATTCGAAAGAACAGAAAGTGCCCTGCCTCTTTGACATCAAGGTTGTTCACGGCAGCATGAGTGACGGCTACGATGCATGGTGGAGAGTCGGCGTTGCCGAGGTTTCCACAAGCGAAACCGTTCAGGCAGCATATGATGAAATGCAGGAAAACATTGCAAAAGCAAGACTTTATTGATATACGGAGGAATTAAAATGCTTAACAAAGACAAGGTAAGCCTTGCGATAGCTCCTATTGCATGGACAAACGATGACCTTCCCGACCTCGGTGCTGAAAACACATTTGAACAGTGCGTAAGCGAAATGGCTCTCAGCGGCTTCAAAGGCAGCGAAATAGGCAACAAATATCCCAAGGATGTTGAAACCCTCAAACATAAGCTCGATGTAAGAGGTCTCAGAATCTGCAATGCATGGTTCTCCTCTCTCCTTCTTTCCGAAGGTTACGAAGCAACAATCGAGGCATTCATAAAGCACAGAGATTTTCTTCACGCGCTCGGTGCAAAGGTTATCGGTGCATCCGAACAGGGCAACTCGATTCAGGGCAAGGCTTTGAGCATTTTCGGCGACAAGCCCGTTTACACTGATGAACAGTGGGAACTCATTGCAAAAGGTTTCAATGAAATGGGCAGACTCGCAAAAGAAAAAGGTATGTATTTTACCGTTCACCATCATATGGGTACAGGCGTTCAGACCGAAGAAGAAATTGACAAGCTCATGGAAATCACAGACCCCGACCTTGTTTATCTTCTCTACGATACCGGTCATCTTTCATTCTCAGGTGAAGATGCAATCGGTGTTCTCAAAAAATATGTAAACAGAGTCAAGCACGTTCACCTCAAGAGCATCCGTCAGGATGTTATCAACGAAGGCAAAGAAAATGGCTGGAGCTTCCTTGACTGCGTGAGAGCAGGCGCATTTACCGTTCCCGGTGACGGCGACTTTGATTTCACACCCGTATTTGATATTCTTTCCGATGCAGACTACGAAGGCTGGGTTGTTGTTGAAGCTGAACAAGACCCCGCAAAAGCAAATCCCTATGAATATGCCTGCATGGCAAGAAAATACATCAGCGAAAAAACAGGACTTTAATATATAAAATTTGGCTTGCAAAGGTAAATCCTCTGCAAGCCTTTATCATTTGCTTCTTCGCCGGTAATCATTACACCTCTGTGATTTTGTTACCAACACGGTATCGCTTCCGATAACTTCAATATCTTCCCAGCAGATTCTTATTCTTTCTCTTTTACCGCAAATCCCCCAGTATTTCGGTCTGCCATAGATAATAAGAGCAGTCACTCTTCCGCAGCATGAATCAACTTCAACATCGCTTATAAGTCCCAGACGGCAGCCGTTGGATTTATCAATAACTTCCTTGCATCTCAACTCCGTAATACAGCAATTCATAACACACCTCCCCCATTATCATATATGCCGAAAAATAAAAAACAGACCGTCAAAGGAGAAAACCTTTGTGCGGTCTGTTGTAATTTCCAAAGCTCTGAACAGAGATTGTTTCTCAGCCCAGATATATAAAAACCCGTGAGGGTCGTTTAATGCGGAGAGCTAAAGCTCAATCCTTGGCTTTTCTTACTTTGTAAGCAAAGCGTCGAGCTCGAAGATTTTGAAAAGCTTTTTGAATGTAAGGAATTTCTTTTCCTTTGCGATATCTTCGATGAGCTTTTTCTCTGCGGGGTAAGTGGAAATTTCGTAGAAGTTCATAACATTCATTCCTTTCTCTTTGTTGTGTCTTTATTATACACTATCCCTCGAAAAAGTCAAGTAATTTTGCACAAATATTTATATTCTGTTTTGTGCAATATAAACAAATTTGCATATATTTTAAACTATTCAGCATTCACATAAAAATCACAACAGCAAAAATTTTTTTGGCAAATATACACAAATATATCTGCACAATTTGTAAGTTTTGAACAAACAATGTCTGTTGTGCAAAAAAATGCCCCGAAAAGTTTGTTGAACTTTTCGGGGCATTTTGTAATCAATCAGGGTAATTCGCAAATCATTTCACAAAGATTCAGGTAAAACGATTTAACCTGTTCTTCGTCGGAGAAAAGACCTATCGCCGCGCCGTGGTCGCCTTTCTGAACGGGCATAACATTCCATATACCCTTTTCAATGTTATCCGCATCATAATCCTTATGAGGCTCGTCAATGGGATATTTTGCGCTTTCCGTGTTGACAAGTGCATCGTTTGCATGCCAGCTTTCATCATAAACAATCCCGGTATAAGGGTCAGTAAACTCGGGAGTTACACCCATAACCAACGCGGTTAAATAAATAACGGGATTGGTTTTTATATCCGGAATTTCGATATTGAGAAAACTGACATCGGCTGTTGTTGAAAACGGATAGGAAAAATAATAAATATCCTCATTTATGGTACATTCTTTGTTGAGTTTCGCTGTGCCTTCCGGTGTTAAATCGTAAATGCAGGTATCATCAAGATTCTGTTCAACGCGTATAAGAGCTTCTATAAGACCGTCGGCTTTCTCACCGTTGAAAACATCTGTCAATCCAAACTGTTCAAGATGGAAGTCAACAAGTCTGCCGTTTAAAAAGCTTCTGCCCATAACGCCGGCATAAAGAAAGCTTATGTTCTGAACAATCTCATAAAGACCGAGCGCTTTGAGAGGATAATAAACAGTGGAGCTGTTGTGGGGTGTGCAGACTGTTGTTGCACTCTTTACCCAGTTACCTTTTCCTCCCGTGAAAAGTCCTGAAATATCGTCGGATGCCGTTGCGGCAATTTCCTCGGGAGAGCCTTCGGTAAGAAGCTGAATCAGCATACGCACGGTTGTTCCGCCAAAGCTGTGACCGATAAGATGAATCTGCTTGATTTTGCCGGCTTCGTCAAGCTTGCCCCAATCAGGCGCAAGCGGATCATAAT